>CP107926.1:8070000-8425000 GCA_036015235.1 Streptomyces sp. NBC_00433 | reverse complement strand
CTTGCATGTGTTAAGCACGCCGCCAGCGTTCGTCCTGAGCCAGGATCAAACTCTCCGTGAATGCATCCGGGATATCCCGGTCCACCACGCAAGAGCGGCACCCAGGGAGGAATAATCCCCAGGTGCACAGCGTCCTCGCTGTGTGTTTTTTCTTCAAAGGAACCTCATCACGCACCCACAAGAGGTACGCGACGGGGTATCAACATAACTGGCGTTGACTTTTGGCACGCTGTTGAGTTCTCAAGGAACGGAAGCTTCCTTCGAGACCGTTTCACCGGCCCCTCCGGGCTTTCCCTTCGTTGTGTCTCCGACTTTAGCAGAAGCTATTCGGTCGGAATTACCAACCCCGTTCCGAGCGCACACGTTTCCGCGGGTCTCGTCGAGGCGGTCGTGCCAACCTACTGGACTCCCCCGCACGGGGCAAATCGGGGGTGGGGATCCGGACGGGTGTGCAGGAGGTACGCCTCGGGCGGAATCCCTACTTGCCATGACTTAGGCTGCTGTCGCGGCTCGCCGTCCCGTGACAGGCTGTGACGGCGTTGTGATCTCCGCATCTAGGAGGCTTCCCCCATGACGACCGTTTCGTCTCCCCTCGCCGGCCGGGTCATCGGGCTCGCAGCGGTGCCCGACCCCGTCTTCTCCGGAGCGATGGTGGGTCCCGGCACGGCGATCGACCCGGTGCGCGAGCCCGGTGAGGCGGTGTCTCCGGTCGACGGAGTGATCGTCTCCCTGCACCCGCACGCCTTTGTCGTCGTGGACGACGCCGGCCACGGTGTGCTGATCCATCTTGGCATCGACACTGTTCAGCTCAATGGCGAGGGCTTCGAGCTGCTGGTCTCCAAGGGCGACACCGTCGCCCGCGGTCAGGCGGTCGTGGGCTGGGACCCGGCGGCCGTGGAGGCGTTGGGGAAGTCGCCGATCTGCCCGGTGGTCGCGCTGGAGGCCACCGCCGAGGCGCTGGCGGATCTGGTCGAGGCCGCCGAGGTGGCGGCCGGCGACACCCTTTTCAGCTGGAAGTAGGGCGGGGACTCATGGAGACGACGCTGCAGGGTGTCGGTGTCAGCCACGGTGTGGCGATCGGCGAGGTACGGCACATGGGCACGGCGGTCCTGGAGCCGCCGGCCAAGCAGATCGCGTCCGGGGACACCGCTCGCGAGCAGGGGCGCGCGCGGCAGGCGGTGGAGGCGGTGGCGGCCGACCTCAACGCCCGCGGGAACCTGGCCGGCGGTGAGGCGCAGGCGGTGCTCGAAGCCCAGTCGCTGATGGCGCTGGACCCGGAGCTGATGGCCGACGTCGAGCGGCGGGTCGCGGTGGGGAGCACGGCGGAGCGTGCCGTCTACGACGCCTTCGCCTCTTACCGGGCTCTGCTCGCCGGCGCCGGGGACTACCTGGCCGGGCGGGTGGCGGACCTCGATGACGTGCGGAACCGCATCGTGGCGCGGCTGCTGGGTGTGCCGATGCCGGGGGTGCCGGACAGCGACGAGCCGTATGTACTGATCGCGCGGGACCTGGCGCCGGCGGACACGGCGCTGCTCGACCCGGCGCTGGTGCTCGGCTTCGTCACCGAGGAGGGCGGGCCGACCAGCCACAGCGCGATCCTGGCGCGTGCGCTGGGTGTGCCCGCTGTGGTGGCGCTGCCGGGCGCGGGTGAGCTGTCCGAGGGGACGGTCGTCGCGGTGGACGGCAGTACGGGTGAGGTCTTCGTGGAACCGAGCGCGGAGAGGCAGGCCGCGCTGACCGAGGCGGCCGCCGAGCGCAAGGCGGCGCTGGCGGCGGCGTCCGGTCCTGGTGCCACGTCGGACGGGCACAAGGTGCCGCTGCTGGCGAATGTCGGCGGTCCCGCGGATGTGCCGGCCGCGGTGGCGGCGGGCGCGGAGGGCGTGGGGCTCTTCCGTACCGAATTCCTCTTCCTCGACGACTCCGCGAACGCGCCGTCGGAGGAGAAGCAGGTCGAGGCCTACCGGCAGGTGCTGGAGGCCTTCCCCGGCGGCCGGGTCGTGGTGCGGGTGCTGGACGCGGGCGCGGACAAGCCGCTGGACTTCCTGACGCCGGCGGACGAGCCGAACCCGGCGCTGGGTGTGCGGGGGCTGCGCTCGCTGCTCGACCACCCGGAGGTGCTGAACACCCAGCTGCGGGCGCTGGCCACGGCTTCGGCCGGCCTGCCGGTCTATCTGGAGGTCATGGCGCCGATGGTGGCGGACCGCCAGGACGCGAAGGCGTTCGCCGAGGCGTGCCGCGCTGCGGGTCTCGCGGCGAAGTTCGGCGCGATGGTGGAGATCCCGTCGGCCGCCCTGCGGGCCCGGTCGATCCTGCAGGAGGTGGAGTTCCTTTCGCTGGGCACGAACGACCTGGCGCAGTACACCTTCGCCGCCGACCGGCAGGTGGGCGCGGTGGCGCGGTGGCAGGACCCGTGGCAGCCCGCGCTGCTCGACCTGGTGGCGCAGGCCGCGGAGGCGGCCAAGGCCGAGGGGAAGAGCTGCGGTGTGTGCGGTGAGGCGGCGGCGGATCCGCTGCTCGCGTGTGTGCTGACGGGTCTGGGCATCACCAGCCTTTCGATGGGTGCGGCGTCGATTCCGTATGTGCGGGCGACGCTGGCGAAGTTCACGCTGGCGCAGTGCGAGCGTGCGGCGGCCGCCGCGCGGGCGACCGACAGCGCGGACGAGGCGCGGCGGGCCGTCCAGGGCGTGTTGTCCGGCGAGTAGCCGCCGCCCGGGTCAGGGGCGCGCGGGAGTCATCGGGAAGGGCGCTTCACCTCGGGGTGGGGCGCCCTTCCCGCTTGCCGGCTGCCCGGCCCGTCGGCGCCGCGGCGCACCCCGGCGCGCGGGCGTCATCTTCTGCCCGGCTAGTAGTCGCCCGGCAGGGGTGGTGGCAGTGGGAGGCCTGCCCGGTAGCGCACTCCGCCTTCGGGCGGCACGGGGTCGCCGGTGTCGGGGTCGGTGCAGTAGGCGTTGAAGACCTCGGCCTCGGTGAGCGGGTGGGGGCCGTCCGGGTGCAGGGACCAGCCGTAGACGGTGTCGGTCCCCTCGCTGTCGGTGGTGCGCAGGACCAGGCCGCCGGGGCGGGTGGCGATGCGGGCGGCGGCCATGACCGTGCAGAGCACGAGGGCTTCGGTGTCGGAGACGTGCATGTCTCCGTCGGGGTCCGCGGTGATGTGGGCGGCGGCGAGCAGCGGGTCCCCGTCGGCGGCGGGGAGGCTGCACACGAAGTGGTGGGTGCCGGGGCCCGCGGCTTCGACGATCCGCAGCAGGGTGTGCGAGGCGAGGTCGAAGGCGCAGTGGGCGAGCGGCCCTTCGCAGTCGGGGCACTGGCCGGCGGCGGTGAGGATGTCGCCTGCGCGGTCCCAGGTGGCGCGGAGGGCCGCCTCGTGGGCGAGTTGGACGCGCAGCAGTGCGAGGGGCTGCCGGGTGTAGGGGACGGCGGGTCCCGTGGTGCTGACCGCGGCCGTGTAGTGGATGCGGGAGGCGGGGGTGTCCGGGGGTCGGCGGGTGTCGGCGCAGTGGTCGGCGTACCGCTCGGGGTCGAAGAGGGTGACGGCGACGCTGGTGCCCTGGGCGTGCAGGGAGCGGAGCAGCCCGTCCAGGTGGTGCAGATACAGTCCGTAGTCACGGAAGGGGAAGCTCGGATAGCCGGTCATGACGGCGAAGTCGTGGTCGTCGAGCAGCAGTCCGACGACGGTGGGTGCTTCGCGGCGCATGGCGCGGCGGTAGGCGGTGCGTCCCGGTGGTCGGCGGTCGCTCTGACGTGCTGCTTTGCCGCGTCCGGTGCGGTTGCGGTCGGTCCTGCGGGCGCCGGTGCGCTTCCCGGCGCTGCTGCCGCGGCTGCTGTTCTCTGTGCTGCTGGTGCGTGACATCTTTCCCCCTGTACGCGGATCCGAGCGATCCCTACTGATCACCGACTGTAATCGGAGCCACTGACAACGGGGCCTCCGCGACGGTCCGGGGCTGCCGGTCGAGGCGGCGCAGGACGAGGTGGCGCTGGAGCAGCGCGGCGCCGGCCAGCAGGACGCCGAGGCCGATCCAGCCGGCCGGTCCGGCGGCGATCACCACCGCGGTGAGCAGCAGCGGGCCGACGCAGCGGGAGGTGGACTGCGCGAGGCCGTGCACTCCGACGTAGTCGCCCTGGGCCTGTGCGGGGGCGAGGCAGACGGAGAGTTCCCAGGAGACGGCGGACTGGATCATCTCGACCACGGTGAAGGCGACGGCGGCGGCCACCACGGCGGCGGTCGCGGCCCATCGGGTGTGCAGGACGGCGACGGCGGTGGCGGCGCAGGACAGCAGGAACCAGACGGCGACCTGGCGCAGCGAGTTCGCGGCGACGCGCGCCGAACCGCCGTAGCGGGAGAGCCGGACCTGGAGGAGGACGACCAGCACGGTGTTGATGACGAAGACCGCGGCGGCCAGGCCGTGCGGTGCGGTGGTGCGGGTGACGATCCACAGCGGGAGGCCGACGGTGAGCGCGCATCCGTAGAGGAACATGACCGAGTCGAGTGCGGCGTAGCCGAGGTAGCCGCCGTCGCGCCAGGGGTTGGCGGGGCGCGGGGCCTCGACGGCGCGGGGGCCTGCCGGGGAAGCCGGGTGGGCGACGACGGTCCTGGTCGCGGAGGGCGGTTCCCCGCAGCGGGCGACCAGCAGGGCGACGAGGACGAAGGACAGGCCGTCGCCGAGGAGCAGGACGCGGTAGACGGCGGTGGCGCCGAAGGCCAGGGCGGCGGAGGCGGCGAGGCCGCCGACGGTGTAGCCGAGGTTGACGACGGTGCGCTGGACGGCCTGGTAGCGGGGGCGGTCCTGGCCGGCGACGCGGGCGGCGAAGAGCTTGGTGAGGACGGAGGCGGAGCGTTCGCCGAGGCTGCCGAGGGCGACCAGCGGCAGGAGTTGCCAGAAGCCGTGGGCGGCCAGCAGCAGCAGGCCGGAGGCGGCGCGCAGGACCTGGACGGCGAACAGCACGCGGGTCAGCGGCAGTCGGTCGGCGAGGCGCCCGGCGAGGGGGGCGCCCGCGATGCCGGCGACGCCGCCGAGGCCGAGCAGGAGTCCGGTGCTGCCGGTGTCGAGGCCCGCGACGACGACGAAGTAGAGGGCGGTGACCGAGACCCACAGGCCGGAGCCGATCTTGTCGACCAGATTGATCCAGAGCATCCGCCGCCCGTCGGGGCCGCCGGGTATCTCCGGCATCCTCAGTGCCCGTTGTGCCCGTTCCCTCATCGGTGCCCCCTGCACGGCGTCACGTCCTCGGATCGGCGGTGGTGTGCCGTCGGCCGGCGCTTGCCATCGCGTTTGTATTGATACATAATCAACTCTGTGCCGACACAATATGCGATCCAGGGTGCGACGGCCAGGGAGATTTCCGCCTCCGCCGAACACGCGGTCACCGAGGGCAGGTTGCGGCCGGGTGAGAGCCTGCCGCCGGTGCGCGCCCTGGCGGACGCGCTCGGGGTGAGCCCGGGGACGGTGGCGACGGCGTACAAGGAGCTGCGGCGCCGCGGCATCGTGGTGACCAGGGGGCGGGGCGGCACGGTGGTGGCGCCGGCGCCCGTGGTGACCTCGCGGCGGCCGCCGCGGGTGCCGGAAGGGCTGCGCGACCTGGCGGGCGGCCATCCTGATCCGGCCTTCCTGCCCGATCTGGTGCCGCCCGGCCGCCTGTCGCCGGGCGCGCGCTCGCACCGGGCGTCGCCGCGGCTGGCGGAGCTGGAGGAGCTGTCCCGCGCCTGGTTCGCGCGGGACGGGGTGCCCGAGGAACACGTGACCTTCGCGCACGGGGCGCTCGACTGCATCGCGCGGCTGCTGTCGGTGGAGCTGCGGCCGGGGGACGCGGTCGCCACGGAGGACCCCGGCTTCCACCATCTGCTCGATCTCATAACGGCGTTGGGCCTGCGTACGGTCGCGGTGCCGGTGGACGACGAGGGGCTGCGGCCCGAGGGGCTGCGGTCGGCGCTGCGGGCCGGGGCGCGGGCGGTGGTGCTGTGTCCGCGGGCGCAGAACGCGTACGGCTCACGTGTGTCGGCGCAGCGCAGGGCCGACCTGCTCGCGGTGCTTGCCGAGGCGCCCGAGGTGCTGGTCGTGGAGGACGACCACAGCGCGGACACCGCCGGCGGGCCGTTGCGGTCGCTGGTGACGGCGGGCGCGGACGGTCCGGCGCGCTGGGCGCATGTCCGGACCGTCTCCAAGCACCTGGGCACCGACCTGCGCTGGGCGGCGATGGCCGGCGACGCGACCACGCTGGCCCGGCACGACGGCCGGCTGCTGCTGACCTCGGGCTGGATCAGCCATGTGCTCCAGGAGACGGTGGTGCGGCTGATGACCGATCCGGCCACCGACGCGCTGGTGGCCGCCGCGGCGACGGCCTACCGCGAGCGGCGCGAGGCGCTGATCGGGGCGCTCGACGGCTACGGGATCGGGGCGCAGGGCGCGAGCGGGCTGAACGTGTGGGTGCCGGTGCAGGACGAGTCCGCGGTGGTCAACGGGCTGCGGTCGCGCGGCTGGTGGGTGGCGGGCGGTGCGCGTTTCCGAATCGCCGCCGGGCCGGGGGTGCGGATCACCACCGCGGATCTGGCGGGGCCGGACACCGCCCGGCTGGCGGCTGACTTCGCCGGTGTGCTGGCCGAGGCCGCGGACACGTACGGCGGTTGACGGCACGTCAGTTGCAGGCGGAGCCGGTGCGGGCACCCTTGACGGGGTCGGCGCGGGTCAAGTATCCAGTGTCCGGGGGGACATTGGTACAGACCAAAGGGAGTCCGGCCATGCGAAGATCCCTCATCCTGCTCCTCGCGCTCTTCGGCACGCTCGTCCTCTTCCTCGTCCCGACCGCCTCCGCGGCGGGCGGCGCGGGGGCGGCCTTCGTCAAGACCGCGGACTGGGGCAGCGGCTACCAGGCCCAGTACACGATCACCAACAGCGGTACGTCCACGCTCGGTTCGTGGAAGGTCGAGTTCGACCTGCCGGCCGGCAGCAGTGTCGGCAGCTACTGGGACGCGCTGCTCACCCAGAGCGGCACGCACTACACCTTCACCAACCGCGACTACAACGGCACGGTCGCGCCCGGCGCCTCCGCGGCCTTCGGCTGGGTCGGCGCGGGCAGCGGTGTGCCGGCCGGCTGCAAGCTGAACGGCGGCTCCTGCGACCCGGGCGCGAGCACCGGCGGCACCACCGCGGGCACCAGCGGCGGTACGAGCACGGGGACCACCACCGGCACCACGAGCGGCACCACCGCCGGCACGACCAGCGGCGGCACCACCGGTGGCGGCGGCAATCCCAGCGCCGGACCGGTCCACACGGCGCCCTACGTGGACATGGGCGCCTGGCCCACCCCCGGCCTCACCTCGATGTCACAGGCCGGCGGGGTCAAGAGCTTCACGCTGGGCTTCGTCACCTCGGCCGGCTGCAAGGCGAGCTGGTTCAACGCCTACGACCCGCGCCAGGCGTGGGCCAAGGACCAGATCGACGCCATCAGGGCGGCCGGCGGCGACGTGAAGGTGTCCTTCGGCGGTGCCGGCGGCATCGAACTCGCCCAGGCCTGCTCGTCGGTGAGCGCCCTCGCCGCCGAATACTCCGCTGTCGTGGACGCCTACCGGCTCACCTACGTCGACTTCGACATCGAGGGCGCCGCGGTCGCGGAACCCGCGTCGATCTCGCTGCGCTCCCAGGCCCTGGCCAAGCTCCAGCAGACCCACCCGAACCTGCGGATCTCGCTGACCCTGCCGGTGCTGCCCGAGGGCCTCACCTCGGACGGCGTCAACGTGGTCACCTCCGCCAAGAACGCCGGGGTGAACCTCGACATGGTCAACGTGATGGCCATGGACTACTACCGCAGCACCGACTACGGCGACGCGGCCGTCCAGGCGGCCACCAGCACCGAGGCGCAGCTCAAGTCGCTCTACCCGGCGAAGTCCGACGCCCAGCTGTGGGCGATGCTCGGGGTGACGCCGATGCTCGGCCAGAACGACGACGGGCACGTCTACGACCAGTCCGACGCCCGCCAGCTGGTCTCCTTCGCGCAGGGCAAGCACCTGGGCATGCTGGCCTTCTGGGAGGAGGGCAGGGACGCCAACGCCTGCAACGGGGCGCTGTACAAGTGCACCAACGTCGCGCAGGCGCCCTACGACTTCTCGAAGATCTTCGCCGGCTACAAGGGCTGACCCTCCCACGGGGACGCCGCTACGAGCGGCCTGCGGCGCGTTCCGCGCCCAGCCGCTCGTAGTGGCGCAGCACGTCGAGATCGTCCACCGAGCCGGGATTGACGGCCTTGTCCAGCTCCGCGCCCTGGAGCAGCCGCTTGACCGGGACCTCGATCCGCTTGCCGGTGAGGGTGTGCGGGACGCCGGGCACCGCGATGATCTCGTCGGGCACGTGGCGCGGCGACAGCTGGGCGCGGATCGCGCCGTTGACCCGGCCGCGCAGCTCGTCGGTCAGCTCCTCGCCCTCCGCGAGCTGGACGAACAGCGGCATCCAGTAGCCGCCGTCCGGCTCCTCGATACCGATGACCAGTGACTCGCGGATCTCCGGGAGGCGCTCGACGACCTCGTAGATGTCGGCGGAACCCATGCGCACGCCCTGCCGGTTGAGCGTGGAGTCGGAGCGTCCGTGGATGACCACGGTGCCGCGCGAGGTGAGGGTGATCCAGTCGCCGTGCCGCCACACGCCGGGGAACATGTCGAAGTAGCTGTCGCGGTAGCGGGCGCCGTCCGGGTCGTTCCAGAAGCGCACCGGCATCGAGGGCATCGGGTTGGTGACCACCAGCTCGCCGACCTCGTCCACCACCGGCCTGCCCTGGGCGTCCCACGCCTGGAGGTCGGTGCCCAGGCACGGGGCCTGCAGCTCGCCGACGTGAACCGGCAGCGTCGGCACACCGCCGGCGAAGCAGCTGCACACATCGGTGCCGCCGCTGACCGAGGCGATCCAGAGGTCCTCCGCGATCTCGTCGTGCAGCCAGCGGAAGCCGTCGGGCGGCAGCGGTGAGCCGGTGGTGGCGACACAGCTGACCCGCGACAGGTCGAAGTCGCGTCCCGGGTGCACCTCGGCCTTGCGGCAGGCGATGACATACGCGGCCGAGGTGCCGAAGACGGTGGTGCCGGTCTGCTCGGCGACCCGCCACTGCGCCTCGATCGCGGGGTAGCCGGGGCTGCCGTCGTAGAGGACCACGGTCGCGCCGACCAGCAGCCCGGACACCAGGAAATTCCACATCATCCAGCCGGTGGAGGTGTACCAGAAGAAGCGGTCGTCGGGGCCGAGGTCGAGGTGCAGTCCGGTCTGCTTGAGGTGTTCGAGCAGGATGCCGCCCTGGGACTGGACGATCGCCTTCGGCAGTCCGGTGGTGCCCGACGAGTACAGCACCCACAGCGGGTGGTCGAAGGGCACCTGCTCGTAGGCCGGTCGCGGGTCGTCGGCCACCAGGTCCCGCCATTCCAGGGCGCCTTCGGGCGCCGGGGTGCCCAGCAGCGGGATGTGCACGGTCGCGCGCAGCGACGGCAGGGCGGCCCTGGTCTCGGCGACGACGCCGGTCCTGTCGTGCTCCTTGCCGCCGTAGCGGTAGCCGTCGACGGTGAACAGGACGACGGGTTCGACCTGCTGGAAGCGGTCCAGGACGCTGCGGGCGCCGAAGTCGGGGGCGCAGGAGGTCCACACGCCGCCCACCGCGGCGGTGGCGAGCAGCGCGACCGCGGCCTGCGGGATGTTCGGCAGGTAGCCGCTGACCCGGTCGCCGGGGGCCACGCCGAGCCGGCGCAGCGCCGCGGCGAGCGAGGCGACCTGCCGGGACAGCTCGGCCCAGCTGAGGATGCCGGTCTCCATGCGCTCGTCGACGTGGAGCACCGCGGGCAGGTCGGCGCGTGCGGCGTCCAGGGCCGGCCGCAGCGCGTGCTCGGCGTAGTTGACGGTCGCGCCGGGGAACCAGCGGGCGCCGGGCATCGAGGCGTCGGCCAGGACGGTGTCGGAGGGGGTGCCGAAGCGCACGTCGTACCACTCGGTGAGCGCCCGCCAGAAGGTGCCGGCCTCGCGCACCGACCACGCGTGCAGTGCCGCGTAGCCGCCCTGCGGATCGTCGGGCAGCACGGCGGGGGCGCCGTGCCGCTCGTGCGCCCAGCGCTGGAAGCGGGTCACCGACGCCCGGGCGACGCGTTCGGGGCCCGGGGTCCACAGGGCTTCCGGCGCTCGGTCGGCTTCGGTCTTGCTGGTCATGGGGCGGCTCCAGAACGGTCCACGGCACGGCTGGTCAGGACGATGCCATGAGAGCGGCCACCGCGCCAGGGCGGCTACCCACAGGTAGGCGGCGCCGGATATGTGGGCCGCACGGCCGCACCTGAAGGTGAACACCGGCTGAACGATCGGCGTGGCGCGCGTGGGCGGTGAGAAGCTGGGGGCCATGGATGCTCGGGACCTGCTGCGGTCGGTACGGATGGCGGGTTCCGCCCAGGGTTGGCGTTCTGCCAGGTCGGCGTGGCGCCGCCGGCGCATCGACGCGCGCGACCTGCCGGGGCCCGGCGCGGAGCGGGCGCGGGTGCCGGGGGCGGCGCTGGACGCCGAGCCGATGCCGGGCGGCGGCACCGTCCGCTTCGCCCGGTCGGCACTGCGGGTGCGGGTCGGGGTCGGCGGCGCCGTCTTCTGCGGCTGGGACGGCGCGGAGCCCGAGCCGTCGTACGCGGTGGCGGGCACCCCGAAGTGGGGCTCGCCGCGCGAACGGCCGGCCGGCGGCTGCCCGGAGGCCGACGAGCGGGCGGTGCTCGAACCCGACCCGGACGGCTGGCGTGTGGTCTCCGAGCGCGTGACGGTGCGGATCTCGCGGCACGGCGCGGTGGAGATCCGCACCCCCGGCGGCCGGCTGCTGCGCCGCGAGCTGCCGCCGCGCTGGTGGGACCCGGTCGGCGCGCAGCAGGAGCGGGGCCTGGCGCGCTGGGTGCAGCGCTCGGAGACGCCGGCCGACGCGCGGGTCTACGGTCTGGGCGGCCGGGCCGCGGGACCGCGGCTGGCCGCGGGCACCTACCGGCTGTGGAACACCGACCCGGGCGGCTCCTTCGAGCCCGGCGACGACCCGCTGTACATCACGATGCCGGTGCAGATGGTGGTCGCCGACGCGGGCTGCCACCTGGTCTTCCACGACAACACCTGGGACGGCAGGATCACCCTGCGCGACGGCGAGGAGGGCGCGGGCTCCGGCCACGACCGGCGGGGCGGCTGCGAGGTGCGGATGGACGGCGGCCCGCTGCGCTACTGGGTGATCACCGGTACGCCGTCCCGGGTGATGGCCGGCTGGACCGCGCTGACCGGGCGGCCCGCGGTGCCGCCGCGCTGGGCGCTCGGCCCGCACCACTCGCGGTGGGGCTTCGGCAGCGAGCAGGAGGTGCGCAGGGTCGTCGCCGGCTACCGCGAGCGCGGGCTGCCGCTGTCGGCGCTGCACCTGGACATCGACCACTTCGACGGGCACCGGGTCTTCACCGCCGACCGGAGGCGCTTCCCCGACCTGCCGGGCCTGGCGCGGGAGCTGGCCGGGCAGGGGGTGCGGCTGGTGTCGATCGTGGACCCCGCGGTGAAGGCCGAGCCGGGGCTCGCGGTCTACGAGGGGGGCCTTGCGGCGGGCGCTTTCGTACGGGACGCGCGCGGCCAGGAGGTGCGGGGCGTGGTGTGGCCGGGCGAGTCGGTCTTCCCCGACTTCACCGACCCCCGGGCACGCAGGTGGTGGGGCGGGCTGTACGCCGAGCGGCTCGCACAGGGCTTCGCGGGGGTGTGGCACGACATGAACGAGCCGGTGTCCTTCGCCGCTTTCGGTGACGCCACCCTGCCGCGCTCGGCCCGGCACGCGCTGGACGGCCGGGGCGGCGACCACCGCGAGGCGCACAACGTCTACGGGCTGGCGATGGCCCGCGCCGGATACGAGGGCCTGTGCGAACTGCGGCCCGAGCAGCGCCCGTTCCTCTTCTCCCGGTCGGGCTGGGCGGGCATGCAGCGCTACGGCGGCACGTGGTCGGGCGATGTGGCGACCGGCTGGACGGGGCTGCGGGCGTCGCTGGCGCTGGTGCTGGGCCTCGGCCTGTGCGGGGTGCCCTTCTCGGGTCCCGACGTGGGCGGTTTCACCGGGTCGCCGTCGCCGGAGCTGTATCTGCGCTGGTTCCAGCTGGGCGCGTATCTGCCCTTCTTCCGCACGCACTCGGCGATCGACGCCGGGCGCCGGGAGCCGTGGGAGTTCGGCCCGCGGGTGCTCGACCACGCCAGGGCGGCGCTGGCCGGACGGGCCAGGCTGATGCCGTATCTGGACACCCTCGCGCATGTCGCGCACCGCACCGGGGCGCCGTACGTGCGTCCCCTGTGGTGGAACTCGCCCGGCGACCGGGCGCTGCGGGAGTGCGGTGACGCCTTCCTGCTGGGCGATTCGCTGCTGGTCGCACCGGTGTTGGAGCCGGGCGCGACGACCAGGGCCGTACGGCTGCCGCGCGGGCTGTGGTACGACACCGCGACCGGGGAGCCGCACCGCGGGCGCGCCCAGGTGCTGCTCGACGCGCCGCTCGGCCGGATACCGGTGCTGGCCAGGGCGGGCGCGGTGCTGCCGGTCGCGGGCGCGGACGGCGCGACGGAGCTGGAGGTGTGGGCTCCGCAGCAGGGGCGTACGGGCGGCGGTGTGGTCTTCGGCGGCGACCCCGAGGGGTGGGGCAAGCCGCGGATGGAGCGCTTCGTGTCGCGGTGGGAGGACGGCGCCGTCGCCGTCGAGCGGGACGGCGGGGCGGCGCCCGCCTACACCGTACGGGTGCGCGGCGCCGGGTCGTAGCCGCCGGCGAACCAGCGGCGGACCGCCCGGGTGTGCAGCGGGAAGCCCAACTCCTGCGGTGCGGTGAGGATCTGGTGGCCCTCGGTCTCGTCGGTGGCCACCGAGGGCGGCAGTTCGCCCGCGTCGCGCTGCGGCAGCAGTCCGAACAGCAGCAGATAGCCGCCGGCCTCGTCGGTGAGGGCGTCGGCGAGCACGACGTCGGAGGCGTCCGCGGTGATGCCGGTCTCCTCCGACAGCTCGCGGGTGACGGCGTGCTCCCAGCTCTCGCCGTGGTCGATGAAGCCGCCGGGCAGCGCGAGGCGCCCGCGGCTGGGCTCGATCGCGCGGCGGATGACGACCAGACCGGTGCCCCGCGGGCCGCGGACCGGCAGCAGGGCGACGGCGACCGGCAGCGGGTTGCGGTAGGCGACGGTGCCGCAGGCCGGGCAGCGGCGCGGCCAGCCGGCGTCGGCCGGGTAGCGCGAACCGCACGCGGAGCAGTGCGCATCGCGCACGGGGGGCGTCGTCTGGGGCTCTGGAACGGCAGCGGACACGCCCGGACTGTATCCGATCATCTGTCGCGGCACCCCCGGGACCTGATAGGCCAGGGACATGCCGAAACTCAGCTCTTTACTGCGAGCACTCGTCCCCGCTGTCGCCACACTGGTCGCGGTCGCCGCGGGCGGCCCGGCGCAGGCGCACGCCGGGCATCCCGCGCCTCCGGAGCCCAAGGCGCCCGCGCAGTTCGTCGCGCTGCGGGACGTGGACCCGACGATCGTCCAGGAGATCCGCTACTACACCCCGCACAACTTCACCGGCGCGCCCATCGACGGGTACCGCAAGCCGATGTGCATCCTGACCAGGGCCGCCGCCGAGGGGCTGCACCGGGCGCAGGTGCGGCTGCTGCGCAGCGGCTACACCCTCAAGGTCTACGACTGCTACCGGCCGCAGCGGGCCGTCGACAGCTTCGTCACCTGGGCGGAGGACCTGGACGACACGAAGATGAAGGCGGAGTTCTACCCGCAGGTCGACAAGACCCGTTTGTTCGAGGACGGTTACATCGCCGCGAAATCCGGGCACAGCCGCGGCAGCACCATGGACCTGACGATCGTCCCGCTGCCGGCCAGGCCAACCCGCCCCTACCGGCCCGGTGAGCCGCTGGCGCCGTGCTACGGGCCGAAGGACCAGCGCTTCCCCGACAACTCGCTGGACATGGGCACCGGTTACGACTGCTTCGACACCCTGGCCCACACCCTGGACCCGCGGATCCAGGGCGTGCAGCACGCCAACCGCATGCTGCTGATGAACGCCATGCAGGCGCAGGGCTTCACCAATCTGCCCGAGGAGTGGTGGCACTACACGCTCGATTCCGAGACCTTCCCCGACACGTACTTCGACTTCCCGATAGACCGCGGCTCCCTGATCCGCTGACGGGCCGGCCCTGAGGACTCCAGCAGTACCGGCGCCCCGAGCAGTGACCCGATCGCCTCGCTCCAGTGGCGCGGGTCGCTGCCCGGGGTGTCCCACAGGGCGGGCGCCGCGCGCAGCATCCGCCCGGTCAGCTCCGCCTGCCGCACCAGGTCGCCGGGCGCCCCGGGCGGCAGGCGTTCGACCAGGGCGCCGTCGATGCCGTAGGCGCGGCAGATCCGCAGGCCACGGCACCGGCGGGGCGCGTCCAGGTGGGTGACGGCCAGCGCGTCCACTCCCCCGCAGACCTCGGCGGCGTAGGTGTGCGCGACCGCGTCGAAGTGGCCGACGCGGAAGGCGCCCTGCCAGCGGCCGTGGCCGTTGTGCGGCTCCGGCAGCAGCGCGGACAGCTCGGGGTCCTCGGTGACCAGCGGCCCCGGGCCGTGCCGGGTGGTGTACGTCCGCACCACGCCGAGCCGCAGCCCCTCGCCCGCCGCTCCCGCCTCGGCCAGCAGCGTCTCGGCGTGCGCGAAGGTGGTGGTCGACCAGGTGGTGAAGGGGTGGAAGCCGTGCCACTCGTCGAGCAGGACCCCTTGGGCGCCCTCGAAGACCAGCGGCCCGCGCGCGGCCAGTTCGGCCAGCCGGGTCCTGTCGGTGAGCCGTACGGTACGGGCGAAGGCCGCGTACGCCTCGGCGCAGGCCTCCACCGGCGGTGCGGCCAGCGGGCCCAGCTCGTCGGTGAGCCGGTCACGCAGCAGCCGCAGCCGGCGCAGCAGCCGGGGGCGTGACACGCAGTCCCCGGCGGTCGGCGCCTCGCCGGGGTGGGCCAGCCCGTAGCGGGCGGTCTCCCCCACCCCCATCCCGCACGAGCCGTGCCGGGCCTCGCCCCTGGCCTGCTCCCGCAGCCGGTTGGCCGCCGCGTGGTAGGGCGTGGTCAGTGGCGCGTCCCGGTCGACGCCGATCAGGGCGTAGGGGTCGGGCACGCCCAGGGCGCGCAGGTGGTCCGCCTCGGCGGCCAGCGCGAGCGGGTCCACCGCGGTGAAACGGGACAGCTGGGTGGGCACCCCGCGCAGGGTGCCGGAGCCGAACTGGGCGAAGGTGTGGTGGCGGCCGTCGGAGGTGACGACATTGTGCGCGGCCTGCGCGCCGCCGTTGTAGCGGACGACGGCGGCGACACCGCCGGACCGGCAGAGCCGGTCGACGGTGGCGCCCTTGCCCGCGTCGCCGAAGCCGAGGTCCACCACGACGGTGTGCCGCGGCCCGCCGGTGGCCGGGGTGCCGTCCATCACCGGCCCGACAGCGCCCGTGCCACGGTGTCCACCGCGCTGGAGCCGACGTCGGCCAGGTCGGCGAGGCCGGTGGCCAGGTCGATGGCCTCCTCGCCGAGGCCCACGGTCAGCGCGATGGTCTCGCAGACCGCGTCGAGGTCGTCCAGCTCGATCACGTTCTGGCCGAGCAACCGGCGCCACAGGGTGAGGACTTCGGTGTTGCCGGCGTAGGAGGCGCCGGCGGGGAGGATGTAGTGGACGTGGAATCTGCGCTTCAGCTCGGCGAGGATGTCCTGGACGGGGATGTCGTGCCGGATCTTCTCGCCGAGGACGTCGCGCACCTCGCGGGCCTTGACCTTGCCGTAGGGCATCTCGTCGCCGATGAGGAAGAGGTAGCCGCGCCGGCCGCGCTTCTCGTGGCAGTCCAGTGCGGTGTGCCGGGCCATGGCGTAGAGCGCGAGTTCGTAGGACTCGGTCATCTGGCCGCCGCCCCCGCCCTCCAGCAGGATGTTGCCGAGGTCGTCGTCCATCCGGTTGTCGGACTCGAACTGGCCGAGCTGGAGCGGGACCCGGTCGCAGGTGGCGTCGCCGACCGCGCCGAAGAGGATCTGCGGGTCGCGGACGTAGCCCTTGCGCAGCAGCAGGCCGAACAGGTCGGGCAGTTTGGTCTGCAGGGTGCGCGGGACGCCGCCCATGGAGCCGGTGACGTCGAAGAGGACCGCGATGGCCAGGGAGTCGGGGTGCTCGTCGGAGTCGCGGCTCTCCCGGAGGGTCAGGCCGTGCGGGTCGAGGCTCTGGTGGGCGCGCCAGGTGTGCCGGGGCGCGGAGTGCCTGACGTGGTCGCTGTAGGCGAAGGCGTCGGTGCCTGAGGCGGCGCGGTAGCGCGCGGCGGCGTCGTAGACGTTGGTGGACCAGCTTCCGCTGCCCATGGTCGTCCCCCTTGGTGGTGGTGTGGTTCCCGGGCCGGTCAGGCCGGTGGCGCGGCCGGCATCGTGAACGGCCGGAAGGTGCGCGGCCCGTAGAGCCGGTCCAGCAGGTCGTCCAGTTCGGCGAGCAGTTGCCAGGCGTCCTGCGGGCGCCGGTGCTGCTCGGGCAGGGTGCAGCCGCGCAGGAAGGCGCGCATCGGCGCCGGTGTCCGGTCGCCGATCAGCTGCGCGACGCACAGCGCGGCGAGGTGGATGTCGGTGGCCGGCCCCGCCGGCAGGTGCGCCAGGGCCTCGGCCGGGTAGCTGCCGGCGTGCCGGGGCAGCAGGACGGGCAGGTCGGTGCCGGTCGCGGTGGCGTAGCACCAGTCGACGAGCACCAGGCCGTGCATGCCGGGGTGGATCAGCACGTGCTCGGGGAAGACCGCGCCGTGGACCAGCCGGGCGCGGTGCGCCCAGCCGAGCGCGGTCAGCAGCCGGCGCCACATCCAGGCGGCGTCCCTCGGGTCGAGCCCGCCGGGGTGGGCGGCGGCGACCTCGGCGAGGGTGTGGAAGCCGGTGAGCGGCGCGAACGCGTTCACCACCCGCTCGGTGCCGTCGTCCCGGCGCTGCCGGAAGCTCTCGACCAGAGTCGGCGCGTAGGCGCGGTGCCGTGCCTCTCCGACCGTGCGCAGCCGGGTCAGCACGTCGGCCTCGTGCTCCATCAGGTCGTTGTCCCGCGGTTCGCGGGGGATCTTGACGACGGCCTGGCGGCGGTCGCCGTAGCGGGCGGTGCGGACGGTGGCGAGGTCGCCCTCGGCGAGCACCGGGCCGAGGACGTAGCCGTGCCGCGGTGACGTGAGGGTCCCGTGCCGGGCCTGCCAGGCTGCGGTGAGCCGGGCGAAGGCCGCGGCCGCCCGGTCGGTGCGGGCCGCCGGCGCCGTGTCGGGGTGCAGCAGCAGGGCGAGGCGGCGGTAGTGCCCGGCGGCTTCGGCCGGGTCGGCGGGGAAGCCGTCGGCCAGGGCGGCGAGGGCGGCGTCGAAGTCGGCGGGGCCGGCGGCGCGGGTGCCGGCGCCGGCCGGGCGGGGCTCGGCCCTGCTCATCGCACCCCCGCCTCGCGGTCGGGGCGCAGCAGCGCCGGGTGCAGCAGCCGGGCGTCCCCGGCACGGTAGAGGCGGGCGCGCGGTCCGCCGCGGCTGCCGGGGCGGGAGTCCGTCTCGCCGGTGGACTCCACGAAGCCGGGCACTGACAGCACCTTGCGGTGGAAATTCCCGGCGTGCAGCTCCGCGCCCCACACCGTCTCGTAGACCTCGCGCAGCTCGGTGACGGTGAAGGTCTCGCCGAGGAAGGCGGTGGCCAGCGGGGTGTACTCGATCTTCGCCCTGGCCCGCTCCAGGCCGTCGGCGAGGATGAGGCCGTGGTCGAAGGCCAGGCCGCCCGCATCGCCGGATCCGGGCCGGCGGCCGGTACCACCCCCGTAGGTTCCGGACCGCCGACCCTGCTCGAAGGGACGCGGACGTGCCTGGTCCGGTTGCCCCGCCGGTGATATTGCTTCGACCGGCAGCCAGCCGGCGCCCGCCGCGTCGCCGCCCGCCCGCGCGTCGGGCAGTCCGGGCGCGAAGGCCAGGTAGGCCACCGAGACGACGTGCATCCGCGGGTCGCGCTGCGGGCTGCCGTACGAGCCGAGCTGTTCGAGGTGGACCCGGTCCAGCGCGGCGGCGTCCAGACCGGTCTCCTCGGCCAGTTCGCGGGCCGCCGCCTCGTCGAGCGATTCGCGGCCGGCCCGCACGAAGCCGCCGGGCAGCGCCCAGCGGCCGGCGAAGGGCGGCCCGCCGCGCTCGACGGCGAGCACGTGCAGCCGCCCCGCGCGCAGCGTCAGCGCGACCACGTCCACGGTGACCGCGATCGGGTCGAAGGCGCGCGGGTCGTAGCCGGCCAGGAAGTCCCGCTCCGCCTGTGTGCCCTCGGGCTCCGTCATGGCCGCCGCTCCTCCCGTCGCGCTTCATTCTCACTTTGAGTATTTCTCGCTACGAGAAGAACGTACCACGAGGGTACGGCAGCGTCCACGGGATCGGCCGGAACATTCCGCGGCGCACGACCGCTTGACGCTCCGTCACCGCCGGGCAACACTTCCGGCAGTGCGACGCCGGTCGGCGGGAGGGGGGCTGCGCACACCGGTCGTCCGCGCGCGCCCATTCCCCTACGGTCGTCACCCGACCGGGCAAGGGAGCGTGACATGAGCCAGACCGTCCCGACCCATGTGGCCGCGATCGACCAGGGCACCACCTCCACCCGCTGCCTGATCTTCGACGCGGCGGGCCAGGTCGTCGCCTCCGACCGGCGAGAGCACCGGCAGATCCTGCCCAGGCCCGGCTGGATCGAGCAGGACGCCACCGAGATCTGGGCGAAGGTCCAGGCCGTGGCCTCGGGCGCGCTGGCCAGGGCCGGGCTGCGCCCCGACCAGCTGACCGCACTCGGCATCGCCAACCAGCGCGAGACGGTGGTGCTGTGGGACCGCTCCACCGGCCGCCCGGTGCACAATGCCATCGTCTGGCAGGACACCCGCACCGCCGCGCTGTGCACGGAACTGGGCGGCACCTACGGGCAGGACCGCTTCCGCGACACCACGGGGCTGCCGCTGGCCCCCTACTTCTCCGGGCCGAAGATCGCCTGGCTGCTCGACCATGTGCCGGGGCTGCGGCACCGGGCCGAGCACGGCGAGATCGCCTTCGGCACCATCGACTCCTGGCTGATCTGGAACCTCACCGGCGGCACCTCGGGCGGTGTCCACGTCACCGACGTCAGCAACGCCTCACGCACCCTGCTCATGGACCTGCACACCCTGGACTGGGACCCGGCGATCCTGGCCGCGATGGACATCCCCGAGGCCCTGCTGCCGCGTATCCGCCCCTCCGCCGAGGTCTACGGCCGCGCCGTCGGACGGCTCGCCGGAGTGCCGGTGGCCGCCGCCCTCGGCGACCAGCAGGCCGCGCTGTTCGGGCAGACCTGCTTCGACCTCGGCGAGGCCAAGAACACCTACGGCCCCGGCAGCTTCCTGCTGCTCAACACCGGCGGCCGGCCGGTGCCGTCCGCCAGCGGCCTGCTCACCACCGTCGCCCACCAGCTGGGCGGCGAGCGGCCGGTGTACTGCCTGGAGGGCTCCATCGCGATCACCGGCGCGCTGGTGGAGTGGCTGCGCGACCGGCTCGGCGTGATCCGCACCGTGGAGGAGATCGAGCCGCTGGCCGCGAGCGTCCCCGACAACGGCGGCGCCTACTTCGTACCCGCCTTCTCCGGCCTCTTCGCGCCCTACTGGCGGTCCGACGCGCGCGGCGTGGTCACCGGCCTGACCGCGTACGTCACCAAGGCGCATCTGGCCAGGGCGGTCCTCGAAGCGACCAGCTGGCAGACCCGCGAGGTGGTCGACGCCATGCAGCGCGACTCGGGGGTGCGGATCGGCGCGCTGCGGGTGGACGGCGGCATGACCGTCAACAGGCTGCTGATGCAGCACCAGGCCGATGTGCTGGGTGTGCCGGTGATCCGGCCGGTGGTCGCCGAGACCACCAGCCTCGGCGCCGCCTACGCGGCCGGCCTCGCCACCGGCGTGTGGGACGGCCCCGACGCGCTGCGGGCACACTGGCGGGAGGACACCCGCTGGAAGCCGGCCATGCCGGATGCGGTGCGCACCCGCGAATACCGGCGCTGGAAGAAGGCCGTGGAGCGCAGCTTCGGATGGCTGGACGACGAGCCGCAGGTGCCCGCCGGCCGCCGCAGGTGACGGCGGGCCAGGGCGGGCGGGACGGCCGGGGGCCTCAGGTGGCGGCGGGCGCGCGGCGGCGGGCCGCCACCGCCGCCGCGTGCTCGACCACCGTGATGAGCACCTGCTTGGCCGACTCGCGCTCCCGCGCGTCGCACAGCACCACCGGCACCCCCGGGTCGAGGTCGAGCGCCTCGGTGACGACGGTCGGGGCGTGCAGCTGGGCGCCGTCGAAGCAGTTCACCGCGACCGTGAAGGGGATGCCGCGCCGCTCGAAGTAGTCGACGGCCGCGAAGCAGTCCTCCAGCCGCCGGGTGTCGGCCAGCACCACCGCGCCCAGCGCGCCCTGTGCCAGCTCGTCCCACAGGAACCAGAACCGGTCCTGCCCGGGTGTCCCGAACAGGTAGAGCACCAGGTCCTCGCGCAGCGTGATCCGGCCGAAGTCCATCGCCACGGTGGTGGTGTGCTTGCCCTCCACACCCGCGAGGTTGTCGACCGGCCGGCCGGCCTCGCTCAGCGCCTCCTCGGTCCGCAGCGGCCTGATCTCGCTGACCGTGCCGACCAGGGTCGTCTTGCCGACCCCGAAGCCGCCGGCGACCAGCAGCTTGAGCGCGACCGGCTCCGCGGCCGACGGCTGGCGACGGCGGTCGGCGTGGGCGATGGCCATGTGTCTTCTACTTCCCTGCGAAGGTGCGGACTTCGGGTGGTCGCACGGGTGTACCCGCAGCCTAACGGGCGCTAGAGCGCCCGCAGGCCGTTGATGACCTCGCGCAGAATGCTCTCGTCGGGCAGTTCGGCCGGCGGCACCGGCTGGTGGACCAGGACGTGCCCGGCCTCCAGCAGGTCGCCGATGAGCACCCGGACGACGCCGACGGGCAGATCGAGGTCGGCGGCGATCTCCGCCACCGACACCGACTGCACCCGGCAGTGCTCGACGATGTCGAGATGCTCCGGCGACAGGGTCCGGTCCTCGTCGACACCCGCGTCGGCGTCCTCGTCCCGTGCCATCACCAGGGCGATCAGATCGAGCTTCGCCTCGGCCGCGTGGCTCGTACGCCCACGTGTCATCGCGTAGGGCCGTACCACCGGCCCTGCCGCGTCGTCGTACCAGCGGTCCGATTCAGACGTCATAACACCCTGTCACCCCATGTCCGCTCGGCGGCCCTCAGCCGCTCAGTGCTGTGCCGCCGCCGTGCCGAGGAGCGGCGGCCAGATGGACCCCCACCCGCTTGACCAGCAGGGCCATCTCGTATGCCACCTGCCCGACGTCGGAGTCCGCGTCGGCCAGCACCGCGAGGCAGCTGCCGTCGCCGGCCGCCGTGACGAACAGGAACGCGTCGTCCAGTTCGACGATGGTCTGCCGCACCTGGCCGGCGTCGAAGTGCCTGCCGACGCCCTTGGCCAGGCTGTGGAAACCGGAGGCGACCGCCGCCAGGTGCTCCGAGTCCTCTCGCGTCAGGCCGTCCGATGCGCCGGTGGCCAGGCCGTCCCCGGACAGCACCAGAGCCTTGCGGATACTGGCGACCCGCGTGACCAGGTCGTCCAGGAGCCAGCTCAGCTCACGTGTCGGGCTCGATGCTGCAGTCATCGACCGTTCCCCTCAGGTGTCGTTCTCGGTGCTGTCGTCGATGGGTCGTCGTCGGGTGCGGCCGCGCCTTCCGGCTCGGCCTCCGCCGCCTGCCGGCCGCGCTGCCAGCCGCGCTGGATCGCGGACATCCGGTCGCGTACCTCGTCGGCGGACCGCTCCCGGCCGCCGTCACGCTCCTTGTCGGCCGAGCCGGACCGCGCTGCCGCCTCGGCCCGCAACTGCGGTGCCAGACTGGCCTGTCTGACCCGCCGGGGCAGCACGACGCCGCCGTCCGCACTGTCCCCGGCCGGATCCGGTGCCGCGCCGGGCGCCTCCTGCCGCTCCTGCTGTTCCTGCCGCGGGCGCGGCAGCGACGGTACGGCCGTCACGGCGCGCGGCACCTGCGCCGCCGCACGGGGCCGGCGGCGGGGCAGCGGCAGCGGTTCCGCGGGCGCCTGCTCGTCGGCACCGGGGCCGCCGGCCGGCTCCTGCGGGTCGTCGAGCGCGTCGAGGCCCCGGGCGAAGGCCGCGGTCAGCGGCTCCTCCTGGTGCGGGGCGTGCTCCTTGTGCCGCTCGCCGCCGATGTCGTCCACGCCTTCGAGACCCCACTGCCGGAACGTGTGCTCGGTGTCGCCCGCCGCGTCGAGGCCGCGCGGCTGCGAGGCCCCGGGCAGCGGGGTGCCGCCGGTGTCCTCGCCGGTGTCGCTGAGCAGCGTCTCGGGGATCATGACGACCGCGGTGGTGCCGCCGTAGGCCGACTGCCGCAGCGAGACCCGCACGTTGTGCCGCCGGGCAAGCCGGCTGACCACGAACAGGCCGAGCCGGTCGGTGTCCGACAGCTCGAACTCGGGTGTCTCGGCGAGCCGCAGGTTCGCTTCGAGCAGCGCGTCGGGCGTCAGGCCCAGGCCGCGGTCGTCGATCTCCAGCACGAACCCGTTGGCGACCGGCTCGCCGTGCACCTTCACGGTGGTGTGCGGCGGCGAGAAGACCGCGGCGTTCTCGATGAGTTCGGCGAGCAGGTGGGTGAGGTCGGCGACCGCGGCGCCGGCGACCGCCAGCCGCGGCAGCCGGCGTACCTCGATCCGCTCGTAGTCCTCGACCTCGGCGATCGCGGCCCGGACCACGTCCATCAGCTGCACGGGCTTGCGCCACTGCCGGGACGGGGCCGCGCCGGAGAGGATGACCAGGCCCTCGGCGTGCCGGCGCATACGGGTGGTCATGTGGTCGAGCCGGAAGAGGTCGGCCAGCTCCTCACTGTCCTCGGCGCGGCGCTCCATCGCGTCCAGCAGGGTCAGCTGGCGGTGCAGCAGCACCTGGCTGCGGCGGGCGAGGTTGACGAAGACCTCGGAGACGCCCTTGCGCAGGTCGTTCTGCCGGACGGTGGCCTCCACGACGGCCCGCTGGAGGGTGTTGAGCGCCTTGCCGACGTGGCCGATCTCGTCGTCGGCGTACTCCAGCCGCGGCACCTCGGTCTCGACGTCGATCGTCTCGCCTGCCGCCAGCCGCCGCATGACCCGCGGCAGCCGGGTGCCCGAGACCTCCTGGGCCTCCCGGCGCAGCCCGGTCAGGTCCCTGATCAGGCCGCGGCCGACGCGTACCGAGACGAACAGCGAGGAGACCACCGCGATCAGGCCGATGCCGATGACCAGGGCCGCCCTCACGACGTCGGCGGTCCCGACCGGCCGCTTGTCGGTGAGCTGGTTGTCGGTGGCGGCGCCGAGCCGGCCCAGGTCGTCCATCGTGGTCGCGGCGAGTCCGGGCCAGGACAGGTGGGCCGCGACGATCGGCGCGTGCGACACACCGCCGGCGATCACCGCGTCCTCGGCGGAGCGCAGCGACTTGCCGTTGCCGTCCTTCCAGTACGTGTCGTAGGGCGCGCGCTCCTCGTCGGACAGCTGCCACAGGCTGCCGTCGTAGTAGTTGCGCTGCTCGGCCACCGCGAAGGTGAAGGCCCGCAGTTCGCTGTCGCTGATGTGCCCGGTGCTGATCGCGGCGGCCATCAGCGCGTCCTCGCGGCTGACCTCGTCGCGGGCCCGGTCGAGCTGGACGGCCGAGTGGTGCTCGGCGTCCAGCGTGAGGTCGTTGTGCGGGTTGAGCGAGTCGAAGAGCTGGAAGGCCGGCTCGGTCATCGCGTTGTACGCCTCGTAGACGTCGCTGCGGCTGATCCGGCCGTCGTCGGCGCGCTGCCGGAGCGTGGTGAGGCCCTCGACGGTGCTGAGGAAGGTGTCCAGCCGGGTGCCGGCCTCGGTCTGCAACGCGCCGCGCACGCCCGAGGCGGCGATACGGGTGCGCATCTTCGCGATCGACGCGTCGGTGACCTGCTGCTGCTTGTTGTAGCCGATCCTGGCCTGCGAATCCCGGGTGTTGGCCACGTAGATCATCGCGGCCCTGCGCTCCTGCTGGAGGCTCTGGACCGCGTCCTCGCCCGGGTAGCCGACGTTGTCGAGCACCCGCTGGACATCGGGCCGGTGCAGCAGCGGACGGCTGGTCACGATGGCGCCGAAGGCCCAGATGAAGGTCAGTGACACCAGAGGGATCAGCAGCAGCGCCACGATCTTCCGGCGGATCGTCGTACCGCGAAAGCTCATGGCCTCCCCAACGTCTCCCCCGCGAGGGGGCGTCTGTCTCGTTTAAACGGCGTGAGCCTACTACCGCCTCAGCGGTAACTCGAAAGTATGTCGGGGGGTTGGGCAGGTCTGCGGCGAAACGTACCCCGGAATGCACCTGGAGGATTCGGGGCAGCCACTCTTCATGGACTTAGAACAGCGGACCGTCTGGGTGGAAGAGGCCGGCGCCAGGCCGCGGTTGGCCGACCCCGTCCGGGCCGCCGCGGTACGGGCGGGTCTGACAGCCGCGGCCGCCCTGGTGCAGGGGGTCACCGACACCGTGCTCGCCCTCGGACACTCGTGGCTGTCGGCGCCGCTGCTGCTGACCACGGTGCTGACGTCGGTCGTCGCCACCTGGGCGGTGCTCGACGTGTGGGTGACCCGGCAGGTGTGGAATCAGCGCAACGGGGTGGTGTCCAGCCCGAGCAGCGCCGCCAGGACCCTGCGCCGGGAGCGGCGCAGGGCGCGGCGGGCGGCCCGCGCCGCCCGGGCGCGGCCGGCCCGGCGGCACGAACCGCGGCACATGGGGGTGTGAGGGGTCAGCGGGCGGCGGGACGGGACTGCGGTACGGGCTTCGGTCCCGCCTCCGTCCCTGGTCCCGGCCCTGGTCCCGGCCCTGGTACGGCGTCGGGTCCGGTGTCCGGCGCGGTTTGTGGCGCCGCTGCCTGCGGTGCCGCTTCCGGCGGGCGGCGGAACATCCTGGTGGCGGTGATCTCGCCGTGCACCTGCTCGCCCTGCGGGTCGGGCACCGGGAGGCCGGGCCTGAGGTGCTCCTCGACGCTGATGTATTTCAGGCCGGCCCGCAGATCCGCGTCATTGCGCAGCCTGACCACGAGCGGGAATTCGGCCAGCGCGGTCGTGTCGAAAAGCCCGGTGGTGTAGATGAGCTGCACACCGAGCGCGTCGGCCACGGCCCGTTGCAGCTCCAGCAGATAGGTGGCGTTCGCACGCCCGATCGGATTGTCGAGGAAGAGCGTGCCCGCGTGCCGCTGCCGGTCCCTGCCGCGGTCGTTGCTCCGCAGCGCGGCCATCGTGCAGTAGAGCGCGATGGCGGCGGTGAGCAGCTGGCCGCCGGAGAAGACGTCGCCCATCTGGCCGACGGGGACCCGCTCGGCGCGCAGCACCGCGTCGGGCTTGAGGATCTCCACCGCGATACCGCGCGGCTGGAGCGCCGCGCCGACACCGCGCAGCAGCAGCGACATCCCGTCCCGCCGCAGGTCGGAATTCTTCCGCAGCGCCGACCTGGTGGCCTCGTCGATGACCTCGCCGAGGCGCTCGGTGAGCACCGCCTGGTCGGGGTCCTCGAAGCGGATCCGGAGGAATTCCTGCCCCGACCACTCGCCGAGGCCCTCGGGCAGCCGGGACAGCCGCTGGGCCGAGCGCAGGGTGGCCAGCGCGGACTCCACCAGGCCGCGCAGCCGGTCCACGATGATGTCCCGGTTGCGCTCCAACTGGCCCAGCTCGTCGGTCAGCACCCGCAGCCGGGGGGCGAAGGCCGCGGCCCACGCCGCCGCGTGCTCGGGCAGCGCGGCGCCGGGCAGCTCCCTGATCTGCTGTCTGGCCGGTGTCCTGACCTGCTCGAAGCGGACCGCGTTGGCATGCCTGACCAGGACGTCGGCGGACTCCCGCAGCTGCGTCTCGGCGGCCGACAGGTCGGCGGCGCAGCCGCGCAGGCCGCGCCGGGCCTCGGCGGCGGCCTGCCTGGCCGCCTCCTGACTGCCCGGATACGGCTGCGGCTCCTCCTCGTCGGGGTGCTGCTGCGGCCCGCCGTCCCGCAGCAGGTCGCGCAGCAGCGCGGCGGTCTCGTCGAAGCCGCCCGCCGCTTCCTCGGCGGCCCGGTGCGCGGCGACCAGGTCGGCGTGGGCCGCGGTGGCCTGCTCCAGGGCCTCGCTACGGGTGGCGACCTCGGTGGTGGCCGCGCGGAGCAGTTCCTGCGCGTGGTCGGCGTCGCGCGGCCGCAAGGCCTCGGGCAGCTCGGTGTGGTGCGGTGCGCCGCCGGGCGGAGCGAGGCGCTCCGCCTCGCCGCGCAGCCGGCCCAGCTGCTCGCTGGCGGCGGACGCGCGGGACTCCAGGGTCTGGACGAGCGCTTCCGCGCGGCCCGCCGCGGCCTGCCGGGACGGGCCGTCGGAGCCGTCGGGCCCTTCGAGCAGCTGGGCGGCACGGCTGCGCACCTTGTTGGTGAGCCGGTCGAGCTCGACCAGGGCGGCATTCTCGGTGCTCTCCGCCCGCGCCTGCTCGGCCCGCAGGTCGGCGCCGACGCCGACCTTCTCGTAGACCTCGGAGGCGGCGCGGTAGGCCTCGCGCAGCGCGGGCAGCGAGGTGGCGCTGTCGCCGTCCGCTGCGGCCGCCGTGCCGTCGTCGGGGGCGCCGGCGATCTCGGCCCGCTCGGCGCGCAGGACGCGGGCGGTGCGGCGGGCGTCGTCCGAGGCGCGCTGGGCGGCCCTGCGGTCCTCGTCGGCGGCGCGGGCCTGCGCCAGGCAGGCCTCGGCGCGGGCCTCCGCCTCGGCGGCGTCGGCGGTCAGCTCGCGGGCCCTGCGCTGCCAGTTGGCCCGCTCCCGCAGCCGGTGGGCGAGCCCGGCCAGCGCGTCGGCGCTGCGGCGGGCCTGCTCGGCGGCGGCCCTGCGGGTGTCGCTGTCCTGTGCGGCCTCCGCGGCGACGGCCTCCGCCTCGGCGCGGGCGGCGCGCGCGTCGGCCAGCTCCGCGCGGGTGCGCTCGACGGTCTCCCTGGCGGCCGCGGCCTCCGCGGCCAGTTCCGCGAGCCGTCCCTGCGGGCAGGCGGCACGCCAGGAGGCGAGCCGGGCCGCGAGCGTACGGTCGTGGGCGAGGCGGGCCGCGAGCGCCCTGATCTCCTCCTCGCGGGCGGTCGCCCTGGCCCGCAGCGCCCGGCGCTCACCGTCCGCCGCGGATTCGTCGTGCATCGCCGGGTTCGGCGGTACGAGGAAGACGTCCGGCTCGGTGCCGGCCGACGGCGGCGGGGCGAGCAGCGCGGCGGCGGTGCCGACGGCCACGGTGGAGCGCGGCAGCAGGGCCGCCTGCGCCAGCGCTTCCCTGGCCCGCTGGTAGGTCCCCGGCTCGGTCACCACGACCCCGTCGACCAGCTCGGGCCTGGCGGCGAGCACCACGGCGTGGTCCACCGGGTCCACGGCCTGCGCCAGATAGCGCCACCCGGGCAGCGCCGGAATGCCGTGCTCGCCCAGATACTCGACGGTGGCCAGCACGTCGGGCCCGGGCGGCAGCAGGCCCCCGTCGCCGAGCGCCCCGAGAATCCGCGCGTCGTCCGCGGCGGCGGTCCGCAGGTCGAACAGCTGCCGCTCGGCGGCGGCCACGGCGCTGTCGAGCAACTCCCGCAGCGGCTCGGCGAATTCGTCCAGCCTGCCGGGGCTGATCCCGCCGTCCTGGCCCGCGCCGGGCCCGGGGCGGGTGCCCGGCGTGCGGGAGCCGGCGCGGACGCCGGACGGACCGTCGGGGGCCGATTCGGCGCCTTCGCCGACGCCGGCGGGACCGTCAGGGGCGCTTGCCCGCCGGGCGCCCGAGGCGCCCGCTTCGGTGGGGCCCGAGGCCTGGTCACCGGCGGCCGGGCGGGGGGTGGGGAGGCTGAGGAGGGCGGTGAGGCGGGGGTCGGTGGTCAGGGAGGTGGCGGACAGCGTCGACGCGGACAGGGCGGATTGCGCGGTGGACAGGGCGTCGGCGGCGCGGGCCGCGGCCAGTTCCGCGCGGGATTCGGCCGCCGCGGCGTCCCGGGCGCGGGCGGCCGTGGTGCGGGCGGTGTCTGCGGCGGCGCGGAACAGCGCGGCGGCCGAGTCCTCCGCGTCGGCGGCGGCGAGCGCCGCGCGTGCGGGGTCGGCGTTGGGCGCGGAGTCGTCGAGCCAGCCGGACCGTACGGCCTCGGCGGTCTCCTGCTCGACCTCGGCCAGCCGCTGCGCGAGGTGCCCGGTCTCGCTGCGGGCGCGCTGCGCCTCGGTGGCGGCGGCGGTCGCGTCGCGGTGCGCGGTCTCCGACCGGGCCTGGAGCCGCGCCGAGCGCTCCTCCTCCTCGTCGGCCTGCCCTTCCGCGCGGGCGGCGGCGCCGTGCAGCGCGCGGACCAGCTCGGCGGCGGCCGTGGTGCGGGCGGCGAGCGCGGGGGCGGCGTCCCGCTCGGCCTCGCGGATGGCCGCGCTGACCCGTTGCAGCCTGTCCCCCGCGGCCCGCTGCCGCAGGACGGTCTCGGCGGCCTGCCAGGCGGCGTGCAGGGTGCGCGCGTCGCCCAACTCGCGGCGCAGCGCCGCCGCGCCCTTGTCCGCCGCCGCCAGCGCCAGCGACGCGTGCCGGTAGGCGATCTCGGCCGCGGTCAGCGCGCTGCCCGCGCGGGCCTGCTCGGCGTCGGTGACGGCGTGCGCGGCCCGCGCCATGTCCTGGGCGATCTCGCCGGTCCTGGCGCGCTCCTGCTGCGCGCGGGCCGACAGCCGCCTGGCCAGCGCGCGGGTGCGGCGCTCGGACTGTGCGTGCACGGCACGCGCCCGGTCGCGGGCCTCGGCGCCCTCGACGATACGTCCCAGCAGGTCGAGGGAACCCGCGGTGAAGTCGCGCTCCGCGGTCAGCTCCGCCCGGCGGCCGAGCTTGCCCGCGAAGCCGTGGACGAGGTCGGCGAGACCGTCGGTGTCACGGGTGTCGGTGACCGCGCGCAGCAGCAGGTCGGTGAAGTCGGAGTCCTTCTTGACCGCGAAAAGGCCCGCGGCCTCGCCCTCGTCGGCGTTCATCTCCCGCTGGTAGCGGAACAGTTCGGGGTCGAGGCCCAGGTCGCCGAGGTGTTCGTTCCACCGGTCGTGGATCTCCTCCCACACCACGTCGAGGTTCGGATACGCCTTGCCCGCCTCGGTCAGCGCGTCCCTGAAGCCCTTCATGGTGCGGCGCCTGCCGCGCGCCCCCGAGGCGCCCTCGACCGGCGGGCGTACGGCCGTGGACTCGGCGACCGGCAGCGAGTCCAGGCTCATCCCGGGCCCGGGCCGGAAGGAATACCAGGCCTCGGCGAATTTCCGCGGGTCGGCCGACACCTGCCGGCCGCGCCACTCGCTGACCTTGCCGGCCACGACCAGCTCGCCGGTGACGGTGTGCTGCCACTCCAGCGCCACATGCCCGCAGTCCTCGGCCAGCAGGAATTTGCGCAACACACCGGAGCTGGCGCCGCCCAGCGTGTTGCGGTGCCCGGGCAGCATCACCGAGAAGATCAGCTTGAGCAAGACGGACTTGCCGCCGCCGTTCTCCAGGAAGAGCACTCCCGCGGGGGCGGGGCGGCGCGGCGGCCCGGCCGGCTCGTCCGCGAAGAAGTCGCCCTGCGCCGGTGCGGGCTGCGGCACCGGTTCGCCGACGCCCCGCAGGTCGAGCACCGTGTCGGCGTAACGCGCGCCGGCGGGCCCGATGGAGTAGAGGCGGAGTCGGGAAAGCTCGTACATGCGGCGGACTCTCGTGGCTGGGTGGAGGAGGTGGGCTCGGGCGGGGGGGTCAGGCGGAGGCGTGGAAGGGCAGGCCCGCGTCGGCGACCAGGTCCGCGCCGTCGTCGGAGGCGGCCGCGGGCAGCAGGCTCGCGGTGCCGTCGGTGACCGGCACGACGCCGAGGTCGAGCAGCTCGGCCATCGCCGCGCTGCCCGCCATGTCGCGCACCTGGAGCTGGTAGCGGGCGGTGGTGCGGTACGTGCCGCCGGACTCGTCACCGGTGCGCTGGAGGAAGCCGGAGTCGACGAGGAAGGCGACGGCCTTGCCGATGATGCCGGTGGTGGAGCCGGCCAGCCGCCGGGCGTCCTTGGTCGCCCCGGTGGCGGTACGCCGGGCGTAGACCCGCCAGGCCGCCTCGAGTCCGGGCGCGTCGCTGGCCGGGTCGGTGTTCTCGCCCGTCTCGTCGGCGCGCTCCTCCAGCCGGCGGCACGCCTGGCGGACGAAGGCGTCCACCCCGTTGACGGTGATCCGGCCGATGTAGCCGTCGTCGGCGAGGTCTTCGGGGCGCGGGAAGGCCAGCGCGGCGGCTGCCAGGTGCGCCAGGCCGTGCAGGAACCTGTCCCCGGCGTCGGAGGCGGCCCTGCGGGCGTAGTCGCCCATGCGGACGGCGAAGACCGAGTCCTCGCCCGCGGCGACGGCCATGCCGGCCCGCGGCGACACTTCGAGCACGACCAGGCCGAGCCCGGCGGCGACCGCGTCGGCGATCCGGGCGAAGCCGGGGTCCTCGCGGTGGCGTCTGACCAGCTCGGCATATTCCGCGTCCCTGGCGGGCAGCAGCTTCGGCTGGAGGCCGAAGCCGACCAGGCGGGCGGCGTCGGCGACATCGCCGGCGGTCAGGGCCGCGGCGCCGTCCCTGCGGGCTTCGCGGGCGCCGTCGCCGGCTTCCGCGTCGTCGTCGCGGTGGTCGCTCACGTCGTTCTCTCTTTCGGGTCCGCGGGGCGGGCGGCGAGGCGGGCGGTGCCCAGGATCAGGTCGGCGCCGCCGAAGTCGGGGTCGTCCAGCTCGGTGCCGTCGTCCACGGCGAAGAGCACCTGCGGCTCGCCCTGCCGCATCGCGGTGCCGACCGGCGGCGAGGCGGAGTGCAGCGCCAGCAGCGCGACCAGGTAGGGCAGATCGGGGTCCCTGCGGCGGGCCTCCGCGAGCAGCCCGGACAGCCGGCGCGGCGCGTCGTGCGGCAGGTCGAGCAGGTCGAGGGCGGACTCCAGCTGCTCGTCGGAGAAGCGGCTGTCGTCGGGGGTGGCGACCAGGTCCGGCTCGGGCATCTCCGCGCCCAGGTGGTCCCTTTCGACCGGCGGGGTCAGCAGCAGGTCGACCAGGTCGGTGACCCGGACCGCGGAAGGGGTGCGCAGGCCGGCGCCGCGGGCGAAGAAGGCGTCGGTCACCCGCGAGGCCCGCTCCACCGGCAGCGGCAGCAGCGGGGCGACCAGCTGGCCGTAGAGGTCGAGTCCCGCGCGGGCGGGCGGCGCCGCGAAGGCCTGCCGGTCCTGCTCGGCACGGAAGAGCGGCCCGGCCTCCAGCAGCCGGGACTGCAGCTGGGTGTGCCGCCGGATGCAGTCCTTGACGATGTCGACCAGCTCGGCGGCGCGCCGCTTGTGCTCGGGCTCCTCCGCCTCGTCGCGCGCCTTGCGGATGTTGGTCAGGATCGCGTTCTCATGGCGGTAGCGGTCGGCGACGTGGTCGAGGGCTTCGGCGATCATGTCGGGGACCTGCCGCAGCCAGTCCACCGCCCGTACGTTGCGCCGGGTCGCCTCCAGGGTGCGGCGCAGCGTCTCGGCGTACTGGACCGTGCGGTAGCGGGCCTGCTCGGCGGCGAGTTGGGCGTCGGCGAGCCTGCCGCGGCTGATCAGCACCTCCAGCTTGACCTCGGCGGCGATCTGGGCGCTGGTGACGTCGGTGTCGAGCGCGCCCACCAGCACGTTGACCGCCTCGTCGGTGGTGCGCAGGTAGACGCTGCCGCCGGGGCCCGGCACCTCCTCGATCAACTTGAAGTCGTAGTCGCGCCGCACATAGGCGCCGTCCGCGGCGAACGTGCCGTAGACGGCGCGGAATCCGCGGTCGGCGCTGCCGACATTGATCAGGTTCTCCAGCACCCAGCGGGCGACCCGCTCGTGCTCCGGGTGGCCGCGGCCCGGGGCCTGCGCGGCGACCCGGGGCAGCAGTCTGGCCACTATCTGGTCGTGGTCGGCGCCGGTGTCGAAGTCCATGTTGAGCGTGACCAGGTCGATCGCGGCGAGCGCGACCTCCGCCATCGCGTACACCGAATACTCGCCCGCGAGGTTGGCCTTGCGGACGTCCAGGTCGTGCAGCGGCGCGGTGCAGGCGAGTGCCTTGAGCCGGCGGGCCAGGCCCTCGTCGGCGGCGGGGCCCGGGGCCGGCCGGGCGGCGCCCGGCAGGGGATACGGGACTGTGGTGGTCACGCCCCACACATTAGGCGGTGCCACCGACAACGAACGAAACGGCACGGATCGGCACGGGGCGGGCACGCGTTGTCGGTGCGGGGTGCCATGATCGGGACACGGGAATCCTACGGCACCGGTGGACACGACGGGCGGATCAGCATGGCGGACGCGGACGGCGGGACAGCCGGCGTCGAGGTCGTCGACCTCAACGCCGATCTCGGCGAGGGCTTCGGGCGCTGGCACCTCACCGACGACGACGCGCTGCTCTCCGTCGTCACCAGCGCGAATGTCGCCTGCGGCTTCCACGCGGGCGATCCCGCGACGATGCGGCGGGTGTGCGAGCGGGCCGCCGCGGGCGGGGTGCGGATCGGGGCGCAGGTCTCCTACCGCGACCTGGCGGGCTTCGGGCGGCGGTCGATGGACGTGCCGCCGGCGGAGCTGGCCGCCGAAGTCGCCTACCAGATCGGCGCGCTGGAGGTCTTCGCGCACGCGGCCGGTGCGTCCGTGGCCTATGTGAAACCGCACGGCGCGCTGTACAACCGGGCGGTGCACGACGCGGAGCAGGCAGCCGCCGTCGTCGAGGGCGTCGTGCTGGCCGGCCGGCTGCCCGTCCTGGGCCTGCCCGGCTCGCAGTTGCTGGCCGCCGCCACCGGCGCCGGGCTCCGCGCGGTGACCGAGGCCTTCGCCGACCGCGCCTACACCGCCCAGGGCACCCTGGTGCCGCGCCGCGAGCCCGGCGCGGTGGTGGACGAGCCGGACCTGGTGGTGGAGCGGGCGGTGCGGATCGCCTCAGGCGGCGGGGTGACGGCGGCGGACGGGACGCGGGTGGGCGTCGCGGCGCGCTCGCTGTGCGTCCACGGCGACACGCCGGGCGCCGCGCGACTCGCCGCCCGGGTGCGGCAGGCGCTTGAGGCGGCCGGGCTGCGGGTGGCGGCGTTCGCATGAAGTGCCGGGTGCTGGCCATGGGCCGCGGTGCCGTGCTGGTCGAGACCGAGGACGGCGAGCGTGCGCAGGCGCTGCACGCCGAGCTGCTGCGGCGGCGCGAGGCCGGCGAATTGCCCGGGGTGCGGGAGATCGTGCCGGCCGCGCGCACCGTCCTGGTCGCCGGCCTGACCGACCCCCGCGCCTTCGCCGCCGCGGTGTCCGGCTGGGACGTGCCCCCGGTCGAGCCGGGCCGGGCCGAACTGCGCGAGGTGCCCGTGCGCTTCGACGGCCCCGACGTCGCGGAGGTCGCCGCGCTGTGGTCGGTGTCCCCCGCCGAACTGCCCGGCATCGTCACGGCGACCCCCTTCCGCGTCGCCTTCTGCGGCTTCGCCCCGGGCTTCGCCTACCTGACCGGCCTCCCCGCCGCCCGCCACGTCCCCCGCCGCCCGACCCCGCGCACCGCGGTCCCGCCGGGCTCGCTGGCCCTGGCCGGCCCCTACGCGGGCCTCTACCCGAGGTCGTCACCCGGCGGCTGGCAGCTGATCGGCACGACGGACGCTCCGCTGTGGGACCCCGGCCGCGAGCCGGCCGCGCTGCTCTCCCCCGGCACCGAGGTGCGCTTCGTCCTGGCGGACCGGTGAGGCGGGTCGCGGGCCCGCGGGGCGCGGGGGCCCGGCGGGTGTACGTGCCGGGGTGCGTCTCCGGCGCGACGGCGGCAATTGCGGTGCCCGCGGCGGGCGTTCCGCTCGCGGGCGGCGAGCCGGTGGCGGCGGCGTTCGTGCCGTTTCGAGGTCCGCGCTCGGGCCCTGCCCGGACCACCGCCGGGCCGGCGGGGCGCGGGACGGTGGCGGTTCAGGGGCTGCCGGGCCCGGGTGCGTACGGGCCGGGGGGTGTGCGGTGAGCGGGGCTGTGCTGCGAGTGGTGAGGGCCGGGGCCCTGACGACCGTGCAGGACCTGGGGCGGCCCGGGTTCGCGCATCTCGGGGTGCCGCGGTCCGGGGCGTTGGACCTGCCGGCCCACCGGTTGGCGAATCGGCTGGTCGGCAACAGCGAGCGGGCCGCCGGGCTGGAGACGACCGTGTCCGGGTGCGCGCTGCGGGCCTCGCGGACGGTGGTGGTCGCGGTCACGGGCGCGGGCTGTCCGGTACGGGTCGACGCCCGCCCCGCGGCCTGGGGTGCGCCCGTGGTCGTGCCGGGCGGTGCGGTGCTGGACGTCGGGGCGGCCGCGGTCGGGCTGCGCAGTTACGTCGCCGTGGCCGGCGGGCTCGCCGTCGACGCGGCGCTGGGCAGCCGGGCCACCGACCTGCTCTCCGGGCTCGGCCCGGCGCCGCTCGCCGACGGCGACGAGCTGCCCGTCGGGCCGGACCGGGGCAGCGGCATGGCGGCGGACGTCGTGCCGTACGGCTCGGCCGGTGCGGAGCTGGTGCTGCCGTTCCTGCCCGGACCGCGGGACGACTGGTTCGCCCCCGGCTCCCTGCGCGCCCTGGTCACCGGGCACTACACCGTCTCCCCCGCCTCCAACCGGATCGGCCTGCGCGTCCAGGGCCCCGCGCTGAGCCGGGCCCCCGGGCGGGACGGCGAGCTGCCCAGCGAGGGCATGCTGCCGGGTGCCGTCCAAGTGCCGCCGGACGGCCGCCCGGTCGTCTTCCTCGCCGACCATCCCACCACCGGGGGCTACCCGGTGATCGGCGTCGTGCCCGAGGAGTCGCTGCCCGCCGCGGCCCAGTCCGCGCCCGGCACCAGGATCCGCTTCGTGGCGCTGCGGTCCGGCCGGCCCGTGCTGTGAAGCGGCCCCGGCGGTGGGGCGTTCAGCCCCAGTGACTCCAGGGCCGCCACCGTCGCCTCGCGGGCGGCGTGGTCCAGCAGCGGCGCGGTGCCGCGGGCGGCGTGCCGGTATTCGTCGGCGGCCAGCCGCAGCAGGTCGGGCAGCAGGTCCGTGCACCGGTCCGCGATCCACTTCGTGCCGCGCGTCGCCATCCACCACACCGACGCGGCGCGGCCGGGCGGCGGCCCGTCCGGGTCCAGCCGCGGCGGGGGCCCGACCGACAGGCCCGCGCCGGCCAGCAGGGCGTGGAAGTCGCTCGCCAGCATCCGGTGCCCGGCCTCGCTCGGATGCAGCCGGTCCGCGCTGAGCGCTCCCGGGCTCGTCGCCCAGGGCCGCTGGGCGGCATGGAGGTGCAGGGCGCCGTGGTGGGCGGACAGCGCGTGGACGGCGTCGTTCAGCGCGGTCATCCTGCGGCCCAGCGGGCGGGCGAGGGGCCAGGGCAGGCCCAGGACGGTGCCGGGGTCGGGCAGGCACGCGGTGAGCACGTGGGCGCCGGAGGCGCGCAGGGCGCCAAGGGCGGTGTGCAGCTCGGCTGCCACGGTGTGGACGTCGAAGCCGCCGCGGAGGGTGTCGTTGCCGCCGACCATCACCGAGGCGAGGTGCGGGCGGTGCCGCAGGGCGGCGGTGAGCTGGCTGCCCGCCACGTCGCCCGTGCGGGCGCCGCTGCGGGCGAGGTTCAGGAGGTCGGCGGTCGGGGCGAGGCTCTCCGCCAGCAGTGCGGCCCAGCCCCGCCACCCGCCTCCCGGCGCGGGGTCGCCGACTCCCTCGCTGAGCGAGTCCCCCAGGACGGCGAACCGCACCCCGTTCTCACTCACGGGGTTCCTCCCCTCCTGCGGGGCGCCGTGCCGGCGGCTCGAATCCCACGGTCGCGCTTGCCGCGGTGGTGCTTGTCGCGCGGTTCCTCGCGACCGGGGGGCTTCCGCCGGCGGCACACGACGGTGCGTCGTGGCTTGTCGCGCCGCTCCCCGCGCCCCCGAGGGGGTACCACTTGCCCAGACGACGCCGCTGCCGCGCCGTGGGGGCCGGGCACACACTCCCCCCGGCGGCACACGACGGTGCGTCGTGGCTTGTCGCGCCGCTCCCCGCGCCCCCGAGGGGCTCCCCCCGGCGGCAGGCGACGGTCCGTCGGGGCTGGGGGCGCCGGTCCTGCGGGACTGGAGGGGTGGGGGTCATCGGGGGGAGCCGGTGGGGGTGGGGAGGGCGTGGGCTGTGAGGAAGGCGGAGACTGCGGCCGGCCAGGTGTAGAGCTCGGCGCGGCGGCGGGCGCGGGCGCGGCGGACGGGGGCCGGCACCGTGAGGAGGGTGCGGATCGCGGCCGCGTACTCCTCGGGGGTGCCGGCCGCCGCGCCGGCCGGGCCGATGAGCGCGGGCAGCGCGGAGCGGGCGCTGGCCACCACGGGCGTGCCGCAGGCGAGCGCTTCGAGGGCGGCGAGCCCGAAGGTCTCGACGGGGCCGGGGGCCAGGGCGATGTCGGCGGTCGCCAGGAGGGCCGCGAGGTCGTCGCGCCGCCCGACGTGGCCGAGGAAGGTCACGGGCAGCCGGTTCGCCCTGGCGTGGGTGGTGAGCCGGGTGCGCAGCGGCCCGTCGCCGGCGACGACCAGTGCGGCGTCGACCCCTGTGCGGCGCAGCCGCGCCAGCGCGTCGAGAGCGTCGTCGGGCCGCTTCTCGGGGCTGAGCCGGGAGCACAGCACGAGCATGACGGCGGCGCCGTGCGCGTACCTCTCCCGCAGCGAGGCGTCGTGGTGGCCGGGGTGCAGCCCGGCGAGGTCGACACCGAGCGGGGCGCGGACGACGTTGCGTGCCCCGATCCGCTCGAATTCGGCCGCCGCCCAGGCCGTCGTGCACACGACCCGGGTGTAGGCGTGCGCGGTACGCCGGTTGAGGGCGTCGGCGGTGCGGCGGGCGGCCCCCGCCGGGAGGCCCCAGGTGCCGAGGACGCCGTCGGCGCTCTCGTGGGAGACCATCACGGCGGGCACCCGGTGGCGCCTGGCCCACTCGCCGGTCCAGCGCAGGGTGGTGCGGTCGGAGACTTCGAGCCGGTCGGGGGCGAGCCGTTCGAGCAGCGCGGCGACGGGTGCGCGGCGGGCCAGTACGCGGTAGCCGCCGGTGCCGGGGATCTCGGGGCCCGGCAGGGTGATGACCCGGCCCTGTGCGGTGTGCTCGTCGGACGCCTCGGGGCCGGGGATGACCAGGACGGGTTCGTGGCCGGCGGCCGCGTACCCCTCGCCGAGGTGGCGCAGCGCGGTGCGCAGGCCGCCGGAGACGGGGGTGACGAAATTCGCCACCCGGACGATGCGCAGGCCGGCGGCGCTCACGCGGCGGCCGCCGCTCGCTCGCCGAGGACCTGGTCGTAGTGGCCGAGCAGCTGGTCGCCGACGGCTTCCCAGCTGCGTTCCGCGACGGCCGCGCGGGCGGCGGCGCCGTAGCGGAGGCGCAGCCGCGGGTCGGCGTGCAGCAGCCGGACGGCGGTCCGCACCGCCAGGTCGTCGCCGGGCGGGACGAGCAGGCCGGTCCTGCCGTGGTCGACCAGGTCGAGGGGGCCGCCCGCGGCGGGGGCGACCACCGGGATGCCGCTGGCCATGGCCTCCTGGACGGTCTGGCAGAAGGTCTCGAAGGGGCCGGTGTGGCAGAAGACGTCGAGCGAGGCGTAGATGCGGGCGAGGTCGTCCCCGGTCCTGCGGCCGAGGAAGACCGCGCGCGGCAGCGCCTGGCGCAGCCCGGCGGCGCTGGGGCCGTCGCCGACCACGACGACGCGCACACCGGGCAGTTCGCTGGTGCCGGCCAGTATCTCGACGTGCTTCTCGGCGGCGAGCCGGCCGACGTATCCGACGATCAGCTCTCCGCGCGGGGCGAGTTCGCGGCGCAGCGCCTCGTCGCGGCGGGCGGGGTGGAAGCGGACCGAGTCGACGCCGCGCGGCCACAGGTGGACCCTGGGCACGCCCTGGTCGGCGAGTGCGGCGGCCGAGGCGGTGGAGGGGGCGAGGGTGCGGGCGGCGGCGGTGTGGACGGCGCGGATACGGCGCCAGGCGGCGGCCTCGCCGGCGTTCAGGTAGGTCTTGGCGTAGCCGGCCAGGTCGGTCTGGTAGACGGCGACCGCCGGTATGCGCAGCCGGGTGGCGGCGGCCAGGCCCCGTACCCCGAGGACGAACGGGCTGGCCAGGTGGACGATGTCGGCGCGGTGCGCGGCGATGGCGGCGGCGGTGCGGCGGCCGGGCAGCGCGACGCGCACCTGGGGGTAGCCGGGCAGCGGCAGGGAGGGGACGCGGACGACGGGGCAGGGGTCGTCGGCGTCCTGGTCGTGCGGGCCCGCGGGCGCGACGACCATCGGCTCGTGGCCGCGGCGGGCGAGGTGTTCGGCCGTGCGCAGGGCGCAGTGGGCCACTCCGTTGACGTCGGGTGGGAAGGACTCGGTGACGATGGCGACTCTCATACGGACGTTGTCGCCGCGCCGGACGTTGTCAGGGCCACGAGGATCTTTCCCGAAGGGGAACGCCCCATGAGCGTTGGACCGCGCTCATGCCCCCCTGCCTGGACATCCGCGACGGAACGCCCCCTTCCGCCCCAGCGGCCCCAGGGCGTGCCGTCCGGCGCTCCGGGGCGGCGCCCGGCCCGCCGGCCGGCGACGGGCGCCGCGGCGGGCCCCGGGGGTCAGCGGGAGGTGCCGCCGGAGCTGAGGCGGCCGCGGACGGCGGTCTGGACCTCGGCCTCTTCGGCGGGGTCGGCGGCCAGCCGGCGCAGTTGGGTCAGCACCCGGACGTCGCCGGAGGTGGCGCGGTGCGCGGCCAGTTCGCGGGTGGCCTCCTCGCAGTCCCACAGGCACTCGACGGCGAAGCCGGCCGCGAAGCCGGGGTCGGCGAGCGCGAGGGCGCGGGCGGCGGTGCCGCGCAGCTGGGAGGAGGACGTCTCGCGGTAGAGGTGCCGCAGCAGGGGTGCGGCGCGACAGGCGGCGAGCCGTCCGACGCCCTCGACGAGCGGGTCGAGCCCTTCCGCGTCGGCGCCGCCCGACTGGACGGTGCGGCGCAGTGCGGCCAGGACGAGGTCGGCGTCGCCGGGGCCGCCGTGGCAGGCGAGCATCCGGGCCGCGGCGGCGCCGAGCGGGTCGGTGCGTACGGCCCAGTCGCGGGCGCGGGCCATGGCGGCGTCGTCGTGCATGCGCGCGAAGGACTCGACGGCGGCGCGCACCACGCGCTCGTCCACTGCCTCGGCGGCGGTCTCGATCAGGTCGAGGCACCGCGGGTCGCGGCGGTCGCCGAGGTGCCGCAGGGCGGCGGCGCGGGCGGCGGACGGGCCGCGCCGGGCGGCGTCCAGCAGCGCGGGGCGGTCCTCGGGGCCGGCGACGGCGGCCAGGCAGCGGGCGGCGGACTGGTCCCGCTCGACGCCGGGGTGGGCGTCGAGGCCCTGCTGCGCCCATTCGAGGACGGCGCCGACGCTCCATCCCGGGGTGGGTCCCGTCGAGCGCATCTGGCGCTGCCAGCGGTCGAAGCTGACCTGTTCGGTGGCCTGCCTGACCCTTTCCGCGGTGGCGGGCTGCGAGCCGTCCTCGGCCCACAGCTGCCAGGGGCGGGGTTCGTAGGCCTCGCGGACCGCCCGAGCGAGGGCGGCGTCGCCCTCCGGGGTGCGCGGGAAGCGGGCGACCACGGAGGGGCCGAGCGAGCGCAGCCCGGCCTCGCCGTCGCGTACGGCCAGTTCGTCCAGCGCCCATTCCCAGCAGCCGCCGGTGGCGGCGTAGCGGCGCAGCAGGTGCAGTGCGTCCCTGCGGCCGTATCCCGCCAGGTGGCCGAGGACGGACAGGGCCAGGCCGCAGCGGTGCTCGTCGGCCAGGATCAGGTCGTCGGGGTGGAAGAGGTGCTGTTCGATCCCGTCGAGCGGGCCTTCCAGGTCGGAGTAGAGCCGCGCGTAATAGAGGGAGCGCGACTCGACCCGCCAGTCGAGCCGGGGGTCGCGCAGCACGCAGTGCTCCAGGGCGGCGAGTGCGTCGGCCCGCGGCGCCGCGAGGGCATGCAGGGGACCGTCTCCGCGCCCCCGCTGGAGGAGGCCGAGAAGGGTGCCGCTGGGCGCTATGTCTGGGTCGAACATGAGGTCAGCATCCGGTGCGGGGGGTTCCATGGCAACGGGATTTCCGCTGCTGATGCCCGGCATCCTTACCGGCCACCGGACATTTCACACCTGGTGGTCGGAGCGGACCCCGTGGGGGCGGGCGGCGGCAGCCTACCGACTCGGGGGCGCGATGTCGCTTCGGGAGCTGCTCGCACGCGGAGGCTAGGGTGGCTCCCGGGCGTCGCACGGGCGGCCGGAGGGCGGCGGTTCGGCGGCCGGAAACCCGCTGGGCTCTCGGCATATGCCGCGAGCACCACCGGATCGGGTATCGCGGAAACCCTTACGACCCATCGCTCCCTGTGCAACAGTCGTTACCGGTCCTTCCCGTCCGCCACGGCCGTCGAGAGCTGCCAGCAGACACCTTCGGAGTGCGTCATGCCGTCCCCCACGCACGCGGATCACACCGCCGCGCAACCGCCGGACCCCGGTACGGTGGACGCGCTGATCTCCCAGGCGCGCCAGCTCAGGACCCGGGTCGACGCGGTGCTGCGGGACAGCGACACCGCCGGGGACCCGCAGCTGCGCTGGCAACGCGCGCTCTGCGACCTGGCCGTGCACCAGCTGGACGACCTGGGCACCCACCTCGGGCAGCTCAGGGACGGCCTGGACCCCGCCGACCTGCCCTCCGGCGGGCTGCTGCTGCTCGACGTGCCGCTGCAGCCGACCGGGCCCGACGCGGCCGCGGTGGGCGCGCTGGGCCGGGCCGGCAGCGCGCAGTGGGATCTGCTCACCGACGGGGCGCTGTGGTCGGACGAGCTCTACCGCATCTTCGGCCGCTCCCCAGAGGACGGCCCGCTCACCCTGGACGAGCTGCCGTCCTGGCTGTTCGCCGAGGACCAGGCGGTGCTCACCGCGATGGTGACCGGCTGCCTGGTGGACGGGCGGCCGATCGACGGCGAGTTCCGTATCGTGCGCGCGGACGGCTCCGTGCGCACCGTGCACATGGTCGGCGAGCCGGTGCTCGGCGCCGACGGCGGCACCGAGTCGATGTGGGCGGTGCTGCGGGACGTCAGCGACCTGCGGCGCAGCCAGCGGACGCTGCGGGAGACCAGGGAGTCGCTGCAGCGGCAGCGGCAGATCGCGCAGACCGAGCGGCGTATGGCGGTCGAGCTGCAGGAGGCCGTGCTGCCGCCGTGGCGCGGCGCCCAGCGCTTCCCGCTGGACGGGGGGCCGACCACGATGGACCTGGCGGCGCACTATCTGCCGTCCGCGACCAGCGCCCTGATCGGCGGCGACTGGTACGACGCGATGCAGCTGCCGGACGGGGCCTCGTTACTCACCGTCGGCGATCTCACCGGCCACGGTGTGACCGCCACGTCCGGCATGGCGATGCTGCTGGGCGCCCTGCGCGGAATGGCCGTCGCCGGCCTCCAGCCCGGCCCGCTGATGGGCTGGCTCAACGAACTGCTCGACACCTCCCCGCAGCCCGCCCTCGGCAGCGCCCTGTGCTGCCGGTACGAACCGGCCACCCGGGTGCTGCACTGGTCGCAGGCGGGCCACCCCGCCCCGCTGCTCTTCCGCAACGGGACAGGGCGGTCCCTCGATCCGCCGGACGGGGTCCTGCTCGGCGCCACCTCGGGCGCGCAATACACCCAGGCACGCGAGCAGCTGGCACCCGGCGACCTGCTGGTGCTGCACACCGACGGCCTGGCGCCGCGCCGCGTCCTTGTCGACACGTCGACAGGCACGGCGGAAACCGAGGCCGGTGTGCACCGGCTGCTGGCCATGGCCCCGCTCTTCGCCGCCGCCAGGACCGCACAGGACTGCGTACGGCTGGTGGCGGAGGAGTTCGGCACACCGGACCGCGAGGACGACGCCTGCGTCCTGATCGCCAGGATCCTCTGAAGGTCCGCTGACCGCCGCTGCCGACCACGCTGTCGACAGCTGCTGACCGACCCGTTCGGCGGCGACGGCGGCATGCCCTACGGCGGCCGCCCGATGCCGGGCGCGGGCCCGCGAGGGGCGCGGCTCAGACCTCGCGGTAGCGCGGGGCGCCTCCCGTCCTCTTCCGTCCGGGCAGGGTCGACTCGATCTCCTCGCGCAGGTCCTGGATCCGGGTGTAGTCGGAGTAGCGCCCGGTGAGGCGGTACATCTCGCGCAGCCGGTCCCACGTGCGGTGCGAGGAGGTCTGGCCGATGGTCAGCAGCGCCATCCGGGCGTAGCGGTCGGCCTGCTCCGGGTCGTCGGCGATGAAGCAGGCCGAGGCCAGCGACAGGTAGTCGAAGATCATCGACCGCTCGTGGCCCGAGGTGCGCAGCGAGATCGCCTGCTTGGCGTGCAGCTGGGCCTGCGCGGCGGCCGCCGGTTCGTGCTCGGCCAGCGTGCGGTAGGCCAGCGCCTGCATGCCGTGCATGTCGGCCTCGTCGAAATTCTGCATCCAGCTCGGCGGGGGCACGTCGCCCTTGTCCGACACGAACAGCTCCTCGGCCTCGCCGAGGGTCCGCCGCATCGCCTGGCCGCGCCCCAGCGAGGCCTGCGCCCACGCCTCGATGGTGTGGAGCATCGCGCGGGTGCGGGGCAGTGCGCGGTCGCCGGAGCCGGACGAGGCGAGCTGCATCAGGTCCAGCGCCTGCTCGGGCTTGCCGAGGTGCACCATCTGCCGGGCGGCCCTGGACAGCGCCTCGCCGGCGCGCGGCCGGTCGTCGCCTTCGCGGGCCGCGTGGGCGGCGATCAGGAAATACTTCTGGGCGGTGGGTTCGAGCCCGATGTCGTGCGACATCCAGCCGGCCAGGACCGCCAGGTTGGCCGCCACCCCCCACAGCCGGCGCTGCAGGTGCACCGAGTGCCGGTAGGAGAGCATGCCGCCCACCTCGTTGAGCTGGCCGACGACTGCCTTGCGCTGGAGTCCGCCGCCGCGGGCGGCGTCCCAGGCGCGGAAGACCTCGACCGAGCGCTCCAGCGACTCGATCTCCTGGGAGCCGACGGGGACCGCCTCGTAGCGGTCGTAGTCGGCCTGGTCGGCGTACAGCGGATGGTCGAGCCTGGGTGCGTCGGCCGCCAGGGCCGGGTCGGAGTGCAGCCATTCGTGCATGGCGCTGCTGATGACGGTTCCTGAGGCGAGCGCGGCGCCCGCGCCCACCAGACCGCGTCGGTTGAGCATGAGGTCCATTCCCGTGAATTCGGTGAGGACCGCGGCTGTTCTTTCCGGCGGCCACGGGAGGCCGTCTCCGGTCTGTCTCCTTCCCGTCTGCCGGCGCCGGTCGAACCCGAGATCCTCGATGGTCACGACACGGCCGAGACGCTCGGTGAACAGCGCGGCCAGCACTTTCGGCACGGGTTCGCGCGGCGACTCACCGGTGTCGATCCAGCGGCGGACCCGCGACGTGTCGGTCGCCAGCTGCGGGTGGCCCATGGCCGCCGCCTGCCGGTTGACCAGCCGCGCGAGTTCGCCCTTGGACCAGCCGGTGAGGCCGAACAGGTCCGCGAGTCGGGTGTTGGCCTCATTGCCCACGTCAAGCCCCCAGGTTCCTCGGCGTTGTTGACACTATTCCCCCCGACAATCGCCCCGCGACTATTCGCCAGGGTTCGCCAGGGTTCGCCACATGGTCTGCCAGGGGTCGCCGGGTGTCAGGTAGGAACGCGCCACCCCTTCCCGACGCCGCATTCCCCAGGGTGCGGTGCCGGGAAGGGGTCGGCGCCCCTGAACTCGTAGGCGTGAAGGGATCTGCTTCTTCCCATGTATTCGGCATCGTCCTCCGTGTCCGCCCCGCCCCGCCCCGCCTACCCCGCCGCTGCGGAGCCGGCCGTCAGAACGCGCGCCGCAGCAGGACTGCGGCGCGGGACGCTCGGCGGCCCCCATCCGCTCAGCGGGAGAATCGACTTGACCGGCCCGCAGGGGGCCCAGCTCCGCACCGCGGTCGCGGCGGTACAGCGGATCTGCCCCGAGTTCACTCCTGTGCAGCTGCTGCGCCGCGGTGGCCGCACGGCCCTGCTGATCGGCACCTCGGGTCGCTCGCCGGCGGTGGCGAAGTGCCTGCTCGACCACTCGCCCGCCTGGGCGGATCGTTTCCGCCACGAGATAGCGGCCTACCGGACCTTCGTCCGGCACAGGCCGCCGGTGCGGGTGCCGCGGCTGATCGCCGCCGACCCGGACAGCTGCGTCCTGGTGATGGAGCGGATGCCGGGACGGGTCGTCTCGCCGCAGCGCCACCCCTCGCACCCGCCGAGCCGGGGCGACGTGCGCGCCGCCCTGTCGGCATACGCGCGGATCAACATGTGGCGTCCGCCGCCCGGTTCCTTCGACGCTCCGATCGACTACCCGGCCAGGATCAGCCGTTACCACGAGCTGGGCCTGCTCACCGACCGGGACATGGGCGACCTGCAGAAGCTGCTGCACGGACTGGCCCACGCGCAGGGGCAGTTCTGCCACGGCGACGCCCTGCTGTCCAATGTGCTGCTCTCGCCGGCCGGCCCCTCGCTGGTCGACTGGGAGCACTCGGGCTGGTATCTGCCCGGCTACGACCTGGCGGTGCTGTGGTCGGTGCTCGGCGACGACGAGGCGGCGCGCCGCCAGATCAGCCAGCAGGCGCAGGCACCGGGTCCGGCGGCGCGGGACGCCTTCCTGGTCAACCTGATGCTGGTGCTGACCCGGGAGATCCGCACGTACGAGACGGCCGTGCAGCGCACCATGCGGTCCACCACGCCGGTGCCGCCGGGTGCCGCGGAGACCGGCGAGGAGCAGCGGCTGCTGCTGCGCAGGCTGCACGACGACTGCGGTCTGGCCCGCAGGGCCGTACGCGCCGCGGTCGGCACCCGCTGAGGGGCGGCGGGCTGAGCGCGGGGGCTCAGCCGGCCAGGACCACCGCCGCGGTGTCCACGACCCGCGTGCCGTGCCCCGCCGCCGGCCTCAGCCGGCCTGGAACATCTCCGCGGGCAGCGGCTTGAGCAGCTGGTAGAGGTCGTCGGTGATCGGCCGGTCCCAGGTGGCGATGGTCACCTGCACACCGTCGCTGCGGTCGAACTGCGCGCAGGCGACCCGCGACTCCGAGATCTTGATCCGCCGGACGATCAGCAGGCCGTCGCCCTGCCAGACCGGGGTGTCCTCGATGTCGGTGACCTCGGCGGGCTCGTCATTGCCGAGCGCGGCGAGGAGTTGCGCCACCTCGAAGGGCACCTGCCCCTCGTTCAGCTCGCGGGCGGGCGAGCCCTCCGGCAGGTTGCCGATGAGCATCGCGGGGCCGCGGCCGCCGAAGAGGTCGTAGCGCAGGTAGATTCCCTCGCACCGCCCGTCGGGCCCCGGCAGCAGACCGGCCCCCAGGTCCCCGGGCCAGTCCCCCGGGTCCATCGCGAGTACGTCGAAGTCCGGCCCGGTGGGCGTGGCTGCGCTGCGGCGGCGGAGGAAGGACATGCGGCCATGGTAAGGGCTGGCCTGCGTGACGGGGACCCGCTGACCGGCGGGTGGACGCGGATCAGGGGGCGGCGGTGTCCGGGGCCGCGGTCCGCGCCAGTTCGGCGCAGGCCTGTGCCGCGGTGCCGTCGGCGGCGCACCGCAGGGCGGTGTCCAGGCCGCGGCGGAGTCGGCTCGCGGCCTCCGCGGGCCGGCCGGCCTCGCGCAGGGAGACGCCGTGGGCGACCAGCGCCCGGGCGAGCAGGTGCGCCGGCGGGGAGGCGTCGAGGTGGCCGACGGCTTCGTCGAGCAGCTTCAGCCGTTCGGGTCCCCCGCTGACCTCGGCCGCGACGAGCAGCGCGTGGCCGATCGTGGACCTGGCGCCGTACTGCCGCGCCCGGGTGACGGCGTCGAGCGCGGTGTACGTGGCGCTGCGCGGGTTGTCGTGGGACTCGGCGAGGGCGAGGTGAAGCTGCCAGGGGCACCAGGCGGGGTTGCGCATGCCGCGGGCGTCGAGCCGGCGGCCGACCGCGGACAGTTCGGCCGCGGCCTCCCGGTGCAGTCCGCGGGCCAGCAGCAGCTCGCCGTGCACGGCCTGGGCGTCGGGGAAGGTGACGGCGGCCGGGAAAGGCTCGCGGAAGGCGTACTCGGCGGCCAGCTCGGTGGCTTCCGCGGTACGGCCGCGGGCCAGCAGCACCGCGATGAGGACGGCGACGGAATACCACTGCACGGGGGTGCCGCGCCCGACCCGCTCGGCGAGCCGCAGCCCGTCGCGGGCCAGGTCCTCGGCTTCCGCGAGCCGGCCCTGCCGGTAGCGGACGTAGCCGAGCAGCAGCAGCCCGAAGGACAGGTGGGCGCCGCGCCACCCCTGCCTCTCGAAGTCGGCGATCCCGGTGGCGAACAGCTCCTCGGCCCGAGCGGGCCGGTCGGCGTAGATGTACGTCATGGCGACGAGCGCCGGCACCTCGAAGCCCCAGGCCTCGTCGGCCCACGGCAGCCCGCCGTCCAGGGCGCGGCCGGCGTGCCGCAGCACGGTGGAGATGTGCTCGCCGCGCAGGGTGGCGTCCCAGGTGCGCAGCCCGATGATGTACCGCTCGGTGCGGTCGCGGCCGGTGAGCCGGTCGGCGAGCCGGGTCAGCCGCCGGGAGCGGCCCGGCGAGTCGGGTTCGTCGGCACGGAAGGCGTCCCACATGAACTGCTCGGCCTGCATCCGCAGCCGGGTGCGGGCGCTGGTGGCGGTGCGGGCGGCCTCCGAGACGACCTCGGCGGCCTCGCTGAGCCGGTCGCTGTGCGCCAGGGACTGCGACAGCCGGAAGACGATGCCGTCGCGCAGCGCGGGGTCGCCGATCGGCTCCTCCAGCGCGGCCCGCAGGAGGTCGACGGTGACGGAGGGTTCGAGGAGCTGGGAGGCGCAGCCCAGTTCGTACAGCACCTCGGCGCGGTCCTCGTACGGCGGGGGTTCGCTCAGTGCCCGGCCGAGGTAGCTGCGGGCCGCTTCGGGGGCGCCGGCCCGCAGTGTCTCGCGGGCGGCGGCGCGCAGCTGGTGGACGACCCACGGGTCGCCCTCGGGGCGGGTCTCCAGCAGGTGCCGGGCGGCGGCGGACGGGCCGAGCCCGGCGTCCACGACGGCCCAGGCGGCCTGGCCGTGCAGGGCGACCCGCACGGTGCCGGGTATCGCGTGGTAGACGGCGGTGGCGATCAGCGGGTGGGCGAATTCCAGGGTGCGGCTGCGGGTGAGGATGCGGGCCTCGCGGAGCCGGTCGGCGCAGTCGGCGGCCTCCTCGCTGCCGAGACCGGCGACGGCGGCGGCCAGTTCCGGCGGGACCTCGGTGCCCAGGACCGCGGCGGCCCAGGCGAGCCTGACGGTGGAGGGGCCGAGCCGCTCAAGGCGGCTGACCAGGCCGCTGCCCTTGGCGGCGGCGGCGAGGTCGCGCAGCAGGTGGGTGCTCGTGCCGTCGGGGGTGACTCCGCGGTCGCGCAGTTTCGCGGCCAGCTCGACGGCCTCGAAGGGGTTGCCCGCGGTGACCGCCCAGCATTCGCGGCAGAAGGCGTCGTCGGCGTGCTCGCCGACCGCGTCGCGCACCAGGCGGCCGACGGCGGCCGGGGTGAGCGGTTCCAGGCCGATCGGGCGGTGGCCCGCCCTGCCGGGCAGGCCGCGGAAGGACTCGGCGCCCGCGGGGAGTTCGTCGGGCCGGTAGGCGACGACGATGAGCAGGGCCAGGTCCTCGGCGCGCGGGGCGAAGGCGGCCAGCCAGCTGAGCGACTGCGGGTCGGCCCAGTGGGCGTCGTCCAGGACCAGGACGGCCGGTGCGCGCTGCACCGCGAGGTGGGTGAGGACCCAGTCGAGCCCGTCGCGGATGCCCTGCGGGTCGGGGGAGGCGCCCTCGGCGGCGCACAGGCCGATCGCCGGGCCGACGATGCCGTACCAACTGCCCAGCGTGGCCTTGATCTCGGCCTCCGCGGCGCCGGCGAGCTGCGGTTGCAGCAGCTGCCGCGCCACGTGGAAGGCGACCTGCTGCTCCTGGTCGCCGCCGCGGGCGGACAGCACGGTGCAGCCGTGGGCGGCGGCACGCCTGCGCACCTCGGCGAGCAGGGTGGTCTTGCCGAGCCCCGCGGACCCGGCGAAGGCGAGCAGGCCGCCCCGGCGGCGCGCGCCGGGGTGCCCGGTGCCGTCCGGGAACAGGCCGCTCAGCTCGCTCAGCGCCTCGTCGACGGCGACGAGTTCGGCCTCGCGTTCGAGCAGCGCGCGCCGGCTGCGGGTCTGGCGCTGCGGCATGGTTCACCCCCTGACGGCCGGGCGGCGCACACCCGGCGCACACCGCGCCGGGCGAACATCCGCCCGATGGCCCCACAGCGTACGCCGTCGGCTGCGGTGTGTAAGCATGAACGGCCGTGCCGGTCGGCCACTGGCAGGGGACTCGGCCGGCACGGCGCTGTGGGTGGCGGCCCGCGGAGGTGTCCTCGCGGCCGGCCTCCGGGGAGCCTGCCACGCCTGTCGCCCGACCGGCCAGGGCCCATGCGTCACGCGCCATGCCTGTTCTCCCGTGCGCCCCGGATGCGCCCCCGTTACCGTCCGTAGCACCTGTCGGCGGAGCCGTGGCCAGGCCGTCAGGACCCCTGCCGGTGTCAGTCCGTCACGGCGCCGCCGGAATTGCCGCGACGCCTGGCGTGGTGGCGGGCGACCCGGGCGCGGTTGCCGCAGGAGGGCTTGCACCACTCCTGGCGGGCGTGCTCCTTGACGAAGTAGCGCACGCAGCGCGGCGCGGGGCAGGCCCGCAGCAGGTCCAGGTCGGGGCCGGCGAGAAAGCCGATGGCGTGCCGGGCGAGCGCGGCGGCGAGCAGGTCGGCGGCCGAGGGTGTGCCGGGGACGGTACGGCTCGCGGTGGCGGGGCCGTCCTGCGGCCAGTCCAGGCGCGGGGTGACGGGGACCAGGGCCGCGGCGGCGTTGAGCCGGTCCAGGGCCTGGCGGGCGGGCGGCAGCCGGTCGGCGTCGGCGGAACTGGGCGGGCCCGGCAGCACCGCGCGGGCGAAGAGGGAGCGGACCGCGGTGCGCACCTCGACGGCCGCGGCGAGCGCGGCGGCGTCCGCGGTGAAGGTCGCGGCCGTATACGGCCCCGCGGCCAGGTCGGCGCGCAGGTCGTCGGCGTGCGCGCGCACCCAGCCGGTCAGCCCCGCCGGGTCGGCGAGGTCGTCGGCGACCCCGCCGTGGCCGTCGTGCCGGACCGTCACGGCGAGATCCAGCGCGAGATGATCAGCGTGCATGGGCTAATGCTACGCTCACCTCAAACCATTAAGAGGGAGGGGGTGCCTGTGTCCGATCTCCGCGAACTGCTGCGCGGACTCGACGTTTTCTCGGGCGATCTGCCGGACTTCGACACCGACACGCTGCCGGCCGACCCGCGGGAGCTGTTCACCGACTGGCTGCTCGCCGCCGTGGAGGCCGGGGTGCGCGAGCCGCACGCCATGACCCTGTCCACGATCGGCACCGACGGCGACCCGTCGGCCCGGGTGCTGATCCTGAAGGACGTCTCGCCCGACGGCTGGCACTTCGCCGCCGACGCCGCCAGCCGCAAGGGGCGCGAACTGGCCGGCCGCCCGGCGGCGGCGCTCACCTTCTACTGGTCGCCGCTGGCCCGCCAGGTGCGGGTGCGGGGCCGCGTCACCGCGGGCGGCGGCGACGCGAGCGCGGCCGACTTCCTGGCCCGCTCCCCCGGCGCCCGCGCCGAGGCGCTGCTCGGCCTGCAGAGCGCCCCGCTGCCGGACCTGGCCACCAGGGACGCGGCCGTACGCGAGGCCGCCGCCCGTATCGGCCGCGAAGGCGGCCTGGTCGCACCGGGCTGGACGCTCTACGCGCTGCAACCGGACAGCGTGGAATTCTGGCAGGGCGACCGCGACCGCCGGCACACCCGGGTCGAATACGCGCGCACCGACGACGGATGGAAGCGGGGACTGCTGTGGCCGTGACGGAGAAGGCACCGTCGGAGGACCTCGACCTGAACTCGGCGCTGGCGGGGGGCCAGACACGGCTGCGCGAGCTGCTCGCCGGGCTCACCGACGACGCGGTCCGCGCGCCGAGCGCGCTGCCGGGCTGGACCCGCGGCCATCTGCTCAGCCACGTCGAAGGGGTCGCGCGAGCCCTCGCCCGGCAGGCGCGCTACGCGCTGCGCGGCCGGACGGTGGAGGTCTACGACGGCGGCAGGGCGGCCCGCGACGCGGCGATCGAGGCCGGACACGGCCGCGGCGCGGCGCAGTTGGCCGCGGCGGTCGGGGACGCGCTGGACGAGGCCGAGGCGTCCTGGGCCGGCGTGGGACCCGACGACTGGCGGCGGCCGGTGGCCTATCGCGACGGCACCGTGCGGACCGCGGGGCTGGCCTGGTGGCGGGAGCTGGAGATCCACACCGCGGACGCGCTGCTGGGCACGGGCCCCGACGGATGGCCGCCGCAGCTGTGCGTCCACCTGGTCGACTTCCTGGCCGTGCGGGTGCCGGCCGGGACCGAGCTGCGGCTGACCGCGGTGGACGCGGACCTTCACCGGACGTTCGGCGAGGGCGAGCCCGTCGCGGTCGGCGGCAGGCTCACCGACCTGGCGGCATGGATGGCGGGGCGGGCTCCGCAGGGGCAGTTGACCGGCGGTCCGCTGCCGGAGCTGGGCAACTGGCCGTAAGACCGAGGCTCGGGCCACCGCGAACCGTCGGGCGTACGACCGTGCCGTGTCGTACGCCCGGCGGACGGGCCGTCAGATGACGGGCCTCGGGGTGAAGCCCGTCAGGTGGACGCCCGTCAGGTGAGGTCGAACTCGCCGTCACGCGCGCCGAGAACGAAGGCACGCCATTCGGCCGGGGTGAAGATCAGCGCGGGGCCGTCGGGGTGCCGCCCGTCCCGCATCGCGATATAGCCCTCGACGAAGGCGATCTGCACGTCCCCGCTGCCCTGGCTGCTGGACAGCCACTCCGCATCCGTCAGATCCAGTTGCGGCTTCTTCCCGTTGGCCAACGGCTGTCCTGTGGTGCTTTCCGCCACGTCCGCTCTCCTCCCGCATCGTCCTTCCCGTCCAGCCTATCGGCCGGGGCGCACGCCGACACAAGATGGCGGAAGCCGCCCGCCGCGGGCCGGGACATGATCGCCCGGCGGTCCGCTCCGCGACCGCTTGCGAGCGGACCTGCACCCTTGTGAACACCCGGCGGACGGCCGGACCCTGCGGGTAGGGTCCGCTCATGACCGCACATGATCACGAACAGGGAGCCGGGCCTGTCGCGGGTCCGAGGGCCGGGCGAGCCGCGGGCGCGGGACCGGCCCGCGAGTCCCCGCTCGCCCCCGGCCTCGACCCGGCCCGCACCGCACCGCACTGGTGATGATCGACCTCATGGACCGCATCGTGGCCTTACCGCTCGCGCCCCTGCCCGGCCCCGACGTGCTCGCCGCCGCGCTGGGCCTGGCGGCAGCCTTCCGCGAGGCGGGCGCCCCGGTGGTGGCCGTCAGGGCGCAGCGCCCCGGAGCGGCGGAGCAGCCGGCCGGCAGCGGACTGGCGGAGGGGGTCGCGCAGGACGGCGACATCGTCGTCGTCAAGCACTCCGTCGGCGCCTTCCAGGGCACCGACCTGGACGAACGGCTTCGGGCGCGCGGCGTGGACACCCTCGTGATGGCCGGTGTCGCCACCAACCTGGGCGTGGAGTCCACCGCACGGGCCGCCGCCGACCTCGGCTACCGGCTGGTCTTCGCCGAGGACGCCATGTCGGGTCTGACGGCGGCCGAGCACCGGGCCGCGGTCTCCCTGGACTTCCCGCGCTTCGGCACGGTGGTGACGGCGGCGGAGGTGGAATTCGCCGCCGCCTGAGGCCTTTTGCGACGCCGGGCCGCTGCCGGCCGTGCGCTCCGGCCGGTCAGCGGCGGGCCGGGGTCCGCAGCGGGAAGACCGCGCGCAGCCTGGCGCCCGGCGGCGGACCGGGGACGACCTGGAGGGTCGCCCGGTGCGCGAGCGCGATGTCGCGGGCGATGGACAGGCCGAGGCCCGAGCCGCCGGTGTCGCGGGTGCGGGCGTGGTCGAGCCGGGTGAAGCGGTCGAAGACGGTGGCCTGGTGCTCGTACGGTATGCCAGGCCCGTCGTCGGTGACGTCCAGCCGGGCCTGCCCGGAGCCGGCCTCGCGAGTGAGCGCCACGGTCACCGAGCCCGCCGCGTGGCGCACGGCGTTGTCGACCAGGTTCGCCACGAGCCGGCGCAGGTGGTCGGGCGAGCCGTCGACCAGCAGGTCGGGGGTGAGCCGCAGGGCGACCCGGACGTCGGTGCGCGGGCGGGCGCGGGCCGCCTCCTCGGCGACGATCTGCGCCAGGTCGGTCTCCCGGGTGCGGATCGGCTCGCGGGCGTCGAGCCTGGCGAGCAGCAGCAGGTCGGCGGTGAGGGTCTGCAGCCGCTGCACATCGTCCAGCGCGGCCGCCGCGAGCCGGCGCTCGGCGGGGCGGGCGAGTTCGAGCCGGGTCCGCAGCACCGCCATCGGGCTGCGCAGCTCGTGCGCGGCGTCGGCGACGAACTGCCGGTGCGCGCCGACCGCGGTCTGCAACCGGTCGAGGGTGGCGTTGACGGTACGCGCCAGGGCGCCGACCTCGTCCCTCGACGCCGGTACGGGCACCCGTTCGTGCAGGTCGCGGGCGGTGATGTCGGCGACCTTCGCACGGATCGCGGAGACCGGCCGCAGCGCCCGGCCGACGGCGAGCCAGGTGAGCCAGGCGACCAGCGCGAGCAGCGCGGGGATGCCCGGCACCAGCACGGCGGTCAGGGTGCGCATGGCGGCGCGGACCGGGGCGAGGGAGGCCGTGCCCATGACGGTGACGGTGCCCGACCCCGTGTCGACGCTCCGGCTGATGACGACCATGCCGCCGGCCTCCTTGGCCGGGACCCCCGGCGGCGGGGGCGGCCCGCCCGAGCCCTGCCCCGGCGGGAGGCCCGCCGCCGCGCCGGAGTCCTTGGTGCCGGGCCCCGAGCCGACCGTCCGGATCACCGCGGCCTTGTGCTCGGCGTCCTGCGCTGCCAGCGCGTTGGCCGAGTGTGTCAGGCTCGCGTGCAGCGCGGTGAAGAGCGCGACGGCGGCCAGCGCGAGGGCGGCGGCCACGACGGCGGTCGCGGCGAGCGTCGTCCGCAGGCGTACGCCCATCTCAGGCCTCCAGCCGGTATCCGGCGCCGCGCACGGTGCTCAGTGTCGTACGTCCGAAGGGCTTGTCGATCTTGCGGCGCAGGGCGCTGATGTAGACCTCGACCACGTTGGAGTCGCCGTCGTAGGCGAAGTCCCAGGCCCTGGCGAGCAGCTCGGACTTGGGCACCACCTCGCCCGCGCGCCGGGCCAGGCAGTGCAGGATCGCGAACTCCTTGGGCGTCAGCGCGATCAGCACATCGCCCCTGCTGCACCGCAGCCCCGCCGGGTCGACCCGCAGGTCGCCCACCGACAGCACCGCGGGCCGCTCCCGCAGCCCGCGCCTGACCAGGGCGCGCAGCCGGGCGAGCAGCACGACGTAGGAGAACGGCTTGGTCAGGTAGTCGTCGGCGCCGGTGTCCAGCGCCTCGGCCTCGTCGTATTCGCCGTCCATGGCGGTGAGCATCAGGATCGGCGTCCAGACCCCGGCCTCGCGCAGCCGGGCGCAGACCTGGTAGCCGTTCAGCCGCGGCAGCATCACGTCGAGCACCACCACGTCGTACGGCTGCTCGGTGGCCATCCACAGCCCCTCGCGCCCGTCGTGGGCGAGGTCGACCGCGAAGCCCTCGCTGGTCAGGCCGTCGCTGAGCAGTTCCGCGAGCCTGCGTTCGTCTTCCACCACCAGTATGCGCACGCGGTCAGCGTGCAGGGCCGAACCTAAGGCGAACATGAAGATCATCTGTCGGCTCCTCAGGTCCGCTTCAGCCGCCCGCGGCGAGGCTGCCAGGAGCCGGATCGACCGATCGCGGCGAAACCTCCCACAGGAGTGGCCAGACCATGAACAACAAGAGGATCCTCGCGGGGATCGCGCTCACCGCCGGGCTCGGCCTGACCGGTGTGGCGACCGCGCCGGTCAGCGGCGCCGCGACCACGCCGTCGGCGTCCGGCAGTACGTTCCAGACGCAGCCCGCCAAGGCGGCGCCCGGCCACAAGACGGGGAAGCGGATCGTCTGCGTCGTGCGGATCGAGGGGAAGGGCGGCCCGACGGGCGGCCTGCCGAAGCTGCCGCCGCTGCCCGGGAAGCCGGGGAAGCCGGGGAAGGCCGGTCCTGGCGCGCCCGGGAAGACCACCGTGAAGATCGTGAACGGCAAGGTCTACGTCAACGGCAAGCTCGTCCCCAAGGGCACGGTGGACACCTCGCCCAAGGGCGGCAAGTGCCCGCCGCCGCCCCCGCTGCCCCCCAAGGGCGGCAAGGGCGGCAAGGGCGGCAAGGGCGTCGTCATCGTCGAGCGTGACGGCGGCGGCACCGTCGCCAAGGGCGCCCCGGGCGCGGGCGAGGCGGGCCTGACGACGTCGGGCGCCTCGACGTCCGCCGTGCTGGGCTGACCTGACGCTGCCTCCGAGAGCGGCCCGCGCGCATACGGCACGGGGGCGCGGGCCGCTTCGGGGTCGATTTTTGTACTTACTAGTATGTACAGTGCTCGCATGGAGACGTCGGAACGGTTGATCGAGAGCGCCCAGGCGCTGCTCTGGGAGCGCGGCTACGTCGGCACCAGCCCCAAGGCCATCCAGGAGCGGGCGGGCGCGGGCCAGGGCAGCATGTACCACCACTTCCGCGGCAAGCCGGACCTCGCGGTCGCGGCGATGCGCCGCAGCGCCGGGCAACTGCGGGCGCAGGCCGAGGAGCAGATGGCCGGCGGCGGCACGGCGCTGGAGAAGGCCACCGCCTACCTGGTGCGCGAACGCGACGCGCTGCGCGGCTGCCGGGTCGGCCGGATGGCGATGGACCCCGACGTCATCGCCAGCGCGCAGCTGCGCGAACCGGTGCGGGAGACCTTCGACTGGCTGACCGGCCACCTCGCGGCGGTCCTCGCCGACGGTGTGGCGAGCGGTGAGCTGCGCCCCGGCCTCGACCCGGACGACACCGCCGCGATGATCGTCGCCGTCGTCCAGGGCGGCTACGTCCTCGCCCGCGCCGCCGGCTCGCAGGAGCCGTTCGACAGCGCCGTGCGCGGGGCCGTCGCGCTGCTCGCGGCCCAGGCCGCCTGACCGTCCCCGGCGTCCCGGGCCCGCGCCCGCCACCTCACCGCAGGAGCAAGCACCTGTGCACGCGATGAACTACCGGATCACCCTGCCGGCCGACTACGACATGAACATCATCCGCCGCCGGGTGGCCGCCAAGGGCCACCTGCTCGACGACTTCCGCGGGCTCGGCCTGAAGGCCTACCTGACAAGGGAGCGGGGCGTCGACGGCTCCCCCGTCAACCAATACGCGCCCTTCTACCTGTGGAACACCGCGGAAGGCATGAACAGCTTCCTGTGGGGACCCGGGTTCCAGGCTCTGGCCGGCGACTTCGGGCGCCCGGTCGTGGAGCACTGGACAGGCCTCGGCTTCGTCCGCGGCCCGTCCTTCACGGCCGCGCCGCGGGCGGCGGCCCGCCGCTCCCAGCAGATCGCCCCCGGCGAGGACCCGTCCGCGGTGATCGCCCGCTCCCTGGAGGACCTGGCGCTGACCGCCACCCGGCCGGGGCTGCACTCCTCCGCGCTGATGGTCGACCCGCGGCACTGGGAGCTGCTGCGCCTCACCCTGTGGCAGGACACCGCGCCCGAGGAGCCGGGCGAGGACCGGCACGAGGTGCTGCACCTGTCCCGCCCCGGAATCGACGACATCAGGACGGGACGGCAGTGGTGATGCGCAGGGCCGCGATCGACCGCGAGGCGAACAGCCCGCGCATCGGCGTCGAGGCCAAGGAGATCATCGAGGTGACGGTGCATCCCGCCCCGTACGTCGGGGTGCCCGAGGCGCTCGCCGCGCTGCGGGTCGCGGCCGCGGTCCTCCGCGAACAGGAGGGGCCGGCGTGAGCGCGATCCGTACGGTCCTCGGCGACATCGAGCCCGCCGCGCTCGGGGTGTGCGACGCCCACGACCACCTCTTCCTGCGCAGCCCCGCGCTGCCCGAGCCGCAACTGGACGACCCGGCGGAGGCGCTGGCCCGGCTCACCGCCTTCCGCGGGCTCGGCGGCCGGGCGCTGGCGCAGTGGACTCCGTTCGGGATGGGGCGGGGGGTGGCGGACCTCGTCGCGGCGTCACGTGCCACGGGGGTGCACGTGATCGCCGCGACGGGGCTCCACCAGGAGGTGCACTACGACCCCGGCGTCCTGCGGCGGCTGCGCCGGGGCGACGCTCTGGCGGCCCTCTTCGTCAGGGAACTGACCGAGGGGACGGTCGCCGGCGCCGATCCGGGCGGTGCGCCGGGAGCGGTGCGGGCGGGGATGATCAAGGTCGCCGGGATGTTCCACGCCCTGGACGACCACACGCGGTGGGTGATGGACGCGGCGGCGCACGCGCATCACGCCACCGGGGCGCCGATCGGTGTCCACCACGAGATGGGTACGGCGGCGGCCGACGTGCTCGCCCTGCTCCACGGTGAGCTGGGGGTGCCCGCGCGCAGCCTGCTCCTCGGCCACCTCAACCGCTTCCCCGATCCCGGGGTGCACCGGGAACTGGCCGCCGCCGGGGCCTACCTCGCCTTCGACGGCCCGAGCCGGGCGCACCACGCCACGGATCCGTGGCTGGTCGACAGCCTCGTCGCCCTCGCGGCCGCGGGCCACGCCTCCCAGCTCCTCCTCGGCGCCGACACCACCGCCCCGGGCGCCGGCCCGGGCGCCCCCTACCTCCTCCACACTTTGCGGCCCCGCGTCGTCCGCGAGCTCGGCGCGGAGGTGGCTGACGCCATTTTCCGCACGAACCCGTCCGCCGCGCTCGCGTCCCCCTGGCCCGCCTGAGGGGGTGCCCCTTCCCCCTTCTCCACGGCTGCACCACCGCCGTGGCCGGTCGCGCAGTTCCCCGCGCCCCTGGGGTGATTGCCCCTTGCGGTGCGTTGCTTGCCTGCGCGTGCATCGTGATGGGGCGCGCAGTTCCCCGCGCCCCTCTGGGCTCGCGTCCTCCTCCGCCAGGCGTTGGCCCCTGCCGCGGAGGGCACGCGTTTTTGAGAGGCACGGGGAACTGCGCGCGCAACCACAACGCACCGTCGTGTGGGGACGGGCCGCCACCACCCCAGGGGCGCGGGGAACTGCGCGACCGGCCACGACGCACCGGCACGGGAGTCGCGCCCCCGGGCGGCGGCTAGAGGTGGAGGAAGGCGCGGACATCGGACAGGTAGTCCGATGGGCGCGTGTCGTGGATCATGTGGCCCGCCTCGATCGTGACGAGGCGCGCGTCCGGGATGCGGGCGGCGACCCGGGCGAGGTCGGACTGCCGGAGGTGGCTCGTGGGGCCGCCGGCGATGATCAGGGTCGGCGCGGTGATCTCCGCGAGCCCTTCCCAGTGCCGCGCGGCAGGCGCATTGCGCTGGCGTGCCACCTCGGCGACGACCCGCCAGTCGTAGCGGACGGGGTCGGGTCCCGGCCCGGTGACGACGGGGCGCGGCGGGTCCGCGGGGAAGGGCAGCGGGCCCTCTTCCAGGACGAGCCGGTCGACGGCGGAGGGCCGGTCCATCGCGACCAGCGAGGCGACGACGGTGCCGAGCGAGTGGGCGACGACCGTGACCCGGTCGAGCGCCATCGCGTCGAGCAGCGCGAAGACGTCGTCCCGCATCGCCTCGAAGGCGTAGTCGCCCGGGTGGTCGCTGTCGCCGTGGCCGCGCAGGTCGGGCGCGATGGTGCGGCGGCCGTCCGCGGCGAGGGCGGCGGCGACCGCCGACCAGGAGCCGCGGTCCTCGCCGAGGGCGTGCAGGAGGAGCACCGGCGCCCCGTCGGCCGGCCCTGCCAGCTCGCAGACCAGCCGTATCCCGTTGACCTGGTATTCCCGCACGTCGCTCATGCCGGCGACAGTAGTACGCACCTGGTGCCGCGGGTCCGGCTGTTCGCGGTGGGCCCAACCGGCGGCGCCTTCACAGGCGCTGCGGACCGTTCCGCTGCGCCGCCACCCGGTCGTAGAGGATCTGCGCCTCCGCGGTGCGGCCCAGCTGCTCCAGGCACTGGGCCTCGTCGTTGCGGCTGGTGAGGGTGTCGGGGTGGGCGGGGCCCAGGACCTGTTCGCGGGCGTCGGCGACCTCGTGGTAGACGGTGAGCGCCCCGGCCCAGCGGCCGAGCCAGCCGAGGCCGACGGCGATCTCGCGCTTGCTGACCAGCGTGTCGGGGTGGACGGGGCCGAGGACGCGTTCGCGTACGGCGGCCACGTCGCGGGCTTCTGCGAGTGCCCGCTCCCAGTGGCCGAGCCGGCCGAGGTTGACGCCGAGCGCGTGCCTGGCGCGCAGCGTCTCGGCGTCGGCGGAGCCCGCGGTCCTGGTCCTGGCCTCGACCAGGGTCTCGTAGAGCGTCAGCGCCTCCGCGCTGCGGCCGAGGCGGCCCAGGCAGATGCCGATCTCGTAGTCGACGGCGAGCGTGTCGGAGTGGTCGGCGCCCAGGACGCGGGTCCTGACCTCGGCCACGTCGCGGTAGACGTCGAGCGCTTCCGCCCAGCGGCGGGACGTGCCGAGCAGGTGGCCGACCTCGAAGCGGGTGACGAGGGTCTGCGGGTGGTCGGCGCCCAGGACGCGGGTGCGCGCGCCGGCGACCTCCACGGCCATGGCGTGCGCTTCCGGTGTGCGGCCGAGGCGGCCGAGGTTGAAGGCCAGGTTGTGCTTGCACTGGAGGGTGTCGGGGTGGTCGGGGCCCGTGGTGCGGGCCCGGGCGGCGAGCACTTCGGCGTATTCCTGGTGCGCTTCGAGGAAACGGCCGAGCAGGCTGAGCGCGTAGGCGGCCTCGTGCCGCGCGGCCAGCGTGTCGGGGTGGTCGGGGCCGAGGACCCGGGCGCGGGTCTCGCCGACGTAGGCGTACAGCTGGAGCGCTTCCTCGGTGCGGCCGAGTCCGGTGAGGCAGTACGCGGCCTCGTAGCGGCTGGCGAGGGTGTCGGGGTGCTCGGCGCCCTGGGCCTGGTCGCGGGCGGCGGCGACGGCGGTGTGCAGGTCGTAGGCCTGGCGCCAGTTGCCGACCCGGGCGAGGTCGATGCCTTCCGCGTGCCGGTCGGCCAGTTCGGTGAGCATGCCGGGTCGCGGCCTGGCCGGCAGGCCGCGGGTGGACCAGGCGCCGGTCAGCTCGTGGCGGGGCGCGTTCGCGGTGTGCCGGGGGCGGGTGGAGACCGCGGCGGTGCCGGTGGTCAGCTGCCGTGCCCAGCCGGGCAGTTCGGCGGTCGGCGCGGTCGTACGGGGGTGCGGCTCGCCGGCGCCGCTGCTCGCGCCGGCCCGCAGCGCCTTGAGCCGGCCGCCGACGTCGGCGGCGTCCTGCGGGCGGTCGTCGGGGGACTTGGCGAGCAGGTCGAGGATGAGGCACTCCAGGTCGACCGGCAGTTCGGGGCGGCGGGCGCGCGGCGGCTCCGGCACGTTGTCGCGGTGGCCGACCAGGATGGCCCAGGTGTCGCCGAGGTCGAACGGCGGTGCTCCGGTGGCCAGTTCGTAGAGCACGCAGCCCAGCGAGTACAGGTCGCTGCGCTGGTCGACCTCGCCGGAGGCGCCGATCTGCTCGGGCGACATGTAGTGCGGGGTGCCCATGGCCACGCCGGTGCCGGTCAGCCGGGAGGTGAAGCCGATGTCGTGGCCGAGCCTGGCGATGCCGAAGTCGCAGATCTTCACCGCGCCGTCGCTGAGCCTGATGATGTTGGCCGGTTTCAGGTCCCGGTGCACGACGCCCTGCGTGTGGGTGTAGGCGAGGGCGGAGGCGACCTGCTCGGCGATGTCGATGATGTCGGGCACGGGCAGCGGGTGCCTGCGGGCGTCGTCGAGGACCTGGAGCAGATTGCGGCCGTCGAGCAGTTCCATCACCAGGTAGAGCACGCCGTCGTGCTCGCCGAAGTCGTGGACGACGGTGATGCCGCGGTGCTGGAGCGCGGCGGCGACCCTGGCCTCGCGCCGGAAGCGCTCCTGCAGGATGCGGGTGAATCCGGCGTCCCTGGCCTGGCCCGCGGGCTTGAGGCACTTCACCGCGACCCTGCGGCCCAGCGACTCGTCGAGGGCCCGCCACACCTCGCCCATGCCGCCGCGGCCGATCAGCTCGTGCAGCCGGTAGCGTCCCTGGATGAGGGTGCTGTGCGCCTCCGCGCCGCCCTGTCCGTGGTGGTTCCCGTGATGTCCCGCCGCCATCGCGTGCCGCCCCCGTGGTCATTTGTGCTTCCCCGCCCCCAGTATGGCCGCGCGAGGCGGCGCGGGCACCTCGCATCAGGGCATAACACCTCAGGGCGTACCGGCGGCCGCCCCGCGCAGCCGCCGGGCCGAGGGGCGGCTGCCGGGGCCGAGCCGGTCGACGGCGCCCAGGATGTGCCCCGGCGGCAGCTGCCAGCGCAGCCGGGCGGGCACGGCGCGCAGCAGCCGCCCCGCGGCCCGCAGCCGCCGGTCGGCGGCGGCCTGGGAGGGCGCGGGCCACCCGTAGAGTTCGTGCGCCCAGGGCGCCAGCGCGGCCCTGGCGGTGCCTGCCACCGCGGGCCACACCGCGAGGCGGGCAGGCAGCAGCGGCCAGGGCACCGGGGGCGCCTTGAGGAAGGTCGCGACCTCGGCGGATTCCGGGGTGGCCGCCAGCTGCGGCCGGACGGCGGCGAAGTAGCGGGCCAGCGCCCCGGTGTCGGCGGGGACGGCGGCGGGGTCGAGGCCGACCAGCCGGGCCGCCTCGCGCTGCTCGTCCACGTAGGCGTCGGCCTGCGCGTCGGTCAGCGGGTAGCCCGACCTGCGGGCGACCTGGAGGTAGGAGTCGATCTCGGCGCAGTGCACCCACAGCAGCAGGCCGGGTTCGTCCACGCCGTAGCGCTCCCCGGTGTCCGGGTCGGTGGCGCCGAGCCTGCGGTGGATGCCCCGGATGCGGGCACCGGCCTTCTCGGCGGCGGGGGTGGTGCCGTAGGTGATCCCGCCGACGAACGAGGCGGTCCGCAGCAGCCGTCCCCAGGCGTCCTGGCGGAAATCGGAATTCTGTGCGACTCCGCGGACCGCGCGCGGGTGCAGCGCCTGGAGGTACAGCGCCCTGATGCCCGCCACCCACATGACCGGGTCCGCGTGCAGCTGCCAGGTCACCGAGTCGGGCCCGAACAGCCCCGGGTCCGCTTCGCCCATCGCGGCCTCCTTCCCCGGCCCACGGTATCGGCGCCGGCGCACGCCGCGGCAGGGGCCCGCGCTACCGCGCCCGGCCGCCACGTGGTGCCTGCTCGGCGCCGGAAACGTAGGCTGGAGACCTCCATCGTCGTGCGGACGGAGTAGCCGATGAAGATGCTGATCAACGTCGCCGAGAACGTGGTCGCCGATGCGCTGCGCGGATTCGCCGCCGCACATCCCGAGCTGACCGTCGACGTCGAGCGCCGGGTCATCGTGCGGCGCGGCGCCCCCTACGAGGGCAAGGTCGGGCTGGTCTCCGGCGGCGGCTCGGGGCACGAGCCGCTGCACGGCGGATTCGTCGGCAGAGGCATGCTGGACGCGGCCTGTCCCGGTGAGGTCTTCACCTCGCCGGTGCCTGACCAGATGGTCCGGGCGGCGGCCGCGGTCGACAGCGGCGCCGGGGTGCTCTTCATCGTGAAGAACTACACCGGTGACGTGCTGAACTTCCAGATGGCCGCCGAGCTGGCCGAGGACGAGGGTGTGCAGGTCGTCAGCGTCCTGGTGGACGACGACGTGGCCGTCACGGACAGCCTCTACACGGCGGGCCGGCGCGGCACGGGCGCGACGCTCTTCATCGAGAAGATCGCCGGCGCCGCGGCCGAGGAGGGTGCCCCGCTGGACCGGGTGGCGGCGGTGGCCCGGCAGGTCAACGCGGCGTCCCGCACCTTCGGGGTGGCGCTCAGCGCGTGCAGCACCCCGGCCAAGGGCGGTCCGACATTCGACCTGCCGGACGGCGAGCTGGAGTTGGGCGTCGGCATCCACGGCGAGCCCGGCCGGGAGCGGCGGGCCATGATGACCTCGGGCGAGATAGCCGACGTCACCGTCGAGGCGGTGGTCTCCGACCTCACCCCGGACGGCCCGGTGCTGGTGCTGGTCAACGGGATGGGCGCGACCCCGCTGCTGGAGCTGTACGGTTTCAACGCCGAGGTGCAGCGCGCGCTCGCCGAGCGGCGCGTCCCGGTGGCCCGCACCCTGGTCGGCAACTACGTGACCTCGCTGGACATGGCGGGAGCGTCGGTGACGATCTGCCAGGTCGACGAGGAATTGCTGCGGCTGTGGGACGCACCGGTCTCGACCCCCGGCCTGCGCTGGGGCTGCTGATCCCGGCCCGCCGCCGGCCGCCCACCGGGCCGGCGGCCCACCGGCACGTCATCCGTACCACCGGCGTTTCCCTTATCACCGGCGAAAGGACCGCGCGACCGCGATGAACGCAACCCCCGATCCCGAGGCCCCGGTCGACGCGGCCTTTGTGCGCCGCTGGCTCGACGCGGCCACCGGCGCCATGGACCGCGAGGCGGCCCGGCTGACCGAACTGGACTCCCCCATCGGCGACGCCGACCACGGCACGAACATGCGGCGCGGCTTCCTGGCCGCGCGCACGGCGGTCGAGCAGGAGCCGCCACAGACCCCCGGCGGCGTGCTGGTGCTGGTCGGACGCACGCTGATCAGCACGGTCGGCGGCGCGTCGGGGCCGCTGTACGGCACGCTGCTGCGGCGGGCCGGCAAGGAGCTGGGCGAGGAGCGGGCGGTGTCCGCGGCCCGGCTGCGGGACGCGCTGCGCGCCGGCGTCGACGGCGTGGCGGCGCTGGGCGGCGCCGTGCCGGACGACAAGACGATGCTGGACGCGCTGCTGCCGGCCCTGGACGCGCTGACCGGCGCCCTGGACGCGGGCGGCGGGGCGGTGGACGCCTTCACCGCGGCGTCGGCCGCGGCCGACGAGGGCGCGAAGGCGACCACTCCGCTGCGGGCCCGCAAGGGCCGGGCCAGCTACCTGGGTGAGCGCAGCGTCGGCCACCAGGACCCCGGCGCGACCTCGTCGGCGCTGCTGATCGAGGCGCTGGCCGACACCGCCCGGGGTGACGCGTGAGCGCCCCGCTGGTGGGTGTGGTGCTGGTCTCGCACAGCGCCCAGGTGGCCAGTGCCGTCGCGGACCTCGCCGCGGGCCTGACCGGGGGCGGCGGCGACGTGCCGGTCGCCCCGGCGGGCGGTGGGCCGGACGGCGGGCTCGGCACCAGCTCCGACCTGATCGCGGCTGCGGCCCGGTCGGTGGACCGCGGCGCCGGTGTGGCGGTGCTCGCCGATCTGGGCAGCGCCGTCCTGACCGTCAAGGCGCTGATCGCCGACGACGAACTGCCCTCGGGGGCACGGCTGGTGGACGCGCCCTTCCTGGAGGGCGCGGTCGCCGCGGTGGTCACCGCCTCGACCGGCGCCGACCTGGACGCGGTCGCCGCGGCGGCGGCGGAGGCGTACACCTACCGCAAGACCTGACCGCCGGTCCCCTCCGCGCGGGGTCGCGCGGAGGGGACCGACCTGGCCGGTCAGCGCCCGTAGACCAGCAGGGTGCGGACCATGCGGCAGGTGGTGTCGGACGGCTCGTGGACGCCGATCCGCTCCGCGGTGTCGCGGATCCGCCGGTTGCCGGCCTGGGCCGGCTCGTAGATCCCGGCGTCGAGCAGGGCTATCACCAGGCGCATGGTCTTCAGGCGCCGGTTGTGCGCGACATACCAGCCGCGCGGACGGCCGGCGGGCAGTGGCTTCCTGGGGAGTGGGGACTTCGGCGCGGACAGTACGGCAACAGCCATCGGCATCCTCCTGCGACGTCGGGCCGACCCTGACGAACACTGTCCATTTTACCGCCGGGCACTGACAAAGTCCGCTGGCCAGACGGCATTTGGCGAATATGTGTGCGAGCCGGCCCGCGGTCAGCCCGGCGACCCGCCGAGCAGCAGCACCGCGTGGTGGGCGGCGGCGAAATACCGCGGGTCGGGGTGGTCGGCGTATTCGCGCGCGGCCGCCTCCGCCATCTTGATCGCGTGCTCGTCGCCCAGCTCGACGGCGGCCGCCAGCACCCGCCGCTGGACGCCGGGGTCGTCGCCGTCCACCGCGGGCTCCGGCCGGTGGTCGGGGCCGCCGGGAGCGAACAGGTTCAGCAGGGTCCCGCACACCTCCCGGACCGCTTCGTAGGAGGGCGCCGCCAGCTCGGCCGGCAGGTGCGGCAGCACCATGCGCAGCGCGGCGGGCGCGGTCACGGTGTGGACGGCCGGCACCGGCACCCGGCCCGACACCGTCAGATAGCGGCCTGCGCTGGTCGCCGCGAGTTCGGCGACCGCCGCGTCCACCGACTCGCCGAGCCGCGCGTCCGCGGCGGCGAAGAGCCGGCCGGCGGGCCGCCTGCCCAGGGTGCGCACGGTGCCGATGGCGCGCGCCCCGCGGACCATGGCGCTGCTGGGCGGCTGGTACATCGCCGCCCAGAAGGCCAGCCCGTTGGCTATCTCGTGCAGTTGCAGCGGGCTGGGCTCCGGCACCGCCGCCGCGCTGCGTACCGCGTGCGCGGTGCGGATCAGACCGTGCGTCAGGCCGGCCATGACGCCGGGCGTGAGCCGGGGCCACCAGGCCACCAGCGTCGCGTGCCAGCCGGCGTCGTCGATGCCGCGCCGGAAGAGCGTCGCCCAGTCGGCGAGCCGCCGGGTCTCGCCGAGCGCGGCACGCCAGGACGCCGGGTCGGCGGGGTCGATCGGGGCGAACGGGTCGGGCGGCGTGCCGAAGCCGCGGCGGGCCGCGTAACCGTCGACCCAGCCGGGCACCAGCTCGCCGTGGCCGAGCACGGCGAGCGCCTCGGCGCCCATGGGGGCGTGGATGGCGAAGCCGCGGAGCTGGTTGCCGGGGCCGCCGGAGCCGAAGAAGAAGCCGGCGTGTTCGAGTCTTTCCAGTGCCTCGTTGATCGCGGCCTCGTACGGCACGTCGGGCATGGCAGGCGTTTCCCCTTGCGTCGGGGTGCGGGCACGCGCGGCTGAGCGGGTCCGCCCCCTGCCTCGACGCAGGGCGCGGTCCCTCCCAGTGTGCCACCGCGGTTGTGGCGTACAGCCGTACGGCCGCAGTCCCGCGCGCCCGGTCCGCCGCTGCCGCCTTACGCCGCGGTCTCGGCGGCCGCGATCTCCTCGTCGCTCAGCGGCAGTCCGTGCGGATTCGCCGCCGTACCCTCGAACCTCACGACGAAGAGGCAGCTCACCACGCCCAGCGCGAGCACTCCCACGGAGACCAGCAGCGTCGGCCCCATGGCGTCGATGAAGCCGTGCCCGAAGACCGCGCCCGCCGCGTCCTGGACGCGGTGTGCGACATCGGCCGGCACGTCCTTCGGCACCCGCGGCCCCGCGTCCTGCGCCGCCACGTCGAGGTGCCTGCCCGCCGCGTCGAAATTCCGCACGAACGACTGGCGGTAGGCGGCCGGCACGTCGCCGGCCCGCTGCGCCGCCTGCTCCTTCAGCGCGGAGGCGAAACGCCCCTGGAGCACCGCGCCCACCACGGCGCCGGCCAGGACCGAACCGACCTGCCGCAGCGCGTTGTTGACGCCGGACGCGGCGCCGGTGAGCTTGGGCGGCACATTGCGCATGACCTCGGTGGCCATCGGCGAGAAGGTGCAGCCCGCGCCGAGGCCCATGACGAACAGCGGGGCGACGACACCCGTCCAGCTCCTGCCCACGTCAGCGACCGCCATGATCCAGGCCAGGCCGCCGCCGAAGAGCGTCAGGCCGGTCATCAGGATGTACTTGGCGCCCACCTTGTCGGCGAGCACCGCCGCAGGACCCGCCGTCACGAACGTGCCGACCGACAGCGGGAGCAGCACCAGGCCGGCCTTGAGTGCGCTGTAGCCCAGCACCGACTGGAGGTAGACCGTCATCGGCAGGAAGAGCCCGACGATGCCGAACGAGACGGCGACGCCGACGAAGTTCATGAGGGTGAAGTTGCGGTCCCGGAAGAGCGAGAACGGCACGAGCGGCTCGTTGTCCTGCCGGCCGCGCTGGTAGGCCAGGAAGATCCCGCCCACCACGGCGGAGGCCGCGACGGTGGCCCAGATCCAGCCGTTCCAGTCGTATTTCTCACCCTCGATCAGGCCGAACGACAGCAGGAACAGCGCGACCGAGGACAGGACCACCCCCGGCACGTCGAAGCGGTGCCTGACGGTCTTCGCCGGCGCCGGGAAGAGGACGATCGCGCCGATGACGCAGATCACGCCGAGCGGGATGTTGACGAAGAAGATCCACCGCCAGTCCAGCTTGGTGACCAGCAGCCCGCCCACCGTGGGCCCGGCGGCGCCCGACACGCCGGCGACGATGCCCCACACGCCGAGCGCGACCCCGCGCTTCTCGGTCGGGAAGACGTCCACCACGAGCGACAGGGTCTGCGGCAGCAGCATCGCCGCGCCCACGCCCTGGACCGCCCTGAAGGTGATCAGCTCGCTCGGGTTCTGCGAGAGGCCGCACGCCAGGCTGGCCAGGGTGAAGAGCCCGACGCCGTAGAGGAAGAGGTTCTTCTTGCCGTTGAGGTCGCCGAGCCGCCCCGAGGTGATCAGCAGGACGGCGAGCGCCAGGGTGTAGGCGTTGGTGATCCACAGGATCTGGTCGAGTGAGGCGTCCAGGCGGTCGACCATGTCGGGGATGGCGATGTTGACGATGGTCAGGTCGAGCAGTGTCATGAAGAACCCGATGGACAGCACCGTCAGGATCGCCCACGGGTTGCCCCGCAACTTGTTCACAGTCTCCTCCTCGCCGCGCGCGGCACAGTCGCTCACGGCCTCGTGGTCGTACGAGGCAGAGGTGTGCGGCGCGGCGCGATGTGACATCGCGCCGGTGCGGTGAGGCGTGGATCACACGGGAAGGCGGGGCCGGCGGACCGGCCCCGCGGCGGCTCAGGGCGCCCGGTAGCCGCGGTCGGCGATCCCGGGGACAGGGGCGGGGGCGAACCAGGTGGGGTCGCCGCGCAGCGCCAGCTCGATCCGGCCGCGGGCGATCGGGCCGAGCGGCGGCAACTCGTCCAGCGCGAACCAGCGCACATCGAGCGACTCGTCGTCGTTGACCCGGGCCTCGCCGCCGACCGCGCGGCAGCGCAGCACGATGTCCACGTACTGCGCCCGATCGCCGTTGCCGTAGACCACGGGCTCGTTGGTGAAGACGCTCAGCACCCGCTCCACGATCGCCGCGACGCCGGTCTCCTCCTCGATCTCCCGCACGGCCGCTTCCGCGGGCTGCTCGCCGGGGTCGGGGATACCGCTGATCAGTGCCCACTTGCCGGTGTCGGCCCGGCGGTTGAGCAATACCCGGCCGCGCTCGTCGAACACGACCATCACCACGCCCGGGAGGAACAGCAGCGTGTCGCCCGCCTTGGCGCGGATGTCCAGGATGAATTGCGGAGTCGCCATGGCCCGAGCCTACGAGACGCCCGGTGAACGCCACATCTGCACCAGGTTTCCCAACGAATACCTCATTGCCGCACAAGTGTCCACAGCGGCTCCATCAGCCGTTACGGTGGCCCGACAGGTAGCGCCCACGCGGGGAACGCGGGTGTGACGGCACCCGTCGCGTCCGTGTGGCGTCAGGGGGTACGGGGGCATGGACACGACGGCCGGCGGCACGCCGGGCGCCACTCGGGCGGACCGCGGCGACCGCCCGCCGCAGGGCCGGGACGCCCAGGGGCGGGGCAGCGGCGGCTTCGTCGACGCGGCCGGCATCGTGGTGCTCGTCTGCTGCGCCGTCTGGACGCTGATCGCGGCCGCCGGGCGGCCGGCCCGCCCCGAGGGCACCCTGCTGGCACTGCTCGCCGTCACCGCGGGTTACGCGCTCGGCCGCATCCTGGGCGCACTGCTGCCGGTCCTGGCGCCGGCCGCCGCCGCGGGCGCCGTACTGGCCCTGGTGCTCATACCGCCGACCCGGCTGTCCGCGCACCCGGACGCGCCGCCGCTGGGCTACCCGAACGCCGACGCCGCCCTGCTCGTGCTGGCCGTCGGCGCCGCCTGCTGCGCCGCCTGGGCCGCCCGGGGCGCGGCCCGGCGGGTCGCCCTGCGCTGCGTGGGCGCGGGCGCCGCCGCGGCCGCCCTGGCGCTGGGTTCCGCGGCCGGCTTCGCGGCGGGCGTCGCGATCGTCCTGTGCTCCCTGGCCGCGGCCCGGATGCGGCGCCGCATGCTGGGCCTGGCCGGCCTCGCCCTGGCCGCGGCGCTCGCGGTCGGCGGCAGCGCCGCGGTGGCGACGGACACGCTGCCGCAGGGCCTGTCGCAGTCCCTCACCGGCCAGCTCACCCAGCCCCGCGTCGAGCTGTGGCACAAGGCGGTCGACTTGGCGGAGAAGCACCCGCTGCGCGGTGTCGGCCCGGAGCGCTTCGCCGACGAGGCCCCGCCCGCGACCGGGACCGACCTCGCCCCGGCAGCCGAGTCCCCGCAGTCCGCGCCCCTCCAGCTCGCCGCCGAGCAGGGCATCCCCGGCGTCGCCCTGCTGGCCCTCGCCTTCGGCTGGCTCCTCACCGCCCTGTGGCGCTCCCCCCGCCCCACGCCGGTGGTGCTCACGGCCGCCGCCGCCCTCACGGGCCTGGCGATGCTCGCCACCGTCGACCACGTCCTGAGCTACGCCGTCGTCACAGCGGGCGCCGGCTTCCTCTCCGGTGTGGCGACGGCCCGCCCTTTCCCGCCCGACCCCTTCCCCCCCGCCGACTGAGCCAGGCGGAACCGAAGCCGGCGACCGCCCGCCGCGAGGGGTGCAGGCCCGTCAGGAGCCGGCCAGCGTCACGGCCCGCAGTCGCAGCCAGGCGCGGATGGCGAGCACGGCTCCCTCGGGATCGTCCACCGTCACGGTGAAGCGGTGCCCGGCGCCGAGTTCGATGATGATGCCGGGGCCGCGCCTGACGACGACGGCCGTGCCCTTCTCCGGGCGCCAGCGGTAGCCCCAGCCGCCCCAGCTGCGCGGGCTGATCAGCGGCACCAGGCTGGCGCCGCTGACGTCCGCGAGCGAGATCCGCCGGCGCGGCAGCCCAATGTGGCCGCAGCGCACCTCGACGCAGTCCCGGTCGATCTGGACCTTGACATGGGTGAAGGCGACCGTGCCGAAGATGATCAGCAGCCCGACCGCGAGGCAGCCCACCACTGACATGACCAGCGGCGCGAGGTCGGTGGTCGCGGGCTGGTCGACCGCCAGCTCGACGCCCAGCGCGAGGCAGGCGGCGCCGGCAGCGGCGAGAACCCACTGCATGCGGTTGCTGGCACGGCCCGTCCACACCTGGGGCGCGACGGACTCCGGTCGGGGAGCGTGCGTCATGCTCGAAGCGTACTCATACGGCACGCAATGGGCAGCCCTGCGACGTCACGCCGTGGCGGGTGTCACGGCCAGCGCCGCACCTTCGGCGTACGCCGCCGCGACGTCCGGCAGCGCGGCACCGCGCCCGTTGAGCAGCACCTCAAGACCGCCGAGGACGCCGGCGGCCGCCGGCCGCACCGCCTGGCCGATCCTGCGCAGCGCCTGCGCGGCGACGGCGTCGGCGGAACCGAGCATCTCCGCGCCGGGCACGGCCGCCGCGATGCGGTCGGTGACCAGTTCGTAGTGCGTGCAGCCGAGCACGACCGCGCGTACGCCCACCGGGGTCAGTGCGGCCGCCGCGGCGATCGCGGCGGCGACCGCGGCGGTGTCCGCGGCCTGCACGGCGTCGGCGAGCCCGGGGCACGGCACCTCGGTGACCTCGGCGCCGTTGCCGAACTCGGCGATCAGGGCGCGCTGGTACGCGCTGCCCGTGGTGGCGGGCGTCGCCCAGATGGCGACGGCGCCGCCGCCCGCCGCGGCGGGCTTGATCGCGGGCACCGTGCCGACCACCGGCAGGGCCGGCTCCAGCGCGGCCCGCACCGCGGTCAGCGCGTGCACGGAAGCGGTGTTGCAGGCGACGATCAGCGCGTCCGGGCCGCGTTCGGCCGCGGCCAGCGCGCACCGCAGCGCGCGGTCGCTGACATCCTGCGCGGTCCGCGGACCCCAGGGCATGCCCTCCGGGTCGCACGACAGCACGAGATCGGCGTCCGGGCGCATCCGCCGTACGGCCGCGGCGGCGGCCAGCAGTCCGATACCGGAGTCCACGAGTGCGATCTTCACCCCCTCACCCTATGCGGCACGCCGACCGCGCCGCCGACCGGCACCCGGCGTGCGGCAGACTGCCGCGGGTGACGGTGATGACAGTGATCGCAGGGCTGTCCCTGCTGGTGTGGGTGTGGCTGCTGCTGGGACAGGGCTTCTTCTGGCGTACGGACGTCCGGCTGCCGCGGCATATTGCCGAGCCCTCCGCATGGCCGGCGGTCGCCGTCGTGGTGCCCGCGCGGGACGAGGCCGCGGTGCTCGGCCTGAGCCTGCCGTCGCTGCTGGCGCAGCAGTACCCCGGCCGGGCCGAGGTCTTCCTGGTCGACGACGGCAGCACCGACGGCACCGGGGAGACCGCCCGCGAACTGGCCCGATCGCACGGCGGGCTGCCGCTGACCGTCTCCTCCCCCGGCGAGCCGCCGGCCGGCTGGACCGGCAAGCTGTGGGCCGTACGCCACGGGGTCGCGCTCGCGCGCGAGCGCACCGGGGCGGAGTATCTGCTGCTCACCGACGCCGACATCGCGCACCGGCCGGACAGCCTGCGCGCCCTGGTCACCGCGGCGGTCGGCGCGGACCTCGACATGGTGTCGCAGATGGCCAGGCTGCGGGTCGAGACCGGGTGGGAGCGGCTGATCGTCCCGGCGTTCGTCTACTTCTTCGCGCAGCTCTACCCCTTCCGCCGGATCAACCGCCCGCGGTCCCGCACCGCGGCGGCGGCCGGCGGCTGCGTCCTGATCCGCGCCGGCGCCGTCGACGCGGCCGGGGTGCCGGACAGCATCCGGCAGTCCGTCATCGACGACGTCGCCCTCGCGGGGGCGGTACGGCGCTCGGGCGGCCGGATCTGGCTCGGGCTCGCCGACCGCGTCGACAGCGTTCGCCCCTACCCGCACCTCGGCGAACTGTGGCGCATGGTCTCGCGCAGCGCCTACGCCCAACTCCGCCACAGCCCGGCGCTGCTGGCCGGCACGGTGGTCGGCCTCACCCTGATCTACCTCGTCCCCCCGCTCGCCGCCATCGGCGGCGCCGCCACCGGGGCGTGGTCCGTGTGCGCCCTCGGCGCCACCGCGTGGGCCGTCATGACGGCGACGTATCTCCCGATGCTGCGCTACTACGGCCAACGCCGGTGGCTCGCCCCCACCCTCCCCTGCACCGCAGCGCTGTACCTCCTCATGACCGTCGACTCCGCCATCCAGCACTACCGCGGCCACGGCGCATCCTGGAAGGGCCGCACCTACTCCCGCCCGGACCCCACCTGACCCAAGCGAAGCTCTGGGAAAAGCGGAGCGCCCCACCACGACGGCGGGAGGACGACCACCCACCGCGGGCCCCCCACGGCCCCCCCACACCCCGCGGCAAGCGGATGCGCGAGGGTCAGATCGCGGCTGGGGTCCAAACCAGACCCCAGCCATACGCGTAGTCGACGGTCCGCTGGGGACTGACACCGTGCCGGACGGCAAGGTGGCGGGCCTCGCGGCGGACGCGCAGGGCGTCCCCCTCCGGGGTGAGCAGGAGCAGGGCACAGACGGTGGAGGCCGGGCTGCCCGGGTTGAGGGTGAAGTCCTGCGGGGGCCCGTGGTCGGGCCGCACCGTGACCGTGCCGCGGACGTCGGCGAAGCTGCGCCCGGCGCCGCGCAGGGCGAGGAAGACCAGGACGCGCCGGAAGCGCATGGCGTGGTCGAGGTTGACGGTGAGCCGGTCGCTGTCGAGCCGCACGTACGGCGGCAGCCGCAGCGCACCGGCGGCGCCGCCGAGCGGCTGGACGACGCCCTTGCGCCCGTCGGCCAGTTCGAAGAGCGCGCACAGGTCGACGCCTGCCCCGCCTTCCCCCTCCGCGCCGAAGGCGATCCGCAGCAGTCCCGGGCCGACGCACGTACCGGCGGGCGGCAGCACCACGGGCGCGGGCCGGGCCGGGCGCGGGCCGGGCGGCATGAGGGGCGCGGCGAGGGCGGCGGCGCGCAGCCGCCACCTCTCACCGGCGGCGTCGCGGTAGCACTCGCCGACGACCAGCATCCGCCCGCCGGTGACACCGCCGCAGTCGAGCCGCACCGGCTGCTGCCCGCCCTCGGCCATCGCGCGCAGCCGCAGCCCGGGGATGCGGCCGAGCGGTCCGCCCTCGGCGCGTATCACCACCAGCACGGTGCTGACGGCTCTTTCGAGTGACGCCAGGTCGATGACGAGGGTGTCGAGGACGTCGCCGTCGTCCGCGGTGGTGCGGGTGTGGGTGACCGCACCCGACTCGTGTCCGGGCACCTCCGCGTCGACAAGATCGCCGGCGCCGCGCGGTGCGCCGTCGACGAGCAGAAGCGCACACAGATCGGCCCTCGGTATGCCCGGTCCGGTCCCCCGTCCGAACTCCAGCCGGACTTCGGCGGTCGGCAACCGGACACTTTCCCCCTTGCGCAGCAGCATGACGCCCCCCTCCGCCGGTGCGTCACGGCTCCCCGGTAACCCCTCAGACGCACGCCTTTTACCTGATCACACCATGTCCCACTGACCGATTTCCGGGGATTCGCTCATATTGGGGGCTTGGCGTGGCTCGTCGCCCGTCAAACAACCCTCTAATCGGTCTCCCCAACGACCACATCGTGGGCTTAACTTATGGCTCATGACCACCCCCCGCGGTTCGTACGGTGGCGGCTACGGCGGCCACTACCCCTCGTCATCGTCGTCCTTCCCGGACACCCCGATCTACGACAGCCTCGTGGCGGAGCGCGGCACCCCTCAGATCGCACCGATCCGTGTGCCCTCGCCGTACTCCGGCTATGACACGGGCCTGGCCAACGGCTACGGCGGCGGCAGCAACCTGCCGGCCCTGCCCGCGCTTCCCGCACTGCCGTCGGGACCCTCCTCGCCGTCGTACCAGCAGCCGCAGTCCGCGGCGCCCGGCGGCTACCCGGGCGGCGGCTACCAGCAGCCGCCCGCTCCGTACATCCCGCAGCAGGCCCCGCCGCGCGGCGGCTACGGCAACGGCGGCGGCTACCCGAACACCAACGGGAACGGCTACCCGGCGATGCCGCCGCAGCCCTCGCCCAGCGGTTACGAGGCGGCCCGGCCGGTGCCGCCGCGTCCGGTACCGCCGCGGCAGGTGCCCGGCGGGCACCCCGAGGAGCAGTACCAGCGGCGCAACCTCGGCCAGGGCGGCGGGGGCTACTACCAGGGCTGATTCCTTCACGGCGGCTGGCAGGATGGTGTGGTGACCACGCCGCGCCTGAGCGCGCTGAACATCTATCCGGTGAAGTCGCTGCGCGCTGTCGGCGCGCAGGAGGCGGTCGTGGAGCCGTGGGGGCTCGCGGGGGACCGCCGCTGGATGCTGGTCGGGGCCGGCACCGACTCCGCTGTGACGCAACGGGAGCAACCGCGTCTGACGCTGCTCGCCGCACTGCCCGTGGGGGGTGGCGGCCTGCGGCTGACCGCGCCAGGGCAGCCGCCGCTCACCGTCGTGCGGCCCGCCGGCGGGCCGCTGCGCACAGTGCGGCTCTTCGCCGGGACGTTGGACGTGCTCGCGGCGGGCGACGAGGCCGACGCGTGGTTCTCCGGCTTCCTCGGCACGCCGGTACGGCTGGTACATCTGGACGACCCGGCGGTACGGCGGCCGATCGAGCCGGAGTACGCGCGGCCCGGCGAGACGGTCAGCCTCGCCGACGGCTATCCGCTGCTGGTCACCACGACAGCCTCCCTCGACGCGCTGAACACGCTGATCGCCGCGGGCGACCGGGCGGAGGAGGGCCCGCTGCCGATGAACCGCTTCCGGCCCAACGCGGTGATCGACGGCACCGGGCCCTGGGCCGAGGACGGCTGGCGGCGGGTGCGGATCGGCGAGGTGACCTTCCGGGTGCCCAAGCCGTGCGGGCGCTGCGTGGTCACCACCACCGACCAGGACAGCGGCGCCCGCGGCAAGGAGCCGCTGCGCAGCCTGGCCCGGCACCGCAGGATCGGCTCCTCGCTGGTCTTCGGCCAGAATCTGATACCCGAGCAATCCGGAACCCTGCGTGTCGGCGATCCGTTGACCACACTGGAGTAAAGCGTCACATGCGTTTCTGCCCGTTGCCCCGGCGGGATGCGGGTTCACACGCATGAGTCGCGCCGTTTGCGGTAGTTGAACGGGTGAAGGGGGTGGTCGGCCCATGGCTCGTCGCAAGAGGCTCACCAAGCGCGGGTGGCGGTGGCGACGCAATCCGCTGCGCCGGCGTTCCGATGTCGTCGAGGCGTGGCTGGGCGTGGTCACCGTGCTGCTGCTCTGCGCCGTGCCGCTGCTGGGCTGGTGGGCGGGGCAGTCCGTCGACCGCACTCTGCAGCGGGTGGCTCGCACGCAGCGGGCGGAGCGGACCCTGGTGCCCGCCATGGTGGTCGAGTCCCCCGCGGCCCCCGGCGCCACCGCCGCGCCGGGTGCGGAGAAGGCGGCCGCCGCCGTGGCCGCGGCGGGCACCGACAACGACCCGCGGCATGGGGACATGCTGCGCTGGGTCGCCCCCGACCGGTCGGTGCGGACGGCGAAGGTGCCGGTGGGCCTCGAAGTCTGGCGCGACGACCAACTGCTGCTGTGGACCGACAGGACGGGCGTGCTCGTACCGCCGCCGCTGGACGACGCGACCGCCTCCACGCACGCGGTGCTCGCGGGTCTGGCCACCGGCTCGGCGGCCGCCGGGACCCTGGTGATGGTCAGGCAGCTCCTGGTGTGGCGGCTGATGCGGCGCAGAATGGACTCCTGGGAGCGCGACTGGGCCAGGGTGGGGCAGGACTGGGGCCGGGCCGGGGCGGGCGGCTGAGCCGCGGCGCGGGGTTCCGGGGCAGGTGGCGGTGTCCACCTGACGGGTTGTCGTCAACGGCGGGTCTCCGCGCGCGCTACGGTTGATCCCCGGTCGGCCGAGGCAAGAGGTGGGGGCAGACAGCCCGATGGCACATGGCGTGGTGCAGGTCACCAACCCGAGCAGTTCGCGGTGGCGCCGCCGCACAGGTGAGTACGACACCTTGGCGGCCGCCTTGGAGGCGTCCGCCGACGGCGACGTGCTGTCGGTGTCCCCGGGCACCTACCGGGAGAACCTGGTGATCGACCACGCGGTCACCCTGCGCTGCGTGGACGGCCCCGGCACGGTCCGCATCGCCCCGGCGTCGGGGGTGGCGGTGACCGTACGGGCGGCGGCCGGCGTGCACGACCTGCTGGTCGAGGGCCAGGACAGCACGGCCGCCGCGCTGCTGGTGGAGGCCTGCGCCCCCGAACTGACCGGGCTGCGGATCAGCACCCGCTCGGCGGTCGGCCTGGAGGTGCGCGACGGAGCCCGCCCCACGGTGCGGCGCTGCACGGTCGACAACCCGGCGGGGCACGGCATCAGCGTGCTGGACGAGGCGGGCGGCCTGTTCGAGGACTGCGAGGTGGTCTCGGCGGGCCAGAGCGGTGTCTCGGTGCGCGGCGGCGGCAGCCCCCGCCTGGAGCGCTGCCGTATCCACCACGCCACGGGCTCGGGCCTGTCGGTCACCGGAGAGCACAGCTCGATCGAGGCACTCGGCTGCGAGGTCTACGAGATCCACGGCACCGGGCTGCACCTGTCGCAGCGGGCGTCGGGGCATCTGACCGACTGCCAGCTGCACCGCACCACCGGCGACGGCGTCTCGCTGGACACCGACGCGGTGCTGTCGATGTCCGACTGCGACATCCATGACATCCCGGAGAACGCGGTCGATCTGCGGGCCCGCTCGGTGCTGACGCTGACCCGCTGCACGGTCCGCCGCTTCGGCCGCAACGGCCTGTCGGTGTGGGACCCGGGGACCAGGGCGGACGCCAACCAGTGCGAGGTCCACGACAGCACCGGCGACTACCCGGCCGTGTGGGTCAGCGACGGTGCGGTGGCCATACTGGACGCCTGCCGGGTGCACGACGTGCCGGACGCGCTGTTCGTGCTGGACCGCGGCTCCCGCGCGGACGTGGTGGACAGCGACTTCACGCAGATCCGCAACACGGCGGTGTCGGTGAGCGACGGCGCCAACGTCCAGCTGGACGACTGCCGGATCAAGGAGGCCGCGACCGGCGCCTGGTTCCGCGACCACGGCAGCGGTGGCACCTTCGCGCAGGTCACCATCGACGACACCGCGACCGGTGTGATCGTCACCAAGGGCGCCGACCCCGCCCTCGACCGCTGCACGGTCACCAACGCGACCGAGTCCGGCATCTACGTGTCGGCCGAGGGCCGCGGCACCTTCACCGGGTGCCGGGTGACCGGCAGCAAGGGCTACGGCTTCCACATCATCGACGGCTGCCGGTCCACGCTGACCAAGTGCCGCACCGAGCGCTGCGCGCGCGGCGGTTACGAATTCGCCGAGCCCGGCCCGATCACCGAGGACTGCACCAGCGACCGCAGCGCCGCTCCCGAGCCGGTGCCGGTCGCCGTGCCGCCCGTGGCGCCCGACCGGCAGCCCGCGGCCCAGTCGTACGGCCTGCTCGGCGGGGTGCCGCAGCAGCGGCCCGCGCAGGCCGCGGAGGCGGCGCCCGTGCCGGCGGCGCGGGAGAGCGACGAACTGCTGGGCGAGCTGGACGCGCTGGTCGGCCTGGACAGCGTCAAGCGCGAGGTGCGCACCCTGATAGACATGATCGCGGTGGGCCGCCGCCGCCAGCAGGCCGGGCTCAAGGCGCCCTCCCCGCGCCGCCACCTGGTCTTCACCGGCTCCCCCGGCACCGGCAAGACGACCGTGGCACGCCTCTACGGCGAGATCCTGGCCTCGCTCGACGTGCTGGAGCGCGGCCACCTGGTGGAGGTGGCCAGGGTCGACCTGGTCGGCGAGCACATCGGCTCCACGGCGATCCGCACCCAGGAGGCCTTCGAACGGGCGCGCGGCGGGGTGCTGTTCATCGACGAGGCCTACGCGCTTGCGCCGGAGGACGCCGGGCGGGACTTCGGCAGGGAGGCCATCGACACCCTGGTCAAGCTGATGGAGGACCACCGGGACGCGGTCGTGGTGATCGTGGCCGGCTACACGGCGGAGATGGAGCGCTTCCTGGCCTCCAACCCCGGAGTGGCGTCCCGCTTCTCGCGGACGATCACCTTCGGCGACTACTCCGCCGGGGAGCTGCTGAGCATCGTGGAGTCGCAGGCCACCGAGCACGAATACCGCCTCGGCGACGATGCCGGGGACGCGCTGCTGAAGTATTTCGAGGCGATTCCCAGGGGCCCGGCCTTCGGCAACGGCAGGGCGGCGCGGCAGACCTTCGAGGCGATGGTGGAGCGGCACGCGATGCGGCTGGCCCATGTCGCGGAGCCGACGCATGACGAGCTGCAACTGCTCTACCCGGAGGACCTGCCGGAACTGCCCTGAGCGGGCAGCGCCTCGCCGCCCTCGCCCGCCAGCAGGGCGAGCAGGGCGGCCCGTTCCCGCGTCCGTCCCGACCGTCCCGACTGCCTCCCGCGTCCCGCCCTTCCCACGGTGTGCCCGCACCGGGTGCCGGCGCCGCCGTACGCGCCGCGGGTCGCGGTGCGCGGGCGGCGGCGCGCGGCCGCGAAGGCGCTCCGACCTGTGGCCCGGCATACACCGGACGGCGCGGTGCGTGGAAGGATGACCGCAGCGCGCCGGCAGACGGCATCGCACACAACGAGACGGACGATACGAGGTCACGGGTGAGCGACAACCAGAACCTCCTCGCGGAACAGCGCCGTGCACTGATCCTGGACGAGGTACGCCGACGCGGCGGAGTCCGCGTCAACGAACTGACCCGCAGGCTCAACGTGTCCGACATGACGGTGCGCCGCGACCTCGACGCACTGGCGCGGCAGGGCGTGGTCGAGAAGGTGCACGGCGGCGCCGTGCCGGTGGTCGAGGCGAGCAGCCACGAGCCGGGCTTCGAGGCGAAGTCGGGGCTCGAACTGGGCGCGAAGGAGGCCATCGCGACGGCGGCGGCCGCGCTGGTCCCGCCGGGCAGCGCGATCGCCCTGGCCGGCGGCACGACCGCCTACGCGCTGGCGCACCACCTGCTGGACGTACCCGACCTGACGGTGGTCACCAACTCGGTGCGCGTCGCGGACGTCTTCCAGTCCGGCCAGCGGCGGCCCGGCGCGAACCACGCGGAGGCGACGGCCACCGTGGTGATCACCGGCGGGGTGCGTACGCCCTCGGAGACGCTGGTCGGCCCGGTGGCCGACCGGGCCATCCAGTCACTGCACTTCGACCTGCTCTTCCTCGGCGTGCACGGCATCTCGGTGGAGGCCGGCCTGTCCACGCCGAACCTGGCGGAGGCGGAGACCAACCGGCACTTCGTGCGCTCCGCGCGCCGGGTGGTCGTGATCGCCGACCACACCAAGTGGGGCACGGTGGGCCTGAGTTCCTTCGCCGCCCTGGAGGACGTGGACACCCTGGTGACGGACGCGGGCATTCCCGAGGTGCTCCGCGCGGAGATTTCGGAGCACCTGTCGGATCTCATCGTGGCGGGCGAGCCGGCGGAGGCCTGACGAGGCCCCCCGCGAGGGGCCGGGAAGGAAGCCGGGTCAGCCGCCGATCCAGGACCAGGCGCGGCCCGGCGCCAGGACGAGCAGCACCACCGCGACGACCAGGACGATGCCGGCCAGCGCGCGCAGCCTGCGGACCGAGGGGGACGGCGGCGGCTTCGTCGGCCGGTTGTCCGGCCGCCAGGCGGCGGCGGCCTGTGAGGGGGTGTGCGGCGGCTGCGGGCGGCGGCGTGCCCAGCGGCGCGGTTCCGCCTCGGCGGCCCGCTCGTCCTCCTCGCGCAGCCGGCGGGCGACGATCCTGGCCCGAGCCGACGGCTCCTTGGGGGCGCTGGACCGTATCGCGCGCTCCGAGTCGTTGGCGAACCGCTCCCAAACGTCGTCGGGCAGCGACGGCTCCTCGGCCGCGGGTGATTGCTCGGTTGTCACTGTCTGCGCTCTCGTCTCGTCCAGGCATGGCCGGGGCGGGCGAGCTGCACGCGGTCCCCCAACCGGCGAATCGATACTTCCGCCACTTTTACCGGCACGGCACCGGAAGTGACAAGTACGGTCCCGGCCGGGTGGCCGGGCGGCGACCTTGCGTGGCCGACTTCAACGGTATTCCGCGAAGCGCGGCCGCACCCCGAGCAGTACCAGCACCGCCGCCAGGCCGAGCGCCCCGGCGGGCACCGCGGGCCAGCCGCCGAGCGAATCCTCCGCGTCGTCGGCGTGCGCGGAGAAGTCCGCCAGCTGCTGCCCCGCCAGGCGGTCCAGGGTGGTGGAGAAGTCCCAGAAGTCGAAGGCCACGTCGCCGCGGCCGACCTCGGTGAGCACCGCCGCACCCCCCTCGATGTCGCCCGACCTCTTCAGGGCCCGCAGCTTGACGTCGTCGGCGCGGAAGTGGCCGTAGCGGGTCAGCACATCCCGGTAGGCGGGGCGCTCGGCGGCGGTGGCGTAGCCGTCGGGCGACAGCAGGCCGTCGAGCGCCTCGGTGAGGTCGTCGAACTGCTTCTGGTCGGCGGCGCCGAAGGCCGACTCGTGGACGAACCAGCGGCTCTCGCTCGCGGCGGCCTGGGCGGCGACCGCGTGGGCCTCCGCGAGCCTGGTCCAGGGCCTGAGCCCCTGCTCGCCCGAGGCGGCCACGGCGTCCGCGGTGGCGGTCAGCGCGAGGCCGCCGGCGAAGGCGACGACCAGGGCGGCGGCGGTCGCGGCCGCCATCGCCGGGTTGAACCGCCTGCGGTAGTCGCGCGCCATCTCCCACTGCCACCACAGCAGCACCGCGACCGCGGCCAGGCCCAGGGCGCCGATCACCAGGCTCCAGCGGACGGCCGTGTCGTGGGCGGCGGCCCGCTGCTCGTCGGCCTGCTTCTGGTAGGCGGCGGACAGGCCGTTCGCCGCGGGCAGCAGCCGGTCGTGCATGACATTGCCGGCCTGCACGTTCATGGACACCGCACGGGTCGGCGGTCGCCCCGCGACCGGGTCGGGGTCCTGCTCGGCGACGTAGGCCGCGCGTCCGCTGAGGTCGTCGTAGCGGCCGAGGCCGTCGAGCAGCTCGGTGACCGCCCCCTGCTGGTCCCGGTCCGCGCCGAGCTGCTGGAGCAGCGCGCTGACCTCGGCGCGGCGCTGCCGGGCGGTGAGCAGGGCGTTGAGCTGGTTGCCGACGACGGTGTCGGGGTCGGCGGCCGCGTGGCCGGGCGCGAGGGTGTCGGCGCGCTCCGCGTCGAGGTCGGCGAGTGCGAAGCGCAGCTGGGCGGCCACGGCGGCGCGGTCGGTGACGGTGGTGCGTAGCCGCTCGGTGTCGTGGCGCACGGCGACCGCGCCGATCACCGCGACCGCGCACAGCGCGCCGAGCACCACCAGGGCGGCGACGGTACGCAGGCCGAGCCGGTGCGGGCCGCCGCTCAGCAGCCGGGGCCGGGGTCGGCGCGGCCGGTACGACTCGGGCACCGGGGCGCCGGCGGGCGCCGCCGCTACCGCTGCCGTGGCCTCCTGCTTCGGCGGGGCCGTCTGAGACGTCGTCATGCTGCGAAGCTAGGCGCGGGCCGCGAAACCCCGGTGTCCCCCGGGCGGCCGCCGGGTGTCCTGGCCGTAACAGAACTGCCGCGGATCCGCGAAGGCCGGTCGCCCGGCGGGGCGTTCGGCCGGACGCGGGCCGACGCCGGGTCAGGGTCCTTCCGCGGGCGGGTCGGGCGGGGGCTCGGTCCGCCACAGGGGGTGCTCCTCGCGCGCCCACCAGCGCGGTACGTATCCGGTGCGCAGCCCGCGCCGCGCCTCGGGGTCCTGGGTGGCGAACCACACGTGTCCGGCGATCACCGCCGCGAAGCCGAGCGCCAGCCAGTCGTGCACGAAGGTCGACCCGGTGCGCCACACCAGCGGCGACAGGCGCGGGAACCACATCAGGATGCCGGTGCCCGCCATGATCAGCAGCGCGCCGGCGGCGAAGGCGGCGTAGAGCTTCTGGCCCGCGTTGAACTTCCCCGCCAGGCTCGGCTCCCGCCGGCGGCTGCGCAGGGCGACCCGCAGCCAGCGCCAGTCGTGCGGGAAGAAGCGGCCGAGCCGCCCGAGGTCGCGGCGGAAGGCGCGGGAGACCAGGCCGAGCAGCACCGGCACGGGGACGGCGATGCCGGAGTATTCGTGCAGGGTGACCAGCGTCCTGCGGCGGCCGACGATCTCGGCGAGCGGCGGGAAGTAGAGGCAGGCGCCGGTGAGGACGCAGATGCCCATCAGCCAGTTCACCGAGCGGTGCACCCAGGTCTCGGCACGGGTGAAGCGGCGCAGTCCGGTGCGCGGCCGGGAGTCAGGAGGTGGGGTCATCGCTCCGGCCGTTCGACTTGCCGACCCAGCCGTCGACGTCGTATCCGTAGTGCTCCCAGTAGCCGGGCTGCACGTCCTTGGTGACGGTGATGCCCGACAGCCATTTCGCGGACTTGTAGAAGTACATGGGCGCCGCGTAGAGCCGGACGGGGCCGCCGTGGGCGGCGGTGACCGGCTTGTCGTTCATGGTGAGCGCGACCAGGATGTCGGCGCGGCGGGCCTGTTCGAGGGTCAGGCTCTCGGTGTAGACGCCGTCGAAGCAGTTGAAGCGGATCGCGGTGCCGCCGGAGCGCACCCCGGCCGCGTCCAGCAGCGTGGACAGCAGCACCCCGGAGAAGGCGGTCTTGGGCACCCGCCAGCCGGTGACGCACTGCACGTCGCGCACGAGCCGGGTCTGCGGCAGGGCGCGCAGGTCGGCGAGCCGGTAGCCGGCCGGCTTGTCGACCAGGCCGCCGACGGTGAGCCGGTAGTCGCTCTCGCCGCGGTGCGGGATGGAGTTGGACACCGAGTAGAAGCGGAATCCGCCGCCGCCCGGCAGCAGTCCCACCACCCCGGTGGGGTCCTTGGCGCTGACCGAGGCCAGGACGGAGTCGAGCTTGCCCTGGACGGCGCCGCCCACTCCCACGCCGACCGCGCCGAGCCCGAGCATGCCCAGCACGACCCGCCGCCCGACCGGTGTGCCGCGGCCCTCTTCCGAGGGTCCCTGTTCTGCGATCGGGACTTCTTCCGGTGCCCTCACCGGCGGCATGCGGTCTTCCATGGTTCGATTCGAGCACGCTGGCGGCCATCTGACCAGGGGCGGTCCGATGACGTCAGGATTCCGTCATATCCGCGCTGTCCCGCGCGCCCTGCCGTACGGTCGCGAGCAGGCCGGCGAGCGCGTCGTTGAAGGCTGCGGGGCGCTCCAGGTTGGGCAGGTGCCCGGCGCCCTCGATGACGGCCAGCCGCGCGCCGGGGATGCGGTCGTGGATGAAGGCGGCGTCCGCGACGGGGGTGAAGACGTCGTCCCTGCCCACGATGACCAGGGTGGGGACCGCGACGGACGGCAGCATGGCGGTGTAGTCGGGGCGTTCCGCCCGGCCGCGCAGTGCGGCGGCGGCGCCCTCGGGCGGTGCGGCGAGCATCATGCCGAGCACGTGCGCGGCGACCTCCGGCTGGTCCGCGACGGTCGCGGGCGACACCATCGAGTCGAGCACCTCGTGGGCGTAGCCGGACATGCCGTCGCGCAGCAACCGGTCGGCGCGCTCGTTGCGTTCCTTCCTGCCCTGGTCGGTCTCCCCCTGCGCGAAGGTGTCGGCGAGGACGAGCCCGGCGACCCGGTCGGGGAAGAGCCGGTGGAATTCCAGCACGATCTGACCGCCCATCGACAGGCCGCACAGCACGGCCCGCCGCACTCCGAGGTGGTCGAGGAGTGCCGCCAGGTCGCCGGCGAAGGTGCTCAGCGGGGTCGTTCCGGGGACGACCTGGGTGCCGCCGTAGCCGCGCAGGTCGGGCGTGACCACCCGGTGGCCGGGTGCCGCGTCCTGCTGCGGGCGCCACATGGTGCGGTCGAAGGGGTGCCCGTGCACGAGCAGCAGAACGCTGTCGGAGCTGCTTCCGGTGTCGTCGTAGGCCATGGTGACGCCGTTGATCAGAACGCTGTCCACCTGCGTATTTCCCCTCGTCGGCCCGTTGTCCCGATGCTAGGCGCGGGGCATTCGGGAGGGCAATGCCGCCATTTGATCTCGGTGCAATATGGTGGTCCGCGGGACCTGGCGACGGGGGGCGGAGATGGCGCGGGACTTCCGGCGGGCGGCCGACGCGGTGGCGGCGCAGATCGCGGCGGGGCGGCTGCGGCCCGGCGACCGGCTGCCGACGCAGCGGGCGTTCGCGCGGCGGCACGGGATCGCCGACTCGACGGCGGGCCGGGTCTATGCCGAACTGGCCCGCCGCGGCCTGGTCACCGGCGAGGTGGGCCGCGGCACCTTCGTGCGGGCGGCCGCGCCCGCGGCGGACCCGGCGCTCGCGGAGCCGGCGGCGGCGCGGGTGGACCTGGAGCTGAACTACCCGGTCGCCGCGGGGCAGTCGGAGCTGCTGGGCGCCGGACTGGCGCGGCTGGCAAGGCCGGACGTGCTGGCCGCCGCGCTGCGCCCGTGCGGCGCCGCGGGCACCGCGGCCGCGCGGGAGGCGGTCGCCGGGCTGCTCACCTCCGCCGGGTGGGCGCCGGACCCGGACAGCGTGCTCTTCGCGGGCAACGGCAGGCAGGCCGTCGCGGCCGCCCTGGCGGCGCTTGCCGGGCCCGGTGGGCGGTTCGGCGTGGAGGCGCTGACCTATCCGGTGGTCAAGGCGGTCGCGGCCCGGCTCGGCATCACGCTGGTGCCGCTGGAATGCGACGGGGAGGGCCTGCTGCCCGGCGCGCTTCTCGCCGCGCACAAGGCGTCGCCGCTGGCCGGGGTCTACGTCCAGCCGACGCTGCACAATCCGCTGGGCGTCACCATGCCCGGCCCGCGCCGGGCCGAACTGGCCGCGGCCCTGCGGGAGACGGGGCTGACGGCGGTGGAGGACGCGATCTGGTCCTTCCTGCGCGAGGACGCCCCGCCGCCGCTCGCCGCTCACGCCCCGGAGCGGGTGATCCTGGTGGACAGCACCTCCAAGCGGCTCGCCCCGGGCCTGACGGTGGGCTTCGCCGTCACCCCGCCGCGGCTGACCGCCGCGGTGGCGGCCGCGCTGCGCTCCGGCGGCTGGGCGGGCACCGGCTACGCCCTTGCGGCGGTGACCGGTTGGCTGACCGACGGCACCGCCACGACGATCGCCGCGGCCAAGCGGGCCGACGCGCGCCACCGGCGGCAGATCGCGGTGGAAGCCCTGGCCGGCCTGGCGACGGCGTCCGGACCGGGATCGTACTTCTGCTGGTGGGAGCTGCCTGCCCCGTGGCGTGCCGACACCTTCGTGGCCGCCGCCGCCCGGCACGGCATCGCGGTCACCCCGGCCGCGTCCTTCGCGGTGGGGCCGCACCGCACCCCGGCCGCCGTGCGGCTGGGCCTCGCCTCTCCCCCGCCCGCGGTGCTGGGCCGGGCGCTGACGAGGCTGGCGGAGCTGGCGCGGACCGGCCCCGACGATGTCGCGCCGGGGTAAGGACCCCGCCGGTCGGCGGTGCGACCGGGCGTACGCCGATTCCGGTTCCGCCCGTCCCGCACACGGAAACAGCTGGTCGGAGCCGCCGTGCACGACGAGTTGCGGGATTCCCCACATCGGGTGACGCTGATATCGCATCACGGAGTGCTGCAGCAGTCACTCTACGCATTTTCGCTCAGGTGTTCCCATCGGAGCGGCGAAAGGCCGGTTCCCCGCATGTGCGGGGCTCGGCCCAGCCGCGGAGGGAGTCGCAGCCGTGATCATGCAAGCCGACCAGACCGACAGGACCGACCCGACCCACCGAACCGAACGCGAGTGCACGCTCGAACTCGAGGCGCACCCGTACCGGATCCAGCAGATCCGCCGCATCGTGTCCGCGCAGCTGCGCTACTGGCGACTCGATCCGCTGGTCGAACCCGCGGCGAGTGCCACCAGCGAGCTGCTGGCGAACGTGCACCGACATGCCAAGCCCGACAAGAAGTGCGGTGTACGGCTGACCCTCGCCGACGACCGTCTCACCGTGGCCGTCACCGACCACGACCCGCGGCTGCCCCAGCTGCGGCCGGTGGAGCCGATGGCCACCACCGGGCGCGGTCTGACGATGGTCGAGGCGATGAGCGACAGCTGGGGCACCGACCTGCTGCCGGAGGACACGGGCAAGGTCGTGTGGTTCGTCCTGCGCACCCCGCTCTCGGTGCCGACGCTCGTGCCGGTGCGGACCACGGTGCCGTTCGAACGCGCGCTGCCCGAGCCCGAGCCGCTGCCCGAGCCGGTCTCCGTGGCCGCCGCGGCCTGACCGCCGCACCCGGCGACAGCACGCAGGCCGGGTGCCGCCTCCCCAGCGGGAGGCGGCACCCGGCCGTACGGACCGGCGGCGGCTCGTCAGCCGCCGGTCCGCCGGACGGGCCCAGCCGGTGCCGCCCGTACGACTGCGTCACCGGTGCCGTAGACCTCGGCCCGAGGTGCCGTCAGCCCGCTCACAGCGCGCCGCCCTTGCCGCCGCGGGGGCCGCGCAGGTCACGGGCGAAGTGCTCTTCCAGCACCGACATGCGCCGCCAGTATTCCTCCTCGTCGATCTCGCCCGCGGCGAACCGCCGTCCGAGCACCGCCATCGGGCTGTGCTCGCCGGTTGCCGCCGGCCTGCTCTGCTGCCACGGTCCGCCGCGGCCGCGCCACACCGTGCGGCGCAGCACGGTGACCACGGCGGCCACCGCGAAGACCCAGACCAGCGGGAGGAAAAGGATCCACGGGCCGGGCCCGCCGCCATGCCAAGCCAGGGTGTTCATCGTCCGTCATCTCCTCGATCGCGCCGGGTTCTCCCGACACCACCGAGCCTGGCTCCCGCCGCCGCCGAAATCGTCGTACGGCCAGCGGCAGCGCGGCTGCTCCCCGGGGAGTACGCGGCCGCTCCGGCGGGCCCCCGGAGAGGCGGGCCGGCGCAGGGCGCGGGCCCGCCGCGGAAGGCGCCCCCCGGGGTCGCGACGTCAGCCGCCCAGCGCCGCCAGCGGGTCGTCGAGCACCGGCTGCCACGCCAACTCGGCCGCGCCGACCAGGCTGTTGTGGTCGAGCGCGCAGGCCAGCACCGGCACGCCGCCGCTGCGCCCCCACAGGCTGTGGTCGGCCACCACCGCGCGCAGCGCCTCGGGGTCGGCGTCCAGCAGGTGGCGGTGCAGGCCGCCGAGCAGGATGCGGTCCGGGTTGAGCACGTTGACCATCCCGGCCAGGCCGCGGCCGAGCCGGTCGATCAGGATGTGCGCCGCGGCCCTGACGGCCGGGTCGGCGTACTCCGTACGGAGCAGGTCGCGGCTCTGTTCGAGCAGCGACACCTCCGGGCCGGGGACGCGGCCCGCCGCTTCGAGGAAGGCCAGCGGGTCCGCCTCGACGTCGAGGCAGCCGCGGCTGCCGCAGTGGCAGGGGCGCCCGTCGGGCTGCACGGTGAGGTGGCCGACCTCCAGGGCGAGCCCCGAACTGCCGGTGTGCAGGCGGCCGTCGAGCACCAGCGCGCCGCCGACGCCGCGGTGGCCCGAGGCGACGACCAGCAGGTGCTGCGCGCCCCGCCCCGCGCCGTGACGGTGCTCGGCGAGCGCGGCCACGTTGACGTCGTTGCCGACGAAGGACGCGACGGGCTCGCCGTCGGGGCCGAGGATGCCCACCCGGGCGATCTGGCCGGTGAAGACCTCGCGCACCGGGGCGCCCGCGGGCCAGGCCAGGTGCAGCGGGTTCAGCGCGGTGCCCTCGGGCTCGGCGACCGCGGACGGCACCGCGAGGCCGGCCCCGACGCACACCCGCCCCGACCCGCGCAGCAGCCCCGCGCCGGCCTCGACGACCGCGGCCAGCACGTGCGCGGGGTCGGCGGGCACGGTCATACTGCCGGGCGCGGTGGCCACGATCTCCCCGCCGAGCCCGACGAGCGCGGCACGGAAGCCGTCCGCGTGCACCTGCGCGGCCAGCACGACCGGCCCCTCGGGCGCGACGTCCAGCCGGTGCGAGGGCCGGCCCTGCGCGCCGGAGGGGCCGCTCGGCCGGGTGTCCACCCGGATCAGCCCCAGCGCCTCCAGCTCAGCGGCGACCGCGCCCGCGGTCGCGCGGGTCACGCCCAGTTCAGCGGTGAGAAGTGCGCGGGTCGCCGCGCGGCCGGTGTGCACCAGGGAGAGCGCGGGACCGAGTGCACCGCGGCCCCGCTCAAGCCTTGTCCGAATCTGTGTCACCCCCCTATTCTGACTTTGTGCCGACGCTAAACAAAATAGGTACGGCCCTGAGCCGATCCCACCACACTCCCGCCACCGACCCCGTCCTGCGCCGCCTGCGCATCGCCCTGACCGTCTTCTTCGCCGTCGACGGCTTCCTCTTCGCCGGCTGGGTGGTGCGCATCCCCGCCATCAAGGCCCAAGTCGGCGCCTCCGCGGGCCAGCTGGGCCTGGCACTGCTCGGCGTGTCCGCGGGCGCGGTGGCGACGATGGTGCTCACCGGGCGGCTCTGCCGCCGCTTCGGCAGCGACCGGGTCACCCTCGTCACCGGCATCGTGCTGTCGCTGAGCATCGCCCTGCCCCCCCGAACGCACTCGGCACTCGCGCTCGGCCTGGTCCTGCTGGTGTTCGGCGTATCGTACGGCGGTCTGAACGTCGCCATGAACAGCGTCGCCGTCGAACTGGTCGCGGCACTGCGCCGCCCGGTCATGTCCGGCTTCCACGCCGCGTACAGCCTCGGCGCCCTGATCGGCGCGGGCCTGGGCGGACTCCTCGCGCCCCACCTCTCGCCCGCCACCCATCTGCTGCTGCTCACCCCGGTCGGCCTGCTCACCGTCGCGTTCGCGGGGCGCGTGCTGATGGCCCACCCGATCGAGCTACCGCGCGAGGACGTGGTGCGGGCGAAGCCCGCTCCCGGAGGGGCTCCTCTTCGGGGTCCCTCTCTTGGGGGGTCCCCCGGTACGTCCTCCGCGGGGTCCTCCGCCGCGGGCGGGGTGCGGCGCACCGGCGTGCCGGTCCTGCTGTTCGGGCTGATCGCCGGCTGCTCGGCGTACGGCGAGGGCGCGCTCGCCGAGTGGGGGCCGCTGCACATCGAGCAGGACCTGCACGGCGGCCCGGGGATCGCGGCGGCCGGGTACGCGGCGGTGGCGGCGGCCATGACACTGGGCCGGCTGTCCGGCACCGCGCTGCTCGAACGGCTCGGCCAGACCCGGGTGCTGGTGCTCGGCGGGCTCACCGCGGCCTGCGGCATGCTGCTCGGCGCCCTGGCCCCGGCGGTCCCGCTGGTGATCCTGGGCTTCGCGCTCACCGGCCTCGGCCTGGCCAACCTCTTCCCGACCGCGATCGCCAGGGCCGGGGCCCTGACCGGCCCCAGCGGCGTGGCCGCCGCGTCCACCTTCGGCTACGGCGGGATGCTGCTCGGACCGCCCTCGATCGGCTTCCTGACCGACGCGGTGGGCCTGCCGACCGCGCTGATCACGGTGTCGGCGCTGGGCGCCGCCGCGGCCGCCATCGCGTACTCGGTGCGCAACACCGGGCGCAGGGTTTGACGCAGGGCGGCGCATCCGCCGCGGGACCTCAGGCGTCACGCGCGGCGCGGCCCCGGCCCCAGGGCGGGACACCCGCCGCGGGACTTGACGCACATCACAGGCGCCGGAGTCGCCGGACGGCGGGATGCTGGGGGACGGCCGCGGAGGACCGCCCCCGCTTCCGGCCCGAGGAGGAGCGATGCGCGTACCGACCCGGCTGATCAAGGCCACCCGCCCGGCACACAGGGAGCGGGCGTCCCGGATCTACCTGGTCGTGGTCGGCGTCGCCCTGGTGCTGCTGCTCCTGGACACCGCGCTGGTCTCGCACCGGCACGCCTCGCCCACCGGTTTCCTGCTGCTGGCGGTGACCCTGCCCTGGACGCCGCTGCTGTGGTCGCTCGCCGCGTCGGCCGGCGGGCTCGACGTCGCGACGACGTCCTTCGGCTGGTCCGGCTGGGCGCTCGCGGTCGTCGCCGCGCTGGTCGCCGCCGCCGTCAACGCCGTACTGCTCGGTTACGCGGCCGGGTTCGCCCGGCGCCGTGCCGCCGCGTCGGGCAGCACGACGCGGCACACCTGAGGCGTACACGCCACGGCTATGGGCGGTTCGTGAGGGAGGGGGTCACACCTGGGCGGGCTTGGCGAGCATCCGCTCCAGGACGGCACGGTGGCCGGGGCGGGCCTGCTCGTAGCGCTGCCGGCCGTCGTCGGTGATGGCCACGTAGACGCCGCGGCGGTCCTCGCTGCAGATGCCGCGGTCGACGAGGCCGTCCTTCTCCAGCCTGGCGACCAGCCGGGACAGCGCGCTCTGGCTCAGGTGCACCCGGTCGGCCAGTTCCTGCACGCGGAAGGTGCAGCCGCCGTCCGCGGGGTCGCCCGCGAGGACGTCGAGCACCTCGAAGTCGCTCGCGCCGAGCCCGTACTGATGCAGCTCACGGTCGAGTTCGCACGCGGTCCGCGCGTGGATGGCGAGGATCTCCCGCCACTCGCGCTCCAGCGCCCGCTCACCCTTGTCCACGGTCATGTTCGCAGGGTAGCAGAAAACGGACCCCGATGCACGGACATTAAATGCATTTGCATCTGATGCGCGTGCATGTAATCTACCGACCATGACCTCTCCGTCAACCACCGTCCCCCGGTCCGAAGAGCGTTGGAGTGCCCTGCAGTGGGGCACACTCTTCGTCCTCTGCGGCGCGCTCTTCCTCGACGCACTCGACGTCTCGATGGTCGGCGTGGCGCTCCCCTCGATCGGTGGCGACCTCCACCTGTCCACCCAGTCCCTGCAGTGGGTCGTCAGCGGCTACATCCTCGGCTACGGCGGCCTGCTGCTGCTCGGCGGCCGAGCGGCCGACCTGCTCGGAAGGCGCCGCGTCTTCCTCATCGCACTCGGCGTCTTCGCCGTCGCCTCGCTGCTCGGCGGCCTGGTCGACTCCGGCTCGCTGCTGATCGCCACCCGCTTCATCAAGGGCCTGAGCGCCGCCTTCACCGCGCCGGCCGGCCTGTCGATCATCACCACCACCTTCGCCGAGGGCCCGGTCCGCAACCGCGCCCTGACCATCTACTCCAGCTGCGGCGCCACCGGCTTCTCGATGGGCCTGGTGCTCTCCGGCTTCCTCACCGAGGCAGGCTGGCGCTGGACGATGCTGCTGCCCGCGCCCGTCGCGCTGATCGCGCTGATCGCCGGCCTGAAACTGATCCCCAGGACCCCGCGCGAGAGCACCGAGGGCAGAGGCTACGACCTGCCGGGCGCCGTCACCGGCACCGCGTCCATGCTGCTGCTGGTCTTCACGGTCGTCTCGGCCTCCAGCGCCGGCTGGGGCTCGGCCCGCACGCTCGGCTCCTTCGCCGGGGTCGCGGCGCTGCTCGCGGCCTTCGTCGCCATCGAGCACCGCTCGTCCCACCCGCTGATCCGGCTGGCCGTACTCCGCTCCTCCAGCCAGGTCCGCGCCAACCTCGGCGGCGCCACCTTCTTCGGCTCGTACATCGGCTTCCAGTTCCTGGTCACGCAGTATCTGCAGAACGTGCTCGGCTACAGCGCCATGCAGACCGCGCTCGCCTTCCTGCCCGCGGGATCGCTGGTCGCCATCCTGTCCACCCGGATGGGGCCGATCGTCGACCGGTTCGGCACCCCGCGGGTGATCGCCGCCGGCTTCGCCTCGCTGGTCACCGGCTACGCGCTCTTCCTGCGCATCGACCTGCACCCGAGCTACGCCGCCGTCATCCTGCCGTCGATGCTGCTGCTCGGCGCGGCTTTCGCGCTGGCCTTCCCCTCGCTCAACATCCAGGCCACCAACGGCGTCAAGAACGAGGAGCAGGGCATGGTCTCCGGCCTGCTCAACACCTCCTTCCAGGTCGGCGGTGCGATCTTCCTCGCGGTCGTCACCGCGGTCGTCACCGCCAACACCGGCGGCCACGGCGTCGGCAAGCAGGCGGTGCTCGACAGCTACCGGCCCGCGCTGTGGGCGGTCACCGGCATCGGTGTGGTGGGCCTGCTGCTCACCCTGTCGGGGCTGCGCAGGCGGCGGCCCTCGTACGGCATCCTCGTCGCGTCCTCGGCCGAGGACGAGGCACGGCGGGCCGGCGCTGCGGCTGCGCCCGCTTCGGCGTCGGTCTCCGCCGCTGCTTCCGCCTCCGCCGCGACTGCTGTCCCCGGGTCCGGGTCCGGGTCCGCCTCCGCGTCCGGCGGTACGGGCGCGGGGCTCGACTGAGCGACCGGCGTGCCCGCGGGTCCCGCGCGGTTACGCCTCCCCCCTGGCCCGGCCCCGCGCGTTCCTGCTGCGGGGCCGGGCCCGCGGCATGTGCGGGTGCCGGACCGGCTTCGGGGTCAGCCGAGCCAGCCGGGGCGTACGAGACCGGACTCGTAGGCCATGACGACCAGTTGGGCCCGGTCGCGGGCGCCGAGCTTGACCATGGCCCGGCTGACGTGCGTCTTCGCGGTGAGCGGGCTGACCACCAGGCGGCGGGCGATCTCCTCGTTGGACAGGCCGATGCCGACCAGCGCCATCACCTCGCGTTCGCGGTCGGTGAGCTGGTCGAGGGCCGTCACCGCCGCCGGCTCCTTGGAGCGGGCGGCGAATTCGGCGATCAGCCGGCGGGTGACGCCGGGCGAGAGCAGCGCGTCGCCGGCCACCACCGCACGGACCGCCCGCAGCAGCTCGGCCGGCTCCGTGTCCTTGACCAGGAAGCCGGAGGCGCCGGCGCGGATCGCCTCGAAGACGTATTCGTCCAGCTCGAAAGTGGTCAGCACGACCACCTTCACCCCTTCGAGCGCGGCGTCCCCGGTGATGTGCCGGGTGGCGGCGAGCCCGTCCATCACCGGCATGCGGATGTCCATCAGCACCGCGTCCGGCCGCACTTCCCGCACCGTCCGCAGCGCCTGCTGCCCGTCGGCCGCCTCACCGACGACCTCGATGTCGCGCTGCGCGTCGAGCAGCGCCCGGAAACCGGCCCGCACCAGCGCCTGGTCGTCGGCCAGGACCACTCGGATCATCGACGCTCCTCAGCGACGGTGCTGCCGACCGCACGGCCGGTGGTGCCCCGCCCCCGGCGGCTCCCGGGGGCCCGCCCGGGATGCGCGGCGTCGGGGGCCCGGCCCGGGTCGGCAGGTCCGGCCGGGGCGGCAGGTCCGGCCGGGTCGGCAGGTCCGGCCGGGTCGGCAGGTCGCACCGGGTCGGCGGCGCCCGGCGGGCCTGCCGCCGTCGGGGGCTCGGGGGCGGTGAGGGGCAGGCAGGCCAGGACGCGGAAGCCACCGTCGGAGCGGAGCCCGGTCTCGATCGTGCCGCCCAGCGCGGCCGCGCGTTCGCGCATGCCCACCAGGCCGTTGCCGCCGCCGCTCTCGCCGCCGGCCACCGCCGGCCCGTCGTCGTCGACCCGCACCCGCACGCAGCCGGGCTGGTAGCCGAGGCGGACCCGTGCGGTGCGTGATCCGGAGTGCCGCACGATGTTGGTCAGCGCCTCCTGGACGATGCGGAAGGCTGCCAGGTCGGCGCCCGCGGGCAGCGGCGTCGCGTCGCCCTCGACGGTCACCTCGGCCCGCAGGCCCGCGGCCCTGGCCTGCTCCAGCAGTTCGGGGAGCCGGTCGAGGCCGGGGGCGGGGGCGCGCGGCGCCTCGCCGGGCGCCCGCAGCGTACTGAGCACCTGCCGCACCTCTCCCAGTGCCTCCTTGCTCGCCGCCTTGATCGTGGTGAGCGCGGTACGGGCCTGCTCGGGCCGCTCGTCCATCAGCGCGAGGGCCACGCCGGCCTGCACGTTGATCAACGAGATGCTGTGCGCCAGCACATCGTGCAGCTCCCGGGCGATCCGCATCCGCTCCTCGTCGCCCTGGCGCCGCTCCGCCTCGGCCCGCTCCCGCCGCTCCCTGCCGATCTGCTCGCGCCGCACCCGGAAGAGCTCCGCCGCGGCCAGCACCGCCAGCAGCCAGGCCGCGGCCCCGGACAACTCCTGCCACGACGTGCGACTGTCGCCGGACGGCGGCAGCCGGCGATAGAGCCATTCGCCGACAAGTGCGTGGCCGGCGAAGCCGGCGCCGGCCACGATGAGCACGGCTCTGCGGTGTCCGGCGGCGACCGCGCTGAAGAAGGCCACCACCAGGCTGGCGAAGACCGGCCCGTAGGGATATCCGAGGACGGTGTAGAGCAGCGTCACCACGGCGGTGCCCGCGGCCACCTCGACCGGCCTGCGTCGGCGCAGCAGCAGCAACGCGGGGCCCGCGAGCAGCAGCAGATAGCCGAGCCGGTCCAGGTCGACGCGTACGGTCTGGTGCCGCCCGGCCACGCTGGAGCCGACCACCTGGACGAAGGCCAGCACCAGCGCGGGCGCCCACAGCGGGAACCCGCCGCCATGGCCGCGGCCTGCGGGAAAGCGCCCGCGCCAGGGCGGCCCCGGCTGCACCTCGTACGTCATGCGTCCACGCTAGACCGCGCTCCGCGGCCCCGGCGTCCGCTGCTCGGGGGCACCGCAGCTACTTCCCCGGGAGTATGCCGCCGGCGCCGGATGCGCCCGCCGCGGTGCCCGCGGGTATCGCGCCGTCCTGGGCGGCGCCTTCCGTCCGCAGCCCCACCTGCGCGGCCAGCGCGACCGCGGCCTGCTCGAAGAACTCGCCGCGGGCCTCCACGACCTGGTTGAACTGGCCGAAGAGCTCGAAGCTGACAATCCCGAAGACCTGGGCCCAGGCGGCGACGAGCGCGGCGATCACCCGGACCGGAAGCTCGGGCGCCAGCTCGGCGGCCAGCCGCCCGGCGTCCGCGCGCACCGGACCGGCCAGCGGGCGCCCGGGGGGTTCGCCGAGCAGCCCGGCCGCGTGGGCGTCGCGGACCACCGACACCAGCGCGAGGGGGACCCGGGAGGCGGGCACGACAGTGTCCTGCGGCGCCGCGTAGCCGGGCACGGGCGAGCCGTAGATCAGGGCGTATTCGTAAGGGTGGGCGACCGCCCAGTCGCGGACCGCACGGCACACGGCGACCCAGCGGTCGACCGGCTCCGGGGCCGGCCGACCGCCGTCGATCACGGCCAGCGCCTCCTCGACCGCCGCGCCGACCGCGTCGTAGGCGTCGATGATGAGGGCGGTGAGCAGGTCGTCGCGACTGGGGTAGTAGCGGTAGAGAGCGGAGGACGCCATGCCCAGCTCGCGGGCGACCGCGCGCAGCGACAGGCCGGCGGAGCCCTGCTCGGCCAGCTGCCGCGCCGCCTCCTCCTTGATGGCCGCGGTGATCTCCGCCCTGGCCCTTTCTCTTGCTCCTCTGATCGCACTCATGGAACCAGTGTGCCATCTCCAAGAGCGATGACCAAGAACAAGAGCCCCGAAAAAATTGCAGAGCGGTGCTCTTGCATTTGGGCGGCCGAGTCGGTCACACTGTTCTCAAGCGAGAGCACCGCTCACAGAATCGGGAGACACCATCATGTCCGAGCAGGTCGAGAGCGTTCAGCAGGCCCAGCACGTCCGGAAGCCCGGCTGGTTCACCGTCAATGTGATGAATCGGGCCGTCGCCTTCCTGACCCGGCGCGGCTTCAGCGTCTGGGGCTCGCGGGTGCTCGCCGTCCGCGGCCGCAAGAGCGGGGAGTGGCGGACCACTCCGGTCAATCTGCTCACCCTGGACGGCGAGCGCTATCTGGTGGCCCCGCGCGGCCACGTCCAGTGGACGCACAACATGCGGGCGGCCGGCGGCGGTGAGCTGCACCTGGGCAGGAAGGTCGAGGAGTTCACCGCGGTCGAGATCGCGGACGACGACAAGACCCCGATATTGCGCGGGTATCTCAAGCGCTGGAAGGCCGAGGTGGGCGTCTTCTTCGATGGCGTCGGCCCGGATTCCACCGCCGAGGAGCTGCGCGCGATAGCGCCCAGGCACCCGGTCTTCCGGATACGGCGGGCCGACGAAGCGGAGGTCGCGACCGAAGGCGCGCGCAGGTGACGGCACCGGGGGCACCGGACCGTGCGCGCGGCCCCCGGCTGCTGCCGCGGTCCGGCCGTCAGGCCCGGCTCACGCTGTCCAGCGCCCGGCGGGCCATCGGGTGGGTGCGGACGAGTTCGGCCAGCGAGCGGTTGCCGCGGGTGATGCCGGCGAAGGCCCGCCAGGCCGGCGGGAAGGTGGTGAGCGCCGCGTGCAGCAGTCCCGGGCGCCGCTCGAAGAGGGTGAGCATCCGGCGGCCGACGCCCATCTCGACGCCGAGGCCTGCCTTGACGGCGAAGGCGTAGTTGAGCGCTTGGCGGCGGGCGTCCACGGCGTCGTGCGACTCGGCGATGCGCACCGCCCACTCCCCCGCGAGCCGGCCGGAGCGCAGCGCGTAGGAGATGCCCTCCCGGGTCCAGGGTTCGAGCAGGCCCGCCGCGTCGCCGCAGACCAGCACCCGGCCGCGGGACAGTGGCGAGTCGTCGGCGCGGCAGCGGGTGAGGTGCCCGCTGGACACGCTGGGCTCGAAGCCGGCCAGACCGAGCCGGGCGATGAAGTCGTCCAGGTAGCGCTTGGTGGCGCCGCCGTCGCCGCGGGCGGAGATGACGCCCACGGTGAGGGAGTCGCCCTTGGGGAAGACCCAGCCGTAACTGCCGGGCAGCGGACCCCAGTCGATGAGCACGCGGCCGCTCCAGTCCTCGGCCACCGAGGTCGGCACGGGGATCTCCGCCTCCAGGCCGAGGTCGACCTGGTCGAGCTTGACCCCGACATGGGCTCCTATCCGGCTGGCGCTGCCGTCGGCGCCGACCACGGAGCGGGCGTAGACGATCTCCTCGTCGCGCTTCCCGGCCGCCGCACCGCTGGCGTTCACTATCACCGCGACCGTGCGCCGGTCGGGCACGCCGGGGCCGTGCTGCTCCACCCGGGAGACGGTCACACCCGTGCGCACCTCGGCGCCGGCCTCGCGGGCCGCGTCGACCAGGGCAGCGTCGAATTCGGGGCGGTTGATCAGCCCGAAGAGCATCTGCCGGGAGCGCTTGGTCCTGGACAGCCGGCCGTTGAGGCTGAAGGTGACCGCGTGCACCCGGTCGCGCAGCGGCAGTTCGAAACCGGGCGGCAGCGCGTCCCGCGAGGGCCCGATGATGCCGCCGCCGCAGGTCTTGTACCTGGGGAGTTCGGCTTTCTCCAGCAGCAGGACCCGGCGGCCGGTGACAGCTGCCGCATGGGCCGCCGACGCTCCCGCGGGGCCCGCGCCGATCACCACGACGTCCCAGACCGTGGACGTCTCGCCGTCACCCGCACCGCTGTCCTGCGCCGCCTGCTCACCGCTCACGTCTGCTTCCGCTCCCGCTCTGCCCGTCCGACTGTCGTCGCCCCTGCTCAGGGCATCCTATTGCGCCCGTCGGGGTCGGCTCGCTGTGGCACCATCGGCAGCGAGCCTTTGTGCGCACCAACGACCACAGCAGTCCCCCGATTCCTGCGAGGAGCAGCCCATGCCGTCCGTTCCGCTGTCCGAGACCGTCGCCTCACTGATGCCCCGTGCACGTACCGAGCTGGCAGAGCTGGTGTCGTACGCGTCGGTCGCCGACGAGCGGCAGTTCCCGCGCAGCGAGAGCGAGAAGGCGGCGGGCTGGGTGGCGGACGCGCTGCGCGCCGAGGGCTTCCAGGATGTGGCCCTGCTCGACACGCCGGACGGCACCCAATCGGTCTACGGTCTGCTGCCCGGCCCGGTGGGCGCGCCGACGGTGCTGCTGTACGCACACTACGACGTGCAGCCGCCGCTGGACGAGTCGGCGTGGCTGTCGCCGCCGTTCGAGCTGACCGAGCGCGACGGGCGGTGGTACGGCCGGGGCGCCGCGGACTGCAAGGGCGGGGTGCTGATGCACCTGACGGCGCTGCGGGCCCTGCGGGAGCAGGGCGGTGTGCCGGTGAACGTCAAGGTGATCGTGGAGGGTTCCGAGGAGCAGGGCACCGGCGGGCTCGAGCGCTATGCGGAGGCGCACCCGGATCTGCTCACCGCCGACGCGATCGTGATCGGCGACGCGGGTAATTTCCGGGTGGGCCTGCCGACCGTGACGTCGACGCTGCGCGGCATGGTGCAACTGGTGGTGCGGGTCGCCACCCTGGAGGGCAATCTGCACTCGGGCCAGTTCGGCGGGGCCGCGCCCGACGCGCTGGCGGCGCTGATCAGGATGCTGGACTCGCTGCGGGACGACTCGGGGGCGACCGTCGTCGACGGCCTGGACGGTTCGGGCACGTGGACGGGGCTCGACTACCCGGAGGAGGACTTCCGCCGGGATGCCAAGGTGCTCGACGGGGTGGAGCTGATCGGCACCGGCACCGTCGCCGACCGTATCTGGGCCCGCCCTTCGGTGACGGTGCTGGGCATCGACGCCCCGCCGGTCATCGGTGCCACGCCGTCGGTGCACGCCTCGGCGGGCGCGCTGGTGAGCGTCAGGGTGCCGCCCGGTGTGACGGCGGAGCAGGCCTCGGAGGCCCTGACGGCCCATCTGCGGTCGGCGGCGCCGTGGGGCGCCCGGGTCGAGGTGACCCAGCGCGGCAGCGGCCAGCCCTTCCAGGCCGACACGTCGAGCCCGGCCTATTCCGCGATGGCCGAGGCGATGCGGGAGGCGTACGGGCAGGAGTTGGCGGTCGCCGGCCAGGGCGGTTCGATCCCGCTGTGCAACACGCTGGCGACGCTGTATCCGCGGGCGGAGATCCTGCTGATCGGGCTGAGCGAGCCGGAGGCGCAGATCCACGCGGTCAACGAGAGCGTGTCGCCGGAGGAGTTGGAGCGGCTGTCGCTGGCGGAGGCGGTCTTCCTGCAGCGTTATGCGGCGTCGAAGGCGCCCGCGTCCGCGGGCTGAGCCGGCACCCGGACCGCGGGTGCGGCGGTCCCGCCCCGCGGTCGGCGGGGCGGGATCGGCGGTGGGTCATTCGGCGGGGTGGCCTGCTTCGAGGTTGAGGGGTCGGCCCTGTTCGCGGGCGCGCAGGGCCCAGCGCAGCCGGTCGAGCCGGACCGGCGGCAGCAGGTCGGCGGCCTCGTCCTCGGTGACGAAGCGCCAGTCGCGCAGTTCGGCGGGCGGCAGCAGCAGCCGGTCGATGTCGGCGGTGGCCACCCGGCCGCCGTCGAAGAGCAGCCGCAGTCCGCCGTGGCCCGGCGGGTGCGGCGGTTCCCAGTCGACCACCAGGAGTTCGAGGCCGCCGGTCAGTTCGATGCCCAGCTCCTCGGCGACCTCGCGGTATCCGGCCCGTGCCGGTGACTCGCCGCGCTCGACGACGCCGCCGGGGAATTCCCAGCCGGGTTTGTAGGTGGGGTCGACGAGCAGGACGCGGTCGGCGTCGTCGAAGAGCAGCACCCCGGCGGCCACCGTCTCGGCGCGCGGTTCCGGGGTCTGTACGATGCCGCAGGCCCCGGCGCCCTGGCTGACGGCCTCGGTGAGCCGCAGCGCCGTCTCCCGGGGTGTCAGCCCGGCCGTGCGGATCACATGGGCGTCGAGCGCCAGCCAGGGCAGCGCGTCGAGGTAGTCGGGGATGCGCTCCAGCGCCCAGTGCCGGGCGGCGTCGCCGACCGGGGAGTGGTCGGGGTGTTCTGTCCAGTCGGCGATGCGGGCTCGCAGGATCGTTTCTCCCGGGTCGAGCAGCAGATGCCGGACCTCGATCCCGCGGGAGGCGAGACCGCCGAATATCTCGTCGCGGTGTTCCTGTCGCAGCAGCGTCATCGGGATCACGAGGACCCCTCCGACCTCGGCCAGCAGTGCGGCGCCGGTCTCGACGACCAGCCGCCGCCAGATGGGGAGTTCCTGGTAGTCGGTGACCTCCTGGAGCCGTTTCTCCGGCAGCAGTTGCCGCAGACAGCTCCCGAGCGCTTCGGGGTCGTACAGGGTGCTTTCCGGTACGAGGTCGAGCAGCTCCCGTGCGGCAGTGCTCTTGCCCGCGCCGAACGCCCCGTTCACCCAGATGATCACGGTGCCCCCTTCTCCGTAGACCCCTACGAATTGCCCGGATCCTCGCCCCCGGCAAACGCGTCGGCCCCGGCAGCGCCGCGCACCGGGCGCAGCAGGCGGAACGGGGGGGCGAGCGCGGCGGCGACCGGGTCGGCGCGGTGCGCGCGGTCCGGGTCGGCCGGCGAGCGCGACTCGACGTCGGCGGGGGCCACCTGCGGCACCCCGCAGGCCGGGCAGCCGCCGGTCATGTCGAGCCGGGTCCCGCAGCCGGCGTGGTGGAAGGTCCTGGTCGGCTCGCCCTCCGAGGCGTGACGGCCGCCCCAGCGCATCAGCGCGTGCACCGGCGGCCACAGGTCGAGCCCGGCCTCGGTGAGGACGTAGTCGTAGCGCGGCGGCGACTGCTGGTAGGCCTCCTTGCGCAGCACCCCCGCCGCGGTGAGGGCGGCCAGTCGCGCGGTCAGCACGGCCCGCGGGATGTCCAGGTGGACCAGGAAGTCGTTGAACCTGCGCACACCGTAGAAGGCGTCCCGCACGATCAACAGGCTCCAGCGCTCGCCGACCACCTCCAGGGCGCGGGCGAGGGTGCAGTCCTGCTGCGCGTAATCGGTGCCGAGTGCCATGGAGCCCACCCTACCGGCGAGTTCATTGAACAGACTCACCGTCCATGGACACGTCCCTACCCGACGGCCCCAGCGGAGGGATCTGATGAACGCCCAGGCGGCACGGAGCGCCGCGGCTCCGGACACCGCCACGCCCGGCCACCCCGACCGGGCCGACAGGCCCGCGGCGCCGGGCGCCGCCGTGACCCTGCTGACCGTCGGCTGGCCACCCCGGTCACGCTGACGGCCTTCACCGCCCCCGCCACCACGCTGGCCGCCTCCTCGCAAGGGCCGCACTCGGGCGCGGTCGCCCAGACCCGGATGCCGACCGGCACACGGTGGGGCTCGCCGCCCTGCTGCTCGCCATGGACAGCGTCGCCGACACCCGCGCGCGTCGGGCGACGTTCGCCGCGGGCATGGTCCTGCTGCTGCTCGCCACCGCGGTGTCGGCCGCCACCCCCGGCACCGTCTTCCTGGCCGGCCGGGTCCTGCGGGGCGTGGCGGGTGCCGCCGTGCCCGCAGGCCGCCCGCCGCGTCGGGGGCCGCCACGGCAGGGCGACAGGCGCGCGCCGACCGCGCTGCGAGCCGGAGCGGCCGGCCCGGCTCCGCGCGCCGCGTAGGGTCAGCCGGCCACGAAACCCGAGAGCCCGAGGCCCTGCGCCGCCGCGGCGGCCGCGCCCACCAGGCCGGCGTCCGTGCCGAGTTTGGCCGGGACGACGTCCACACCCGCGGCGAAGGAAAGGGTGGCGTAGCGGGTCAGGTGGTCGCGCAGCGGGTCGAAGAGCACCGGGCCCGCGCCCGCGACGCCGCCGCCGATCACGGCGACGTTGATCTCGACCAGCGTCGCGGTGGCGGCGATGCCTGCGGCGAGCGCCTGGGCGGCGCGGTCGAAGGACGCCACCGCGAGCGGGTCGCCGGCCCGCGCGGACTCGGCGACGGCGGCCGCGGTGGGCTCGGTGCCGACCGGCGGCAGCCAGCCGGACTCCAGGGCGCGGCGGGCGATGTTGGGGCCGCTGGCGATGCGCTCGACGCAGCCGCGCGAGCCGCACGGGCACAGGTCGCCGTCGAGGTCGACGCTGATGTGTCCGATGTGCCCGGCATTGCCGGTCGGGCCGGGCAGCAGGACGCCGCCGAGCACCAGTCCGCCGCCGACCCCGGTGGACACCACCATGCACAGCGCGTTGTCGTAGCCACGGGCGGCGCCCTGCCAGTGCTCCGCCGCGGTCATCGCGACGCCGTCGCCGGTGAGCACCACCGGCAGGCCGCCGGCCGCCTCGCCGACCCGCGGGACCAGCGGGAAGTCGCGCCAGCCGGGCACGTTGACCGGGCTGACGGTGCCGTGCGGGGCGTCCACGGGACCGGCGCTGCCGATGCCCACGGCGACCGCCGCGGACCACTGCGGGGCGGCGCACAGCTCCGCGACGACCTCGGCGACGGCCCGCATCACCGTCTCGCCGTCCCCGCCGGGGGGCGTCGGCCGAAGGGACCGTGCCACGGGGCGGCCCTCGGTGTCGATGAGCGCCCCGGCGATCTTCGTACCGCCGATGTCCAGTGCGGCCACGAGTGGACCGGTCGCGCCGTGGGGGTGCATCGTTCGGGGGTCTCCTTCATCGTTGTGTCGCCCGGGTTCCGCGACGGCGGCCCCAGGGGTAGTCTCGCCTGACCGTGACAACGTTGTCCATCTCTTGCCGCAGGGAATACTACGACCGTGACCCATACTCCTGGACGTGTCCCCCGGCCCACCATGAAGGATGTCGCCGCTCGGGCGGGCGTCGGACTCAAGACCGTTTCCCGCGTGGTGAACGAGGAACCGGGCGTGACGCCCGACACCGTGGCGCGCGTCCAGTCGGCCATCGACGCGCTCGGATTCCGGCGCAACGACAGCGCGCGGCTGCTGCGCACCCGTAGGACCGCGAGCGTCGGGCTGGTGCTCGAAGACCTCGCCGACCCGTTCTACGCCTCCCTCAGCCGAGCCGTGGAAGACGTGGCCCGCGCGCACGGCGCGCTGCTCTTCACCGGGTCGAGCACCGAGAACCCGCGCCGCGAGCAGGAGCTCGTGCTGGCTTTCTGCGCCCGCCGGGTCGACGGCCTGGTCGTGGTGCCGGCGGGCGACGACCACCGCTATCTCACCCCGGAGATCGACGCGGGTGTGGCCACGGTGTTCGTGGACCGGCCGGCCGGCCGCATCGACGCGGACGTCGTCCTCACCGACAATGCGGGCGGCACCCGCACCGGCGTGGCGCACCTGATCGCGCACGGCCACCGCAGGATCGGCTTCATCGGCGACCAGCCCGGCATCCACACCGCAGCGGAGCGGCTGCGCGGCTACCGCGAGGCGATGGCCGACGCGGGTCTGCCGGTGCGCCCCGACTGGTACGCGATGGGCCCCACCACGCCCGAACGGGTCAGGGCGGCGCTTGCCACCATGCTCACCGGGCCCGAACCGGTCACCGCGCTCTTCGCGGGCAACAACCGCGTCACCGTGTCAGCCGTACGCGTCCTGTCCGGCCGCCCGCAGCCGGTCGCGCTCGTCGGCTTCGACGACTTCGAACTGGCCGACCTGCTCGACCCGCCGGTCACCGTGGTGGCACAGGATGCCCCCGGTCTCGGCCGCAGCGCCGCGCAGCTGCTCTTCCGCCGGCTGGACGGCGCGACCTCGGAGGAGGCCAGCCGCATCGAGCTGCCGGCCCGGCTGATCCCGCGCGGCTCGGGCGAGATCCCGCCGGCCTCCTGACCCGCGCGGGCCCTCAGCGGCCGGCCAGCGCGTCCAGTCCGGCGCGGGTCAGCCCGGTGCGTTCCGCGACCTCCGCCGGGTCCACGGCGCCGCAGTCCAGGCCGCGGAGCAGGTATCCGCTGAGGGCGCGGGCCGTGGCCGGTTCGTCGAGCACGGCGCCGGCCGTCCTTGCCACGTAGCCGGCCAGCCGCGCGGACGCGGTGTCCAGGCCCTCCCGGTAGAAGGCGTAGGCGGCCGCGTATCGGGTCGGGAGCTGCGCCGGGTGCATGTCCCAGCCCTGGTAGTAGGCGCGGGCCAGCGAGCGGCGTACGAGCCCGTAGTGCAGCCGCCAGGCGTCGTGCACGGCCTGCGTCGTGCCGACCGGCAGCACGTTGGTGGAGCCGTCGCTGAGCCGCACCCCGGTGCCCGCGGCGGCCACCTGCATCACGGCTTTGGCGTGGTCGGCGGCCGGGTGGTCGGGGGCCTGGTGGGCGGCGCTGACCCCGCAGGCGGCGCTGTAGTCGAAGGTGCCGTAGTGCAGGGAGGTGGCGCGGCCCGCCGCCGCGTCGATGAGCCGGGGCACGGTGGCGGCGCCGTCGGGGCCGAGGATCGCCTGGGTGGTCTCGATCTGGATCTCGAACCCGATGCGGCCCTCGGGCAGCCCCGCGGCCTGCTCGAACTGCCCGCAGAGCGCTGCCATGGCGGCCACCTGGGCGGGGAAGGTCACCTTCGGCAGGGTGAGCACCAGCCCGCCGGGCAGCCCGCCGCCGTCGAGCAGCGCGGTCAGGAAGAGGTCGAGGGTGCGGATGCCGCGGTCGCGGACCGCCGCCTCCATGCACTTCATGCGGATGCCGATCCAGGGCGGCGCCGCGCCGTCCGCGGTCAGCGCGGTGACGGTGCGCGCGGCGGCCACCGCGGCGGCGTCCTCCTCGGCGTCGGGCCTGGCACCGTAGCCGTCCTCGAAGTCGATCCGCAGGTCCTCCACGGGTTCGCGCCGCAGTTTGTCCCGCACCCGGTCGTGGACCTCCGCGGCGAGCGCGCCGGACAGGCCGAGCACGGACGCGAGCGCCGCGGCGTCGGGCGCGTGCTCGTCGAGCGCGGCGAGCGCCCGGTCGCCCCACTCCCGCACGGTCCCGGCGGTGAACGCGTCGGCGGGCACGTAGACGGTGTGCACCGGCTGCCGGGTACCGGGGTCGCCGGGGTAGCGGCGGGCCAGTTCGGCGTCCGTGGCGGCCAGTGACGCGCCGATTCCGGCGACGTAGGCGTCCGCAAGTGTCGTACCGGCCGGTTGCGGCATGGGCCACCCTCCCGAATTCAACAAACCGTTGAAGGGACGCTAGCCCGGCCCGTTCCGGCGGGTCAACACCCGCAAGCCGCGCATGGCCGGCCCCCGTACGCGCTGCGTACGGGGGCCGGCCGGCGCTGCCGCGGGGGCGGAGGTCAGCCCTTGCGGGCCTTGATCTCCTCGGTGAGCTGCGGGACGACCTGGAAGAGGTCGCCCACCACGCCGTAGTCGACCAGGTCGAAGATCGGCGCCTCGGCGTCCTTGTTGACCGCCACGATGGTCTTGGAGGTCTGCATGCCGGCCCGGTGCTGGATGGCGCCGGAGATGCCGTTGGCGATGTAGAGCTGCGGCGAGACCGACTTGCCGGTCTGGCCGACCTGGTTCGTGTGCGGGTACCAGCCGGCGTCCACCGCGGCGCGCGAGGCGCCGACGGCCGCGCCGAGCGAGTCGGCCAGGTCCTCGATGACCGAGAAGTTCTCGGCGCCGTTGACGCCGCGGCCGCCGGAGACCACGATCGCGGCCTCGGTCAGCTCGGGGCGCCCGGTCGACTGGCGCGGGGTGCGCGAGACGACCTTGGTGCCGGTGGCCAGCTCGCCGAAGGTGACCGCGAGCGGCTCCACCGTGCCGGCCGCGGCGGCCGGCTCGACCGGCGCCGAGTTCGGCTTGACGGTGATCACCGGCACACCGCGGCTGACCCGCGACGTGGTGGTGAAGGCGGCCGCGAAGGCGGACTGGGTGGCGACGGGGCCTTCGTCGCCGGCCACCAGGTCGGTGGCGTCGGTGATGATGCCGGAGCCGAGCCGCAGCGCGAGGCGGGCCGCGACCTCCTTGCCCTCGGCGGAGGACGCCACCAGGACGGCGACGGGCGACACGGCGGCGGCCGCGGCCTGCAGCGCGTCCACCTTGGGCACGACCAGGTAGTCGGCGAACTCCGGCGCGTCGGCGGTGAGCACCTTGACGGCGCCGTGCTCCGCCAGCACCGGGGCGGCCGCCTCGGCGCCGGGGCCGAGGTGGACGGCGACCGGGTCGCCGATCCGGCGGGCCAGGGTCAGCAGTTCGAGGGTCGGCTTGCGGACGGCACCGTCCACGTGGTCGACGAGGACGAGGACTTCAGCCATGGGAATCGTTCTCCTGCGGAAAGTGAGGGGCGGGGGCGGGCCTGCGGTCGCTGCCCGGCCCGGGGCGCGCGGCACCGGGCGGGGCCGTTCATCAGATGAACTTCTGCTCCGCGAGGTAGGCGGCGAGCTGCTTGCCGCCCTCGCCCTCGTCCTTGACGATCGTGCCCGCGGTGCGCGGCGGGCGGGCGGTGACGTCCTGCACGGCGGTCCACGCGCCGCCGAGGCCGACCTCGGCCTCGTCGATGCCGAGGTCGGACAGGTCGAGGGACTCCACAGGCTTCTTCTTGGCGGCCATGATGCCCTTGAAGGACGGGTAGCGCGCCTCGCCCGACTGGTCGGTGACCGACACCAGCGCGGGCAGCGACGCCTCGAGCTGCTCGCTGGCCGCGTCGCCGTCGCGGCGCCCGGTCACCTTGCCGTCGGCCACCGCGACCTCGGACAGCAGGGTGACCTGCGGGATGCCGAGCCGCTCGGCGAGCAGCGCGGGCACCACGCCTGCGGTGCCGTCGGTGGAGGCCATGCCGGTGACGACGAGGTCGTAGCCGGCGTGCTCGATGGCCTTGGCCAGCACCAGCGACGTACCGATGACGTCGGTGCCGTGCAGCGCGTCGTCCTCGACGTGGATGGCCTTGTCCGCGCCCATGGACAGTGCCTTGCGCAGCGCGTCCTTGGCGTCCTCGGGACCGACCGTCAGCACGGTGATCTCCGCGTCGTCGGCGGCATCGGCGATCTGCAGCGCCTGCTCGACGGCGTATTCGTCCAGCTCCGACAGCAGGCCGTCGACCGCGTCGCGGTCGGTGGTCAGGTCATCGGCGAAGTGACGGTCGCCGGTGGCGTCGGGCACGTACTTCACAGCGACTACGATCCTCAAGCTCACGCCTGCTCTCCTACTGCTTCGTCCTGCACGTCTTCGTCAACTGCCCCGGCAGCGCCCTGGCAAGTGCCCCGGAATTGGCAGCATAGGCGCCTGCGGTCGCGGCTCCCCGCCGGAACGCAGCACGCGTCGCGGCGAGTACCCGGCGAATATATTACTCGTCAGTACACAGAGAGCGGCGCCAGTTGGCAAGCTTCCTCCACTGTGACCTGCCCTACGTCCCCGGGCGGCCGTACTCCCGCACCGTCAGAGCACGGAGCCCAGCGCGGCGATCACGTCGGCGCGCCGGGGCTGCCCGGACGCCCGGCGGACCACGGAGCCGTCCGCGTCGAGCACCAGCACGGTGGGCGTCTTGAGTATGTGCAGCCGCCGGACGAGGCTGAGCCGCGCCTCGGCGTCGATCTCCACATGACGCACCCCCTCGACCATGCCGGTGACCTCGGAGAGCACCCGCCGGGTGGCGCGGCAGGGCGCGCAGAAGGCGCTGGAGAACTGCACCAGCGTGGCCCGCTCCCCCAGCGGCCCGCCGAGGTCGTCCGCCGTCAGCCGCTCGCCGCCGTCCCTGGCACCCACCCGGACCCTCCCGTCCCGCCGCCGGTGCAGCACGCCGAAGGCGCTCGCGGCCGCGAGCACCGCGAGGCAGACCACCAGACCCGTCATCGCCGCCCTCCTCCGCCGCCACTGCGCCGCATTGTCGCCCGCACCCGAACCGCACTCTATTCCCGCACGTCAGCGTTCATGCGACCGCAATGATTCCCGCGGGCACGGCCGCCCGCGGCTGGGTCATCATTCCCGTCATGGACATCGACGTACGCGGCCCCCGGTTCGGCGCGGCCCTCACCACCGCGGTGCTCGCGGTGGTCCTGATCACCGGCAGCGGCCCGCTGCTCGCGGTGCAGGCCGCGCTCTTCGCGGTGGGAGCCGCGGCCGGTGTGCAGCGCTCGCCCTACGGCTGGGTCTTCCGCACCCTGATACGCCCCAGGATCGGCCCGCCGACGGCCACCGAGGACGCGGCGCCGCCGCGTTTCGCCCAGGCTGTGGGTCTTGCCTTCGCCGTCGTCGGGGTGGTGGGCTATCTGGCCGGGCCACAGTGGCTGGGCATGGCGGCCACCGGCTGCGCGCTGGCCGCCGCATTCCTGAACGCGGCCTTCGCCTACTGCCTCGGCTGCGAGATGTACCTGACCCTGAGGCGTACGCTCGGCTGACCGGACGGTCGGCCTCCGACGCGGAAAGGGCGCGAGGGTGACATCGGCATGACGTGAGAAGAATCTCCCCGAGGTGAGGTCGCCCGGGGTGACAGCGGCCCCGCCGCCGGGGCACCATCGCTCAGCGGCCGGACAACCTACGGGCGCGTAACTTCCGCCGGGAGCGCCGCCCCGGAGAGAGCAGGTGCCCTGACATGGCCGAACTCGTCTACCCGCCGGTGATCGGTTTCGCCCGCAGCATGTTCAAGGTGCAGGGCCTGCGGTTCGACATCCGGGGCACCGAGAACGTCCCGCGCGAGGGCGGCGCCCTCCTGGTGAGCAATCACATCGGCTATCTGGACTTCGTGTTCTGCGGCCTGACGACCCTGCCCCACAAGAGGCTGGTGCGCTTCATGGCCAAGGAGTCGGTTTTCCGGCACAAGGTGTCGGGTCCGCTGATGCGCGCGATGAAGCACATCCCGGTGGACCGCTCCGAGGGCATGCACGCCTACGCGCACGCGCTGGAGGCGCTGCGCAGGGGCGAGATCATCGGGGTCTTCCCCGAGGCGACCATCTCGCAGTCCTTCACCCTCAAGTCCTTCAAGTCCGGCGCCGCCCGGCTGGCGATGGAGGCCGGGGTGCCGCTGCTGCCGATGGCGCTGTGGGGCACCCAGCGGCTGTGGACCAAGGGACGGCCGCGCAGCCTTGGCAGGACCCGCTTCCCGATCTCGATGCGGATCGGCGAGCAGATGTGGCCGCACGCCGAGGAGAAGGCCGGCGCCCTGACCCGGCGGCTCCGGCTGCGGGTGCAGGAGCTGCTGGACGACGCGCAGCGTACGTACCCGGGCCGCCCGTCGGGTCCCGACGACCGGTGGTGGCTGCCCTCGCACCTGGGCGGCACCGCCCCGACGCCCGAGGCGGCGGCGGAGCGGGACCGCGAACAGCAGAAGGCGGGCTAGGGCCTGGCACATCCCGCCTGGCCGGCCTCAGCAGGCCTCGGGCAGCGCGGAGGGCAGCGATATCCCGGTGCTGCTCCGCGCGGCCCGCAGGCAGGCCACCACGGGCGGCGGCGGGGCCGCGTAGACCAGCGGGTAGTCGCACTCGCCCAGTTCGGGGCGCACCGGGAAGGCCAGCCGTTCGGTCGCCAGGCTGAAGTGTGCGTCGACGCCCGGCTTGTTGCCCCTGGCGTCCAGCCGGCTCCAGCGGTAGGTGCCCGGCAGCAGCAGGGCGATCAGGCCGTGCAGCGCGGGGTCGGAGCCGTCGTCCTGGGTCAGCCGCTGGTAGCAGAGCCCGGCGGGGATGCCGCGGGCCCGCAGCAGCGCGGTCAGGGCGTGCGACTTGGCATAACAGATGCCGTTGCGCTGCTCCAGCACGTCGGACGCCCGCCAGCTGACCCGCGGATCTCCGGAGTCGAAGGAGTGCGGGATCTCGTCGCGGACGTATTCGAAGGCCACCTCCGCATATTCATGCGGGCCTGCGGTGCCTTCCGCCAGTAGCGCCGCCGTCTCCCGCACCAGCGGGTCATGGTGGTCGATGACGTCGTCGGCCACGAGGTACGCCGAGAGGTCGGGGTTCTCCGGAGTCGGTTCCATGGAACCGAACCCTAGGGAACCACCGACCTCTTGATCAATCGAATTACCGTACTTCGTATATGTATTCAGGTGTCCCGTATGCGGCGGCCGCCGCGGTCCTCATGAGCCGGACGCAGCCATCTCCTCGGCGATTGCCGCGGCGAAGCCGTCCACGTCGTCCTCGGTCGTGTCGAAGGCGCACATCCAGCGGACCTCGCCGGTCGACTCGTCCCAGAAGTAGAAGCGGTAGCGCTTCTGGAGCCGCTCGCTGACCTCCCGCGGCAGCATCGCGAAGACCGCGTTGGACTGCACGGGCCGCAGCACCCGCACACCGTCGATGCCGCGCACCGCCGCGTCCAGCCTGCGGGCCATCGCGTTGGCGTGCGCGGCGCTGCGCAGCCACAGGTCGCCGGCCAGCAGCGCCTCGAACTGCACCGACACGAAGCGCATCTTCGACGCCAGCTGCATCGACAGCTTGCGCAGATAGGGCAGCGCGCGCACCCGCTCCGGGCTGAGCACGACCACGCACTCGCCGAGCAGCAGGCCGTTCTTGGTGCCGCCGAAGGACAGGATGTCGACGCCGGCGTCGGTGGTGAAGCGGGCCGGCGGCACCCCGAGGCTCGCCGCCGCGTTGGCCAGCCGGGCGCCGTCCAGGTGCACGGCCATGCCCAGCTCGTGGGCGTGGTCGCAGACCGCCTTGATCTCCTCGGGCGTGTAGCAGGTGCCCAGCTCGGTGGTCTGGGTGATCGAGACGACCTGCGGCTGCGCCCGGTGCTCGTCGGTGAAGCCGTACGCCTGCCGGTCGATCAGCTCGGGGGTGAGCTTGCCGTCGGCGGTCGGCACGGTGAGCAGCTTCAGGCCGCCGACGCGCTCCGGCGCCCCGCACTCGTCCACGTTGATGTGCGCGGACTCGGCGCAGATCACCGCGCCCCAGCGCTCGGTCACGGCCTGCAGCGCCGTCACGTTGGCACCGGTGCCGTTGAAGACCGGGAAGACCTCGGCGGCGGGGCCGAAGTGCCGCCGGAAGACCTCCTGCAGATGGGCGGTGTAGGCGTCGTCGCCGTAGGCGACCTGGTGGCCGCCGTTGGCCAGCGCCAGGGCGGCAAGGACCTCGGGGTGGACCCCGGCGTAGTTGTCGCTGGCGAAGCCGCGCGAGGCCGGGTCGTGGCGCCGTACGGCGTCGGTCGGCGGCACGGCCGGATCGGCGGGGCCGAGGGCTGCGGCCTGGTCGGTCGGATCGGTCACGGTTGGGGCGTCAGCCACTGGCGGGTCCCGTTCACATCGTCGGCGGGGCGGTCCCACACGCTGGCGATCGCGTCGGCGAGATCGCGTACATCGGTGAAACCGGCGAATTTGGACTGCGGGCGCTCGGCCCGCATCCCATCGTGCACCAGCGCCTTGATCACCAGGACGGTGGCCGCCGCGGTGGGCCCTTGCGCGCCGCTGAGCTTGGCGAAGGAGTCGCCGAGGGCGAGCGTCCAGGCCTCGGCGGCGGCCTTCGCCGCGGCATAGGCCGCGTTCCCCGCGGTGGGTCGGCTCGCGCCGGAGGCGCTGATCAGCACGTAGCGGCCGCCGGGGCTGCGCATCAGGCCGTCGTGGAAGCCGAGCGAGGTGTTCTGCACCGTCTGGATCAGCAGCTTGTGCAGCACGTCCCAGTCGGCGAGTTCGGTCTCGGGGAAGGACGCGGAACCGCGCCAGCCGCCGACCAGGTGGACCAGGCCGTCGACCCGGCCCTGGTCCTTCTCGATCCGGGCCGCCCAGTCCTGGGTGGCCTCCAGGTCGAGCAGGTCGACGATCTCACCGGTGATGTCCGCGCCGCCGGCGTCGTAGCGGGCCGCGTCGACGGCCTCCGCCAGGCGCTCGGGGTCGGCGTCCGCCGCGATCACATGGCCGCCCTCGCGGGCCAGCCGCTGCAGGACCGCCCGGCCGGCGGGTCCGCCGGCTCCGGCCACCGCGATCACCGCTCCGTCAAGACCGCCGGAATACGTGTCGGTCGTCATGTCCGCCTCCTCGGCCGCACCGGTCACGCGGCGCTCCGTACCGGGCGCTCGCCCGTGATCCCCTTGGTGGAGGCGATCACCTCACGGAGCTTCTTGGCAAGGGCTTCGTAGAACATGCTGAGCGGAAACTCGTCCGGCAGCACGTCGTCGACGAGCTTGCGCGGGGGCAGCGTCAGGTCGAGGGCGTCCGGCCCCTTGGCCCAGACCGAGCCGGGATGCGGCGACAGATAGCTTGCGACCAGGTCGTAGGCGGCGAACCAGTGCACAAGCTTGGGGCGGTCGATACCGTCCCTGTACAGCGTCTCGATCTCGGCGCAGAGCTGGTTGGTGACCTGCGGTGCGCGCTCCCAGTCGATGTGCAGGGTGTTGTCAGTCCAGCGTACGGCGTCGTGCTTGTGCAGGTACGAGAACAGCAGCTGACCGCCCAGTCCGTCGTAGTTGCGGACCCGCTCGCCGGTGACCGGGAAGCGGAAGAGCCGGTCGAAGAGGATGGCGTACTGCACGCCGAGCCCCATGGGGTGGCCCTCGGCCTGGAGCTCGACGGCCTCGCGGAAGGTGGTGAGGTCGCAGCGCAGCTCTTCCAGGCCGTACATCCAGAACGGGGCCCGCTGCTTGATCATGAACGGGTCGAACGGCAGGTCGCCGTGGCTGTGGGTCCGGTCGTGGATCATGTCCCAGAGCACGTACGTCTGCTGGGCCAGCTCCTGGTCGGCCACCAGGCGCGCGGCCTCCGGCGGCAGCTCCAGGCCGAGGGTGTCCACGGCGGCGGCGGTCACCGCGCGGAAGCGGGCGGCCTCGCGGTCGCAGAAGATCGCGCCCCAGGTCCAGCGCTCCGGGGGTTTGCGCACGGCGACGGTCTCGGGGAAGAGCACCGCGGAGTTGGTGTCGTAGCCGGGGGTGAAGTCCTCGAAGGTGATCGGTACGAACTGCGGGTTGTCGTACCTGGTGCGCTCCAGCTCGGCCAGCCAGTCCGGCCATGTCACGCGCAGGGCGACGGCTTCCAGATTCCGGTCCGGGTTGCCGTTCTGCGTGTACATCGGGAAGACGACGACATGGCGGCGGCCGTCGCGGCGGTCGGCGGACGGCTGGAAGGCCAGCAGCGAGTCGAGGAAGTCGGGCACGGCGAAGCCGTCGTCTGCCCAGCGGCGCAGGTCCGCGGCCAGGGCATCGTGATAGGCGGCGTCGTGCGGCAGCAGTTCGGTCAGCTGCCCGACCGCGTCCACCACCCGGCCGACCGCGCGCCCGGCCTCCTCGCGGGAGGGCGCGCCCTCGGCGTCGAAGTCGATCGAGCCGTCCTTGAGCTGCCATGGCCTGACGGTCTCGACGGCCTGCTTGAGCGCCGACCACGCGGGGTGACCAGCCACGTCGTCACCGGATATCCGGTCGGCGCGAGCCGCCGCCGACGAAAGAACTTCACCCATGACCGATCCTCCACTGAAAAATTTGCCGTAGCCACACCGTATCCATGACATTGTTCCCGCTTCAAGAGCGGCCGAAGCGGATCATCCCGCCGAACAGCCCTTCCACTGCTGTTCTTGCGGCCGTTGTCCGATATGAGGCATGGGATTCAGCCTTTGGTACGGCGGCGCCGACTCGTCACGGAGTGTTCGGCTGCATGTCGTCCGGGCGGCTTATGGTGCCGGTATGAGCTTCCTCACCGTCGGTCACCGCGGCGTCATGGGCGTCGAGCCGGAGAACACCCTGCGGTCCTTCCGCGCTGCCGAGCAGGCCGGCCTCGACCAGGTCGAGCTGGACCTGCACCTGAGCAAGGACGGCGCGCTCGTGGTGATGCACGACGCCGCGGTGGACCGCACCACGGACGGCAGCGGGCTGATCCGCGACCTCACACTGGCCGAGATCCGCACCCTGGACGCCGGTCTCGGCGAGCGGGTGCCGGTCTTCGAGGAGGTGCTCGACACGGTCGACCGCCCGATCCAGGCCGAGATCAAGGACGCCGCGGCGGCCCGCGTGCTGGCCGAGGTGCTGCGCGAGCGCGGCGCGACCGAGCGGGTCAGCGTGCTGTCCTTCCACGACGAGGCGCTCGCCGAGATCCACACGCTGCTGCCGGACGTCCGCACGGTGCTGGTGGCGAGCGACCTCGGCCCGGATATCGTGCCCCGCGCCCAGGCGGTCGGCGCGCGGCTGGTCAGCCTGGACCTCACCCGGCTCAACCTGGACGTGGTCCGCCGCTGCCAGGCCGCGGGCATCGCGGTCATGGCCTGGACCGTGAACACGGCGCAGGACTGGGCGCTGGCCCGGGCGCTGCGGCTGGACGGCGCCGCGACCGACCTGCCCGCCGAGTCCGCGGTCTGAGGGCCCGCCCGGCGATCCCGCCCGGCCGGGCGTCGGCGGCTTCCCGCCCGCGCCCTGGAAGACCGGGAGGTGTCAGCCGAGCTTCTTGGTCAGCAGCTCGAACTCCAGGTCGTCGCGGGTCGGCTGCCCGAAGCGCTCGTTGCCGTAGGGGAAGGCACTGGTCTGCCCGGTCCTGGCGTAGCCGCGCCGCTCGTACCAGGCGATCAGGTCCTCGCGGACCGAGATCACCGTCATGTGCATCTCGGCGACGCCCCACTCGTCGCGGGCGAAGCGCTCCGCCTCCGCGATGATGACCTTGCCGAGCCCGGCGCCCTGGAGGGTGGGGCGCACCGCGAACATCCCGAAGTAGGCGTGGTCGCCGCGGTGCTCCAACTGGCAGCAGGCCACCAGCCGGCCACCGCTCTCGACCGCGACCAGCCGGCTGTCGGCCCGCTCGATGACGGCGAGGACACCCTCGGGGTCGGTGCGCTGCCCCTGGAGGATGTCCGCCTCCGTCGTCCACCCGGCGCGGCTCGCGTCACCGCGGTAGGCGGACTCGATCAGCGCGACGAGCGCGGGGACGTCCTCTGCGGTGGCGGGTCGGAAGGCGGGGCGGGCGGCGGTGTCCATGGCGGACAGGCTAACCGAGCCGGTTCGGCCGCCGCGGGGGAGGCGTCCGGCGGCGCCCGCGGAGCCGCCGCGGGCGCCGGTACGCGCCCGGGGCCTTCCGGCGTGCGCGGCGGAAGCGCGCTCCCCCGTCCACCTCAGTGCGCTCGCGTGTGCGCCGCCGCGGCCGGGCAGGTTGTCCTCGGACCGCCGTCGCACCTGGGCGGTCCGCAAGCCCGAGGGGGGAGGGGCGATGCACGGACCGCCGCTGGTGGCCTGGCTGCTCGTGGCGCTCAGCGCCGCCGCGGCGGTCTCGTGCGTGCTGCGCAGGGAGGCGCGCGGCGAGGCGCTGCTGGGCCTGGGGATGGCGGTGATGGCCGTGCCTCTGTCCGTCTTCGAGCCGCCCCGCTGGAGTACGGCGACGCTCGCGGTCGTCTTCGCCGGCGTCGCCGTGCACGCCCTGCGGCCGTCCCGGCACCGGGCGTCCCACCGGATGCACCACTCGCTGTGCGCCGGGGCGATGGTCTACATGTCGGCGGCGATGGCGGGCGCCGGCCCCGGGCACGCCGGACATGCCGCACACACCTCGGCGGGCGTCCCGCCGCTGACCGGCCTGCTGCTGGTGTATTTCGCCGGCTACGTGCTCCGCGCCGGCAGCCGGCTGGCGATGCCGACCGGCCCGCACGGGGCCCGGCTGGCCGTAGCGGTGGCCCCGGGGGGTGCGATACGGCTGCGGCACGCCCCCGAGGTGGCGGCGGCCTGCCGGGTGGCGATGGCCCTGGCGATGTTCGCGATGCTGCTGACCCTGTGACCGGGCGGGGCGCAGCCCTTGCGGCGCCTGCGATCGGGCGGCTCCTGTGAGTCATGCGTCACATCGGGTGCCGGGCGCACCCGCCGCTCACCGCGCGCTCCTAGGGTGATCGGCATGACGGTCCCGTTCGTGCTGCTGATCCTGGGCGCACTGACGGCGGCGATCGCGCCGCGTCTGCTGTCCCGTGCCGACTGGCCGGACCGCGAGCCGGTGCTGGCCCTGTGGGTCTGGCAGTGCGTGGTCGCCGCCGTGCTGCTGTGCTGCCTCTCGGCGCTGGCCCTCACCGCCTCGGCCGCGTGGGGAGCGGTGCGCTGGCATGTGTTCGCCTTCGCACCGCACGGCGTGGTCGACGCGTACGGCCTGTCGGGATACGGCCGCGGCGCGGGCACCCTGGCGGCGATGCTCGCGCTGGGCGGGCTGTGGACGGCGGCGATGCTCACCCGCGAGGTCCGCACCGCCCGCGGCAGGCGCCGGCGGCGCCGGGCCGAGCTGCGGCTGCGCTCGCCGCGGCTGCCGGGCGAGGAGCTGCCCGCGGGCGAGCGGCTGGTCGTGCTGGAGGACCCGAGGTCCGACGCCTGGTGGCTGTCGGGGGCGGAGCCGCAGCTGGTGATCACCACCGCGGCGCTCGGCCGCCTCAAGGGCCGCCAGCTCGACGCGGTGCTCGCGCACGAGCAGGGGCACATGCGGGCCAGGCACGATGTGCTGCTGCACTGCGCGGGCGCGCTCGCCGGCGGTTTCCCGCAGGTGCCGGTCTTCGCCGCCTTCCGCGACCAGGTGCACCACCTGGTCGAGCTGGCCGCCGACGACACCGCCTCGCGCCGCTTCGGCCGGCTCACCACGGCCCTGGCACTGGTGGAGCTGAACGAGGAGCGCGGCGTCTTCGGGCCGGCGCCCGCACCGCTCGCCGCGCTTCCCGGCCGGGTGCACCGGCTGCTCGACCCGGCGCCGCGGCTGCCGCTTGGCCGCCGGGTGCGGATGAGCGCCTGCGCCCTGCTGGTGCCCGCGGTGCCGCTGCTGATCGCGTTCGGTCCGGGCCTGGGCGCGCTGAGCCGGTGACCGACAGGGCCGCACGGGTCGGGCGCAGGACGCGCCACCCGGCTCGCAGACCGCCGGCGGCGGGCCGGCTCCCCGACTGAACAGGCGAGGCGATGAAGGCCAAAGGCTGCATGTTCGACTTCTCCGGCACCGTCTTCCGCATCGAGCCCTGCGCCGACTGGCTGCGCGGGGCGCTGGACGCGGTGGGCGTCAAGGCGCCCGACGACGAGATCGCGCACTGGACCGCACGCCTGGAGCGGTCGGGCGCCCAGCCCGGTGGGGCGACGCCCGCCGGTTGGCGACCGGACTCCGCGCAGGACTGGGCCCGGCGCGATCTGAGCGCCGAGCTGCACCGGCGGGCGTATACCGCGCAGTCCAGGTCCAGCGGTCTGCCCTGGGACATCCACGACGTGCTCTACGACCGGCACATGGCCCCGACGGCCTGGCAGCCGTACCCGGACGCCGCCGAGGTGCTGGCCGCGCTGCGGGCGCGGGGTGTGCCGGTGGCGGTGGTCAGCAACATCGGCTGGGACCTGCGGCCGGTCTTCGCCGCGCACGGCCTCGCGGACCTGGTCGACGCCTTCGTGCTGAGCTACGAGGTCGGCCGGCAGAAACCCGATCCGGCGATCTTCAGCGCGGCCTGCGCCGAACTGGGGCTGCCGCCGCGGGAGACCCTGATGGTGGGTGACGACCGGAGGGCCGACGGCGGCGCCGCGGCGCTGGGCTGCCCGGTGCACTTCGTCGACCACCTGCCCGCGGACCGCAGACCCGACGGGCTGCGCGGTGTCCTCGACCTGCTGGGCTGACCGGCACCGCCGCGATGCGGCGGGCGCCGGTCCCGGCGATCCCCCGCGTCGCCGGGACCGGCGCCCGTCCCCGTAACCCGCACGGACACTGGCCCGGCGGGGTGCGCTGAGTATATTGGCCCGGAGCCAGTCAACGCAGGAGTAAAGCATGTCCCCTCGGAGCGCTTCGGTCAATGAAGCGATGCGCAGGCGTTCCCGGGAACGGCTGCTGCAGGCCACCGTCGAACTGATCGAGGAGCGCGGTTACGAGGCCACCACGCTGGCCGACATCTCGCGGCGCGCCGGTTCCGCCCGCGGCCTGGTGTCGTACTACTTCTCCGGCAAGCGGGCGCTGCTGCAGTCCGCCGTGCACCGCCTGATGGCCGGTGAGCTGGCCGCGGCGCTGGAGCGCGAGCCGCGGACCGACGACGGCCAGGAGCTGCTGGCCAGGGCCATCGACGCGATGCTCGGCGTGAGCATGGGGCACACCACCCTGATGCGCACGCACATGGCCTCGATCCTCCAGGAGGAGGGCTTCATCCAGTGCCCCGAGCAGCAGCGGCTCGCGCAGCTGCTGCGGGACACGGTGGTCTGCTGGGGCGCGGCCGACCCGGAGGAGGAATACCGGCTGCTGCGGGCGCTGCTGATGGGCGCCTCGGTGGCCATGCTGCTGCCGGGGGCGCCGATGCCGATCCACCCGCTGCGCGCCGAGCTCTTCCAGCGCTACGGGCTCCCCTGGGAGTCGGGGTCGCCGCCGCCGGGCGCCGAGGACTTCGACCCGGTGGCCGGACTGGCGCCTACGGCAGGCGCCAGTCGACCGGTTGGGCGCCCTGGCGGATCAGCAGGTCGTTGGTCCGGCTGAAGGGGCGGGAGCCGAAGAAGCCGCGGTCCGCGGACATCGGCGACGGGTGCGCCGACTCGATCGCGGGGAAGCCGTCGAGGAACGGCCGCAGATTGCGGGCGTCGCGGCCCCACAACACGGACACCAGCGGCTTGCCCCGCCCGGCCAGCGCGCGGATCGCCTGCTCGGTGACCTCCTCCCAGCCCTTGCCGCGGTGCGCGGCGGGCTTGCGCGGCGCGGTGGTCAGCGCCCGGTTCAGCAGCAGCACGCCCTGCCGGGTCCACGGGGTGAGGTCGCCGCTGGACGGCCGCGGCAGGCCGAGGTCGGTGGCCAGCTCGCGGAAGATGTTCTCCAGGCTGCCGGGCAGCTGGCGCACCTCGGGCGCCACCGAGAAGCTGAGCCCGACGGCCATGCCCGGCGTCGGATACGGGTCCTGGCCGACGATCAGCACCCTCACCTCGTCGAAGGGCTGCTGGAACGCGCGCAGCACGTTCGCGCCCGCCGGCAGATAGGTGCGGCCGGCCGCGATCTCCGCGCGCAGGAAGTCGCCCATCTCCGCGATCCGCCCGGCCACCGGACGCAGCGCCTGCGCCCATCCCGGCTCGACAAGTTCGCTCAACTCTCGTGCTGCCACGGCCGATCACTCTACTGGCCCACCGCATGCGCCCACGACCGCGAGCGGGCGCCGGCGGAGCGCGCGTACGGCCGGTGAAACGGAACCTCCCCCGGCCGGTGCTTGACGGTACCCTGCCCGGGTGACAACGCATTCGAATACCCCGGCGGGCTGGTACGCGGACCCGCAAGGCACTCCGAACCTGCTCCGCTACTGGGACGGCTCCCAGTGGACCGAGCACACCAACCCCGGTCAGGTGCCCCAGCAGCAGCAAGGCGGGGGCAGCGCCTGGGAGCTGAACGTCAGCCGCACGCCCGACCCGTCGAAGGTGCAGCAGCAGGTACAGCAGCAGGCAGGCGTGGCACCGGAGGCGTACGGCGGCGGCACGCTGTTCACCGAGCCGGTCCTGGTGGTCAACCAGAAGGCCAAGCTCATCGAGCTGGTCAACGAGTACACCGTCTTCGACCAGCAGGGCCGCACCCTCGGCTCGGTCGTCGAGGTCGGGCAGAGCACCGCGAAGAAGGTGCTGCGCTTCGTCTCCAGCGTCGACCAGTTCCTGACCCACAAGCTGGAGGTCAGGGACGCCCAGGGGCAGCCGCACCTGGTGCTGACCCGGCCGGCGAAGTTCATCAAGTCCAAGGTGCTCGTGCACCGGGCGAACGGTGAGCCGCTGGGCGAGATCGTCCAGCAGAACGCCTTCGGCAAGATCAAGTTCGGCTTCATGTACAACGGCCAGCAGATCGGTGCGATCAAGGCGGAGAACTGGCGGGCCTGGAATTTCGCCATCGTCGACCACACCGACACCGAGATCGCCCGGATCACCAAGACCTGGGAGGGCCTGGCCAAGACGATGTTCACCACGGCGGACAACTACGTGCTGCAGATCCACCGGCAGCTCGCGGATCCGCTGCTGAGCATGGTCGTCGCCTCCGCCCTGACCGTGGACACCGCACTCAAGCAGGACTCCCGCGGGCTCGGCTGACCCGTGCCGGGCACAACGCACTGGGTGCTGGGCGTCGACTCCGGCGGTTCCGGGGTGCGGGTGGCGATCACCCGGGCCGACGGGTCGGGCGGGCCCGGCGCGGTCGCCGACGACCGACCGGTGCCGACCGGTGAGCGCGGCATCGACGCGGCGAGCCTGCTGGAGCGGGTGCTGCCGCGGGTGGCGGGACTGCTGCGCGAGGTGTCGGCCGGCTCGCTGACAGCGGCCTGCGTCGGCGCCGCCGGCATGGCGACGCTCGGCGACGACCTGCGCGCGGCGCTGCCCGCCGCGCTGGAGGACGCCTTCGGCGTACGGGCGCTGGCGCTGGCCGGTGACGCCGTCACCGCCTATGCGGGTGCGCTGGGGCTGCGCCCCGGCGTGGTGGTCGCGGCCGGCACCGGCCTGATCGCGCTGGGCACCTCGGGCGACGGCTGGCGGCGAGCCGACGGCTGGGGCCATCTGCTCGGCGACGCAGGCGGCGGCGCCTGGATCGGCCGGGCCGGCCTGGACGCCGCGATGCGCGCGTACGACGGGAGGGCGGGCGGCTCGGCCGCGCTGCTGGCCTGCGCGCAGGAGCGGTTCGGCCCGGCGGGCTCGATGCCGGGCGCGGTCTACCCGCGCACCGACCGGCCGGCGGTGCTGGCGTCCTTCGCCCCCGACGTGGCGCGGTGTGCCGCGCAGGACCCGGTGGCCTCGGAGATCCTGCGTCATGCGGCCCAGCACATCCTGGAGTCGGCCGCGGCCGCCCGTCCCGCACAGCCCGGCGAGACCGAGGTGGGCCTGGCCGGCGGGCTGTTCAAGATGGGCGAGCCGCTGCTCGGGCCGCTGCGCGACCAGGCGGAGTGGCTGCTGCCCGACGCGGTCCTGGTGCCCGCGGCCGGCGACCCGCTGGACGGCGCGCTGCTGATCGCGCGGGCGCTGCACCGCGATGGGCTGACGCTGCCGCGGGACGGCGCCCTGCTCCACGTCGTACGGCGATAGCTGCTGCTCAGACGCGTACGATGATGGACGGGTGACCGAACGTCACCGGGGAAACGGACACTTCTGGACAGGCCTGGCCTGTCTCGCACCCGGCTGAGCGTGACGGCGCCGCAAGGCGTTAACATGCGTCGCCATGAGCACTACCACAGGCGGCCCCGCCTCCGGCCTTCCCGTTCGCATGCCGCGCCCGCGCCAGACCGGACGCCACCGCCGACCGGAGGCGCTGGCCGCCCCCGAGGGCGCCCCGGTGCTGGTTCTCGCGGTCCCCGGCACTCCTTCCTCCGCCGCGCTGAGCCTGGCGGAGGAGGTCGTCAGCATCGCCCGCTCCGAGCTGTCCGGGCTCGACCCGCGGATCGGCTTCGTGGACGGCGAGGGCGACCAGGACGGCGAATTCCCGTCGCTGCGCAGCGTGCTCGACCAGGTCGCGGGCGAGCGGGCCGGCGAGGACACCTCGGCGGTCGTGGTGCCGCTGCTGGCGGGGCCCGAGGCGTCGGTGCTGCGCCGGATCCGGCAGGCGATCGCCGACAGCAAGGCGCAGGTGGAGCTGACCGAGGTGCTCGGCCCGCACCCGCTGCTCGCCGAGGCGCTGCACGTGCGGCTTTCCGAGGCGGGCCTGGCCCGCGCCGACCGGGCGCGGCTGTTCACGGTGGCGACCGCGGCAGACGGCATCATCCTGGCCACGGTCGGCGGCGAGGAGGCCGCCCAGGCGGCGGGCGTGACCGGGCTGCTGCTGGCCGCCAGGCTCGCGGTGCCGGTGCTGGCCGCGGCGCTGGACGAGGACGGCGCCATCGCGCAGGCCGCCGAGCAGCTGCGGTCCTCCGGGTCCGGCACGCTGGCGCTCGCGCCCTGCCTGATCGGCCCGGAGATCGCCCCTCAGCTGCTCCACACGGCCGCCGCCGAGGCGGGCTGCTCGGGCGCGGACGCCCTGGGCCCCTACCCGGCGGTGGGCAAGCTGGTGGTCACGCAGTACGCGGCCGCGCTGGGCCTCGCGATGCAGCAGCCGCACGGCGCGCCGATCCACTGACGCCCGGCCCGCGCCCCTACGACGACGCGGCGGCGGGCGGCCCCTCCTGGAGGGGCCGCCCGCCGCCGCGTCGTCGTAGGGGCGCGGGCCCCGGCTGTCAGACGAAGAGCACGCAGGACGCGGCGGGCACGTCGATCGAGCCGGCCTGCTTGGGGATGCCGGTGGCCGGGTCGACGTCGAACCAGGTGACGTCGCCGGAGCGCTCGTTGGCCGCGTAGAGCCGGGTGCCCGACGGGTCGAGGGTCAGGTGTCGCGGCCAGTCGCCGCCGCAGCCGACGGTGTCCAGCAGTTCCAGGTTCTCGCCGGTGTCGTCCAGGCCGAGCACCGCGATGCTGTTGTGGCCGCGGTTGGCCGCCCACGCGAACCGGCCGTCGTGCGAGACGACCAGCTCCGAGGGGTAGTTCTCGCCTTCCGCGCCCGCGGGCAGCACCCGGGTCTCGGCGACCGGGCGCAGGCTGCCGCGCTCGGGGTCCCACGAGCAGGCGGTGACCACGGAGTCCAGTTCGTTCATCACATAGGCGTGGCCACCCGCCGGGTGGAAGGCCAGATGGCGCGGGCCGATGCCGGAGCGCAGGCCGAGTTCGCGTTCGATCTCCAGCTCGCCGGTGGCCTCGTCGAGTTCACAGACCCGCACCGAGTCGGTGCCCAGGTCCACACTGACCGCCCAGCGGCCGGTGGGGTCGGACAGCACCGCGTGCGCGTGCGGGCCCCGCTGGCGATCCGGGTGCGGTCCGTCGCCCTCGTGCTCCAGCAGCGAGCGGATCGCGCCGAGGCTGCCGTCGGCCTCGATCGCCAGCACGCTGACGCTGCCGGGCTCGGCGTAGTTGGCGGTCAGCAGGTGGCCGCGGTGGACGGCGAGGTGGGTGGGCGACCCGCCGTGCACCGCAACGGGGGCGCCGAGCAGCTTGGGCGCCGCGGGGTCGGCGAGCGAGAAGGCCGCCGCCGCGCCCTCGGGTTCCGTCTCGCTGACGGTGTAGAGCGTCCTGCCGTCGGGGGACGCGGCCAGGAACGACGGGTTGGGCACGTCGGCGGTGTCCCCGAGCGCCGTCAGCGCTCCCGTGTCCGGGTCGACCGTGGCCGTGGTGAGCCCGCGCCCACCCGCCGAAGTGAACGACCCGATGTAAACGTGCCCGGCCACTGCCGTACCTCTTCCGCCTGATGTCTTTACGGCGGCTGAGAGTAGTACCTGGCGTCGGGCACGTCGCCCCCGGGGCCGCCAGTGGCCCGCCGATGCGGCGGTCCGCCGGGGCCGTTGGGGGCCGCAGGCGGGCGCTTGCTGCGGTGATGGCTCAAAGTAGCCGGTCCCGTCCGGGCCATCAGTACGGTGATCATGACATCGCGACGATGGTGAGGAGACCGCGGGCCCATGCCCTTCGACGCCCTGGACGCCCGCATACTGCGACTGCTGCTCGACCGGCCGCGCACCAGCGTCCGCGAGTACGCCCGCATCCTGGGCGTCGCCCGCGGCACCCTGCAGGCCCGTCTCGAACGGCTGGAACGCGACGGGGTGATCGTGATGGCGGGCCCCAGGGTCTCCCCCGCCGCCCTGGGGCACCCGGTGCTGGCCTTCGTGCGGATCGAGGTCGCCAGGGGCCACCTGGACGACGTGGCCGACGCGCTCGCCGCGGTGCCCGAGATCGTCGAGGCCTTCTCCATCACCGGCAGCGGCGGCGACCTGCTGACCCGGGTCGTCGCCAGGGACAACGGGCACCTGGAGGGCGTCATCCAGCGGCTGGGCAGGCTGTCCGGTGTGGTGCGCACCCGCACCGAGATAGCGCTGAGCGAGCGCGTACCGCACCGGGTCCTGCCGCTGGTCGAGTCGCTGAGCCCGGATCAGGGCCCCGAGCAGGGACCCGGCCCCGAGCCCGAAGTCCAGGACCCGGCGGACGGCGCTCAGCGCGACGCCAGGTAGTCCTTCGCGGCCTGCGGCGCCTTGGCGTACGACCCGGCGTCGAAGGGCGGCTGCGGGTCGTACTCGATGGCCAGTTGGAGGGCCTGCGCCACGACGGGCCCGGCGGTCAGCTCGGCCAGCCGCAGCGCCATGTCGATCCCTGAGGACACCCCGGCGGCCGTGATGATCCTGCCCTGCTCCACGACGCGCTGCTCGGTGTAGGTGGCGCCGTAGGACTCCAGGAGCCCGACGGCGCTCCAGTGGCTGGTCGCCCTGAGGTCCTTGAGCAGACCCGCCGCGCCCAGCAGCAGCGAGCCGGTGCAGACCGACGTGGTCCAGGTGGTGGTGGCGTCGATCCGCCGGATCCAGTCGAGGAGCGCCTCGTTGCCGACGTTCGCGCGGGCGCCGGGGCCGCCGGGGACGACCAGGACGTCGGCCTCGGTGACGTCGGCGAGGGCCGCGGGGGCTGTCAGGGTGAGGTGTCCTGCCCCGTCGGTGACCGGTCCGGGCTCCGCGGCGGCGAAGACGACGTCGGCGTCCGGCAGCATGCGCAGGACCTCGTACGGGCCGACGGCGTCGAGTGCGGTGAGGCCCTCGAAGACCGGGAAGACGATGAGCATGGGGTGGCCTTTCTGGCCGGGGACGTCCCGGCCGGGAAACGGGGTGCTCGGCTCAGTGCACCGCGGAGTGCGGGGCGAAACGCCTGCGGTATTCGCCCGGCGTGACCTGCACCGAGCGTTTGAAACTGCGCTGGAGGGTCTCGGGATTGCGGTAGCCGCAGGCGCGGGCCACGGCGTCCACGGTGGTGCCGGTGGACTCCAGCAGGCGGCGGGCGGCCTCCACCCGGGCGCTGTCGACGTAGGCCGCCGGGGTGCGGCCGGTCTCGGCGCGGAAGACCCGGGTGAAGTGGCGCTCGCTCATGCCTGCCCTGGCCGCGAGCGCCGGCACCCCGAGGTCGTCGGCCAGGTGGTCGGCGACCCAGTCGACGACGTCGCGCAGGGACTGCCGCTCGGGGCGCTGTGCGGCCAGCTGGGCGCTGAACTGCGCCTGGCCGCCGGGGCGCTGGACGAACATCACCAGCTGCCTGGCGACGGCCCTCGACACCTCGGGGCCGTGGTCCGCCTCGACCATCGCCAGGGCGAGGTCCATTCCCGCGGTGACGCCCGCCGAGGTCCACAGGTCGCCGTCGCGGACGAAGATCGGGTCGGGGTCGACAGCGGCCCCGGGATGGCGCGCGGCGAGCCGCTCGCACATCGACCAGTGGGTGACCGCCCGCCGTCCGTCGAGCAGCCCGGCCGCGCCGAGCAGGAAGGCGCCGCTGCACACCGAGGCGGTGCGGCGGGCGAGCCGGGACATGCGGGCGAACCAGTCCACGAAGGCGGCGTCCTGGCAGGCCTGGTGGACGCCACCGCCGCCGACGGCGACAAGGGTGTCGACCGGTCCCGTGGCCTCGCCGGTCGTCAGGGTCGGCGAGACCGCGAGGCCGCCGCTGCTGACGACGGGCCCGGGGGCCGCGGCCACCGTGTCCACGACCACCGGATTCCCCTCCCCCGGCCGCGCCGTCAGCCGACCGGCCTGCACGAAGACCTCGTTCGGACCCGCGAGGTCGAGCAGTTGGAAGCCGGGGAAGACGGCGAAGACGATACGGCGGCTGGTCATGCCCTCATCGTCGGCGCGGGCCGTGATGGCGGCAAGGACAGCCTTGTGACGATTCCCGCCATGGAGGGCCGGGGAACCGGCCCCGTGCGGCTCGGCGGGCGGCTCGGGCCCCGCGGACGGGCGATGCACGGGGTGCGGATCGGGCCGCGCCGGATCGAGCTGCGCGACCGTCCCGAGCCGGGACCGCCGGAGGACTACGTCGAGACCTTCGGCTGAGCCGCGCCCCGCTCAGCCCCCGTCGGTCTTCTTCGCCCTGCTCGGCTGGACCCGCTTCGGCTCGCCCTTCACCTTCGGGTGCTCCGGGGGGTACGGCAGGTCGCCGAGGCCGTGCTCGCGCTCGTCGCGGTCGGCCAGTTCGAGGGCCGCGTCGAGCCGGAAGGCGTGCTCGTCCATGTCGGCGTGCAGGTCACCGTACTCGGCGAACCGGGCGGGCATGGTGACCAGGTCGAAGTCGGCGGGCGCCACCTCGGTCAGCTCCTCCCAGCGCAGCGGGGCCGAGACCGGCGCGTGCGGGAAGGGGCGCACGGAGTAGGCGCTGGCGATCGTACGGTCGCGCGCGGTCTGGTTGTAGTCCACGAAGATCTTCTCGCCGCGCTCCTCCTTCCACCAGGCCGTGGTGATCCGCTCGGGCGCCCGCCGCTCCAGCTCGCGGGCCACCGCGATGGCCGAGCGCCGCACCTGGGGGAAGGTCCACTCGGGCGCAATCGGCACGAAGACGTGCAGGCCCCGGCCGCCGGAGGTCTTCGGCCAGCCGGCCAGGCCCAGCCCGTCCAGGACGTCGCGCAACTCCTGCGCGGCGCGCACCGCGTCGGAGAAGTCGGTGCCCGGCTGCGGGTCGAGGTCGATCCGCAGCTCGTCGGGGTGGTCGGTGTCGCCCCGCCGGACCGGCCAGGGGTGGAAGGTGAAGGTGCCGAGATTCGCCGCCCACAGCACGGCCGCGGTCTCCGTCGGGCAGATCTCGTCGGCATAGCGGCCGCTGGGGAAGGCGATGCGGCCGGTCGGGATCCAGTCCGGCAGGTTCTTCGGCGCGCGCTTCTGGAAGAACGAGTCGCCCTCCACCCCGCTGATGTAGCGCTCCAGCGTGGTGGGCCGGTCCCTGAGCGCCCGCAGGATCCCGTCGCCGACGCTCAGGTAGTAGCGCACCAGGTCGGCCTTGGTCAGTCCGCGCTGCGGGAAGTAGACCTTGTCCGGATGCGACACCCGCACGGTCCGGTCGCCGACGGTCAGCTCCAGCGTCTCTGCCATGCCCCCACGCTAGAGCGGACGGTCGGCCCGCGCGCCCTGTGCGGCAGGGGCGCGCACAATCGGAGCATGGACTTGCCGGTGATGCCCCCAGTGCAGCCGATGCTGGCCAAGGCCGCGAAGGCCATCCCGGCGGGCATGCAGTACGAGGCCAAGTGGGACGGCTTCCGCGCGATCGTCTTCCGCGACGGCGACGAGATCGAGCTGGGCAGCCGCTCCACCAAGCCGCTCACCCGCTACTTCCCCGAGGTCGTCGAGGCGCTGCGGACCCGTGTCCCGCCGCGCTGCGTGCTGGACGGCGAGATCGTCATCGCGCGCGACGGGCGGCTGGACTTCGACGCGCTGCTCGAACGGATCCACCCGGCGGACTCGCGGGTACGCCATCTGGCCGAGGTGACGCCCGCGGGTTTCGTCGCCTTCGACCTGCTCGCGCTCGGCGACAGGTCGCTGATGGCGGAGTCCCAGCGGGACCGCAGGACGGCGCTGGCGGCCGCCCTGAGCGGCGCCACGGCGCCGGTCCACCTCGCGCCCGCCACCGACGACCTGGCGCTCGCCGCGGACTGGTTCAACCGCTTCGAGGGCGCGGGCCTCGACGGGGTCGTCGCCAAGCCCCCGGACCTGGCCTACCGGCCGGGCGAACGCGTCCTGGTCAAGGTCAAGCACGAGCGCACCGCCGACTGCGTCGTCGCGGGCCTGCGGCTGCACAAGAGCGGGCCGGTGGTCGGCTCCCTGCTGCTCGGCCTGTACGACGGCGAGGGCCGCCTCCAGCACGTCGGCGTCTGCGCCTCCTTCCCGATGCGGCGCCGCGCCGAACTGATGGAGGAACTCGCCCCGCTGCGGATGGAGTCGGTGGCCGGCCACCCCTGGCAGGGGTGGGCCAGCGAGGAGGCCCAGGCCGCCGACCGCCTGCCGGGCGGCCCCAGCCGGTGGACCGGCAAGAAGGACCTGTCCTGGCTGCCGCTGCGCCCGGAAAGGGTCGTCGAGGTCGCCTACGACCACATGCAGGGCGACCGCTTCCGCCACACCGCGCAATTCCGCCGCTGGCGGCCGGACCGCGAACCCGAGCAGTGCACTTACGCGCAACTGGAGGAGCCGGTCGGATACGACCTGGCGGACTTCCTGTCCGGGGAGGGCTAGGGCCTGTCGTTCGGATCTCCGCGGCGTCGCGGTGTCCGGCACGCACATCTTCCGCCTGCCGTCGGCCGGGAGGTGCCCCCAGCGTTGTCGTCGGTCGACGACTCCCCCTGTCCTGACGGCCGGGAGGGCGCTCCCACCGCGTCGCCTCCTTCCTCCGCCTTGCAGCCGCACGCACCGGACACCGCTCCTTCCCCCACGGAGGTCCGAACGACAGGCCCTAGCCGAGAAAGGTGAGCCGCACCTGGCGGCGGGGGTTGTCCCGGTTGGTGTCCACCAGCACCACCGACTGCCAGGTGCCCAGCTCCAGCCGGCCGCCGATCACCGGTAGCGTGGCGTGCGGCGGCACGAGCGCCGGCAGCACATGGTCGCGGCCGTGCCCCGGGCTCCCGTGCCGGTGCTGCCACCGGTCGTCGGCGGGCAGCAACTCCCGCAGGGCGGTCAGCAGATCGTCGTCGCTGCCCGCGCCCGTCTCGATGACGGCGACCCCCGCGGTCGCGTGCGGCACGAAGACGTTCAGCAGGCCGTCGCCGCCGTTCGCCTCCTCGCGGAGGAAGTCCGCGCAATCGGCGGTGAGGTCGTACACGCGTTCCACCGAGCCGGTGGAGACGTCGATCAGGCGCGAGCGGTTGCGGTTGGCCATGCCGCCATTCTCCTCCCGGGTGGGCCAGGGGAGTGCCACCTGCTGTGGCGTGGCGTCTTCGGCGGCGCCGTGGCTCGGCTCGCAGTTCCCCGAGCCCCTGGGTGGTTGCCCCTTGCGGTGCGTCCCTGGGCCGCCGCCCGGTGCGGGGTTGCGCGCGCAGTTCCCGCACCCCTGGGTGGCAGCCTCGTTCTGTCGCGTTCACAGTTGCGGTCCACTGTGGCTGGTCGCGCAGTTCTCCCCCAGAACTGCGCGACAAGCCCCCGCACAGCGCAGGTGTGGAGTCCGCGGCTGTACCCGCCCCCACGGCGGTGGGGGTCATTGCCGCGGGGGGCGATTGGTCTGTACCATTCAGCGGGCCTGGACGGCGTCTCGTCCTTGCCGCAGCCCGGAGGGGGTGAACGCGTTGCGCCGGCTCACCGCGCTCGTCGACTCCTGCCTGCTGCCCACCGTGCGCGGCCGGCACGGCCGGTTGCCCGAGTGGATTCTGCGGGGGCTGGAGAACGGCACCCCGGGTGCGGCCGTGGACGCGCAGGGCGCTGCGGCGCGCGCGACGGCCGACGCGTTGCGGGCCGCGCTGCCCGACGCGCTCACCGGGCATCCGGGCCCGGCCCGGCGGGACGGCGGCGACGCGGCGGCGGCCGACCTCGTCGCGGCGGGCGCCAACCTCCACCTGGCCGTCCGCCCAGGACTTCGCGCCGACGAGACCCGCGTCTTCGTCACCGACCTCCAGACGCACGGTGTGGCCGCCGCGCTCGGCCCCTTCACCGCCGGAGGCAGCCTGCGGCCCTTCGCCGAGGGCGCCGCCGCGGGCGTACGGGCGATCACCGCGGGGCACACCCCGGTGCCGGACGACGAGCAGTTGCCCGCGATGCTCAGCGCCCGGGCGGTGACCGGGGTGTTGCGCGGGGACCTCGGATACGGCGGGGTCGTGCTGAGCGACACGATCGACGCGCCGGCGATCGTCGACGGCTGGGGCGTACCCGGCGCCGCGGTGCTGGCGTGGATCGCCGGCGTGGACCTCGTACGGCTCGGCCCGTCGAGCGGCGCGGGCGTGCGGGACGCGATCCACGCCGCCGCGGCCCGTGCGGTGGCCGACGGCGACCTGCCGCAGCGGCGGCTGGAGGAGGCCGCGGAGCGCGTCGCCCGGCTGCGGCGCTGGGCCTCGGAGCCGCGGATGCCGGCCGCGGAGCCCGCACGGACCGCCGGCACGGGCTGACGGCACCTGCCGCGGGGCGGGCGGGAAGCTTTCCCCTGGTGCCACGGTTGGCACAGTCATGAACGACGCGGTGCGCGAGGTCGAGGTGGCGGTGGTCGGCGCGGGGCAGGCCGGCCTGTCGGCGGGGTATTTCCTGCGCCGCTCGGGCCTCGCCCCGGACACCGGCTTCGTCGTGCTCGACCACTCCCCCGGCTCGGGCGGCGCCTGGCAGTACCGCTGGCCGTCGCTGACGTACGGCAAGGCGCACTGGGTGCACGAACTGCCCGGCATGCCGTTGGGCGACGCGGACCCCGACCGGCCGTCGGCGGAGGTGGTGGGCGACTACTTCGGCCGCTACGAGCGGGAGTTCGACCTGCGGGTGCACCGCCCGGTGGACGTGGCGGCGGTGCGTGAGGGGGGCGGCGGGCGGCTGCGGCTCGAGACCGACGCCGGGACCTGGTCGGCGCGGGCGCTGATCAACGCGACCGGCACCTGGGACCGGCCCTTTCTGCCGTACTACCCGGGCCAGGAGACCTTTCTCGGCCGTCAGCTGCACACCGCGGGCTACCGGGGCGCGGCGGACTTCGCGGGCCTGCACGTGATCGTGGTCGGCGGCGGCACCTCGGCGGTGCAGCTGCTGATGGAGCTGGCCGAGGTGGCGCGCACCACCTGGGTGACCCGGCGGCCACCGGTCTTCCGCAGCGCGCCCTTCACCGAGGACTGGGGGCGTGAGGCGGTCGCGACGGTCGAGCGGCGGGTACGCCAGGGGCTCCCGCCGCAGAGCGTGGTGAGCGTGACCGGCCTTGCCGCGACCGACGCCGTCCGGCAGGCCGTGGACCTCGGCATATTGCGGCGGCAGGAGATGTTCGACCGGATCACGCCGCAGGGCGTCGCCTGGAGTGACGGCCGCACCCTGGACGCCGACGTCATCTTGTGGGCGACGGGATTCCGCGCCGCCCTGGACCATCTCGCCCCCCTGCGGCTGCGCGAGCAAGGCGGCGGCATCGCGGTGGACGGCACCCGGGTGGTCAAGGACCCGCGGATCCATCTGGTGGGCTACGGGCCGTCGGCCAGCACCATCGGCGCCAACCGCGCCGGGCGTACCGCCGTACGCGACATCCGGGCCCTGCTCTCGGAGCAGGACCGTGCCGCCGAGCCCGCCGCGACTCGCCCGCTCGAAGGCGTGCGCTGAGCCCAACGACGTGGCCTTCGCCGCGCCCGCGTCAACAAACATCGGATGTCTCCTTCCCTGCGGAAGGGGATTGCGGCAGTATGGGCGCATGCGTGATCGAGATCAGCCCGGCTTGCGCCGGGGCGGCGCGGAGGACCCATGCGCGTAGCGCTTTTCGTGACCTGTGTGAACGATTTGCTCTACCCGGACACCGGGCGGGCGGTCGTCACGCTGCTCGAACGCCTCGGCGTGGACGTCGACTTCCCCACCGCCCAGACCTGCTGCGGCCAACCCCAGTTCAACACCGGCTACCGCCACCAGACCGAACCCCTCGTACACCGCTACGCCGCCGCCTTCGACGGCTACGACTACATCGTCACCCCCTCCGGCTCCTGCGCCGCCATGGTCCGCGAGAACTACCCCCGCATCGCCCGACGCGCCACCACCGAAGGCCGCGACAACGGCCTGACCCGAGCCGCGGCAACCACCGCACCCAGAACCTACGAACTCACCGAATTCCTCGTCGACATCCTCGGCGTCACCGACGTCGGCGCGTACTTCCCCCACACCGTCACCTACCACCCCTCCTGCCACGGCCTACGCACCCTCGGCCTACGCGACCGCCCACGCCGACTCCTCCAAGCCGTACGCGGCCTCGAACTGCGCGAACTCCCCGGCGCGGAAGAATGCTGCGGCTTCGGCGGCACCTTCGCCGTCAAGAACCCCCACGTCTCCACCGCCATGGGCCACGACAAGATCCACAACGCCCTCACCACCGGCGCCCCGATACTCTGCGGCGCCGACAACTCCTGCCTCATGCACATCGACGGCCTCCTCCGCCGGCACCACACCCCACTCCGGACCGTCCACCTCGCCGACATCCTCGCCTCCACCGAAGAACACCCCTACACCGCACCGGAAAAGACGGGAAACCTCCGATGAGCGGAACCTACCTGGGGCTGCCCGCCTTCCCGCAAGCCGCACGCCTGTCGACACGCGACGAGCAACTGCGGGCCAACCTGCGGCACGCCACCCACACCATCCGCGCCAAACGCGCCACCGCCATCGCCGAACTCTCCGACTGGCCCGAGCTGCGGGCCGCAGGCACGGCGATCAAAGACCACACCCTGCACCACCTCGACCACTACCTGGAACAACTGGAAACCGCCGTCACCGCAGCAGGCGGCACCGTCCACTGGGCCATCGACGCCGACGACGCCAACCGCATCGTCACCGACCTGATCCACGCCACCGGCGAGACCGAAGTCGTCAAGGTCAAATCCATGGCCACCCAGGAGATCGGCCTCAACGAAGCCCTCGCAGAGGCCGGCATCAACGCCTACGAGACCGACCTCGCCGAACTCATCGTCCAACTCGGCAACGACAGGCCCTCCCACATCCTCGTCCCCGCGATCCACAAGAACCGCACCGAGATCCGCGACATCTTCCACACCCACATGGCCGCCTGGGGCCGACCCGCACCCGACGACCTCACCGACGAGCCACGAGACCTCGCCGAAGCCGCCCGCCTCCACCTGCGCGAGAAATTCCTCCGCGCCAAAGTCGCCGTCTCCGGCGCGAACTTCATGATCGCCGAAACCGGCACCATGGTCGTCCTGGAATCCGAAGGCAACGGACGCATGTGCCTGACCCTCCCCGAAACACTCATCTCCGTCGTCGGCATCGAGAAGACCATCCCCACCTGGCGCGACCTGGAAGTCTTCCTCCAGACCCTGCCCCGCTCCTCCACCGCCGAGCGCATGAACCCCTACACCACCACCTGGACCGGCACCACCCACGGCGACGGACCCCGCACCTTCCACCTCGTCCTCCTCGACAACGGCCGCACCGACACCCTCGCCGACACCACCGGCCGCCAAACCCTCCGCTGCATCCGCTGCTCAGCCTGCCTCAACGTCTGCCCCGTCTACGAACGCGCCGGCGGCCACGCCTACGGCTCCCCCTACCCCGGCCCCATCGGCGCCATCCTCACCCCCCAACTACGCGGCACCACAACAGCCCTGGACGCCTCACTCCCCTACGCCTCCACCCTCTGCGGCGCCTGCTACGACGTCTGCCCCGTCGCCATCGACATCCCCGAAGTCCTCGTCCACCTCCGCGAACGCATCGCCCAAGGCGGACCCACCACCCGCCACGGCACCAAAGCCACCATCAAACCCGCCAAAGGACACGCCACCGAACGCGCCGCAATGCGCGCCGCCGCCTGGACACTGGACCACCCCGCCGCGTGGACCGCCACCCAGCGCCTCGCCACCCGCACCAGGGCCCTCCACCCGCGGCGCGTGCCCGGCAGGACAGCCAGCGCCTGGACCGCCACCCGGGATCTGCCCACCGTCCCCGCCCGTACCTTCCGCGACTGGTGGCAACACCGCGAACCCGACCCGAAGGACTCCCAGCAGTGACCGCGAACACCAGTCGGGACGAGGTCCTGCGCCGCGTCCGCCAAGCCCTCGGCGACCGGCCCGGCAGCACGCCCGACCCCGGCACCATCCCCCGGACCTACCTCACCACCCACGCCGACCGCACCCCCGAGCAGTCCGCCGACCTGCTGGCGGACAACCTCGCGGACTACCGCGCCCACGTCCACCGCACCCACGCCGCGGGCCTGCCCGCCACCATCGCCCACCTGCTGGCCGACCACGGCACCCGAAACGCCGTCGTCCCACCGGGCGTCCCGGCCGACTGGCTCAGCGCCACCGCCGGTGTCGAGATCCACCACGACCACGGCGAACTGACCGCCCGCACGCTCGACACCGTCGACACCGTCATCACCGGCTGCGCCCTGGCCATCGCCGAGACCGGCACGATCGTCCTGGACACCTCACCCGACCAGGGCCGCCGCATCCTGACCCTCGTCCCCGACCACCACATCTGCGTGGTGAACACCCCGGACCAAGTGGTCGACTCACTCCCCCAAGCCCTCCCCCGCCTGACCCCGGCCCACCCCCTGACCTGGATCTCCGGCCCCTCCGCGACCAGCGACATCGAACTGGACCGCGTCGAAGGCGTCCACGGCCCCCGCACCCTCGACGTCATCCTGGTGGGGCCGCCGTCCGGCCCCCGTTGACGAACGGCCCGCGGCGCCCCGGTCAGGGCGCGCTGACGGCCATCTGCGTGTCGCGCCGGACCAGCGCGGCGTAGCGCCCGCCCGCCGCGAGGAGTTCGTCGTGGGTGCCGCGCTCGATGATCCGCCCGGCGTCGAGGACGACGATCTGGTCGGCGTCGCGGATGGTGGACAGCCGGTGGGCGATGGTGATGGTGGTGCGGCCGGCCGACAGGGTGTCGATGGCGTCCTGGACGGCCTGCTCGGTCCTGGTGTCCAGGGCGCTGGTGGCCTCGTCGAGGATCAGCACCGGCGGATTGCGCAGGATCGTACGGGCGATGGCCAGGCGCTGCTTCTCACCGCCGGAGAAGCGGTAGCCGCGCTCGCCGACCAAGGTGTCGTAGCCGTCGGGCAGTCCGGTGATGTGGTCGTGGATCTGCGCGGCCCGTGCGGCGGCGTGGATCTCCTCGTCGGTCGCGTCCGGCTTGGCGAAGCGCAGGTTCTCGGCGACCGAGGCGTGGAAGAGGTAGGTCTCCTGGGAGACCACGCCGACCGCGGCGGCCAGCGTGTCGAAGGTCAGGTCGCGGACGTCGGTGCCGTCGATCGTGACCCGGCCCGCCGAGACGTCGTAGAGCCGCGGCACCAGGTAGCTCAGGGTGCTCTTGCCGGAGCCGGTCGCGCCGACGACGGCCAGGCTGCCGCCCGCGGGCACGCTCACGTCGATGCCGGTCAGCGTCGGGGAGCCGGACTCGGGGTCATAGGCGAAGTCCACGCCCTCGAAGGCGACGTCGCCGTGCACGGTCCCCAGGTCCCGCGCGCCGGGGCGCTCGGTGATGTCGAGCGGCAGGTCGAGGTATTCGAAAATGCGCTGGAAGAGCGCCAGCGACGTCTGCACCTGCACACCGGTGGCCAGCAGCGAGACGGTGGGCCGGAAGAGGCCCTGCTGGAGCGAGACGAAGGCGACCAGGGTGCCGATGGAGATGGCGGGACCGCCGTGCCCGGTGGTCAGCCCGGCCGTCCAGTACAGCAGCGCGGGCATCGCGGACATCACGATGCCGATGATGGCCATGCGCCAGCGGCCCTGCATGTTGGAGCGCACTTCGAGGTCCACCAGGCGCTCGGACTCGGTGGAGAAGTCGCGGGTGAGCGAGTCGGCGCGGCCCATGGTGCGGCCGAGCAGGATGCCGCTGACCGACAGCGACTCGGTGACGATCGCGGACATCGAGGCCATCTGCTTCTGCCGCTCGGTGGCGATCTTCTTGCGCTCGCGCCCGACTCGGCGGGCGATCCAGACGAACAGCGGGAGCAGCAGCAGGGAGACGATGGTCAGCCGCCAGTCCAGCGCGGCCATCGCCACGACCGAGGCGATCACGGCGGTGGCGTTGGAGACCAGCGAGGTCGCGGTGGACGTGACGGTGGCCTGCATGCCGCCGATGTCGTTGGCGATCCGGGACTGCACCTCGCCGGTGCGGGTGCGGGTGAAGAAGGCCAGCGACATGCGCTGCAGCCGCTCGTAGACGGCGGTCCGCAGGTCGTGCATGACGCGCTGGCCGACGGTGGTGGAGATCAGGGTCTGCAGGACGCCGAAGACGCCGGTGGCGACCGCGGTGCCGATCATGCCCAGCACCAGCAGGCTCAGCAGGCCGGTGCGGCCCTGCGGGATCGCGGTGTCCAGGATCGCCCGCAGCAGGAACGGCGAGGCGACGGAGACCAGGGAGGACAGGCCGACCAGCACGCCCACGACGGCCAGCCGGCCGCGGTAGGGGCGGAAGAGCCGCGTGATGCGGCGGACGTCGGTGGGCTCGGTGGGTTTCTTCTTCGGTGGCGTCCACCGGGATGCGAGATCGTTTTCGGGGCGCAAAGGACTCCTCGGGACGTGACGGCAGGGTCGTGCCTACGGAACTCTCGACAAAGAGTGTAGGTCATTGTTACCTATGCTCACAATGAACTAAGTCCTGCTACGCTGTATTCCATGGACACCCGCACCACCGAGGCCGCGCCGCCGGTCGCCGTGCCCGCGCAAGCAGCCGCGGACGAGGTCACCGGGCGGCTCGCCGACCAGCTGCTGCGGCTGAGCCGCCGGCTGCACAGGGCCCAGCGCCGGCTGCTCGAACCGCTGGGCATCACACCCGCGCAGGCCCGGCTGCTGCGGACGCTCGCGCACTGCGAGGAGCCGCCGCGGATGGCTGATCTCGCCCAGCGCCTCGACGTGGTGCCGCGGGCGGTGACAACGCTGGTGGACGCGCTGGAGGAGCAGGAGCTGCTGCGCCGGGTGCCCGATCCGCACAACCGCAGGGTGATCAGGATCGAGCTGTGCGACGGCGGCCGCCGCGCGCTGGCCGATCTGAGGCACGCCAGGCGTACGGCGGCCGCCGAGATCCTGGCGCCGCTGGACGACGCGAGCCGTGCGGCGCTGACCGAGCTGCTCGCGGCGCTCGACCGGGACGAGACTGCGGAGCCGCGGCACTGCTGAGGCAGCGCCGCGGCTCCTGGTTCCTGCTGGGGCGGGCGGTTACTTCTGGAGGTCGACCGGCCCGCCCTGGACGCCCACGCCCGGCGACAGCGGCACGGTGCAGGCGCTGCACCGCTTGGCCGCCGCCGGGATCGCCGTCAGGCACTCCGGGCACTCGCGCATCGGGGCACTCGCGGCCTTCGGGAAGAACTTCTCCTGCATCCGGTTCATCGGCAGCACGACCAGGAAGTAGATCACCGCAGCGACGATCACGAAGCTGATCGTCGCGTCGATGAAGGTGCCGTACGGGAAGGTGACTCCCGAGGCGTGGAAGGTCCTGGCGCTGAAGTCACCGGTGGCGCCGCTGACGAGGCCGACGATCGGGGTCAGGAACGCCTTGACGAAGCCGTTCACCAGGGCGGTGAAGGCGGCGCCGATGACGATGCCGACAGCGAGGTCTACGACGTTGCCGCGAAGCAGGAAGGTGCGGAAGCCCTTCATGAGTGGGGGTTCCCCTCTGTGGTCAAGATCAGTGGAAGACCACAGTGTGCCGGGTCCTGCCGCAGAGGGGTGAATCGGCTGCGCTCGGGCCGCTTTCGCGGTCAGTTGCGCCAGGTGTCGTTCAGTACGGCCTTCCCGCCGGCCGGCACGGTGGCCGTCCGGTTGGCACCCGATTCCCAGGTCACGTTCCCGCTGCCGTCCTTCCGGATGTACTTGTACTGGAAGGACGTGCCCGCGGCCATGGCGACGTCCAGCTTCCACACCGGGTAGCTCGCCGAGGACAGCGGCAGGGCGCTGCCGGTGTTCCAGTTGCCCAGGGTGGAGTTGTCGCCGACGACGTAGATGTTCTGGCCGAAGACGGTGGTGGCGTTCACCGCGAAGGACGCTCCCGCCGCGGGGTCGGTGGAGCCGCCGGTCGTGCCGCCCGTGGTGCCGCACGGCCCCCCGACGTAGAGGGCGACCGCGTCGTTGGCGCCGATGGCGGCGGTGAACCTGCCGTCGGAACCGACGGAGTAGGTGGCGCCGGAGTGCTGGACGTCGCAGTAGGTGCCTGCGGGCAGCGAGGTGGTGAAGGTCTGGGTGAGCGCGCCGCCCTCGTGGTTGATCGCGACGAAGCCCTTGCTGCCGCGGCCGAAGGCGATGGCGTTGTTGCCGTTGTCCCACCAGTTGGTCACCGCGGTGCCGGCGACGGCGTTGCGGAAGCCGACCATGCCGGAGATCTGCGGCCACGCGTGCTGGCACTTCCAGCCGTCGCTGTAGCAGGCGTTGACGGTGCCGCCGTTCGGCGGGCCCGCGTCGTTGTCGGAGAACTCGTAGCCGGAGAAGACGTTCGGCGAGCCGTAGGGCCAGGCCAGCACGTAGACGTTGGCCAGGGTGTAGGTGGCGTTGTCCTTGTAGCTGAGCGTCGAGCCGTTGCGCTCGGTGTCCCAGTTGTCGACGAAGGTGCGGGCCTTGCCGCTCGCGACATAGCCGGAGCCCCAGGACGCGCCCCAGGTCTTCAGTGACGCCAACTGCTGCCCGCCGAAGATCCGCTTGACGTCGAAGGCGCCCTGGAAGGCGTCCACGTCGCCGGTGTTGACGTACTCGCCGGGCTGCACGGCCTCGCCCGCGCCGTAGATCGCCTCCTGCGCCCAGTAGACGTTCGGGTTGCTGAGCTCGGACTTGATCGCCGCGAGGTCGGTCTCCGCCATGTGCTTGGCGGCGTCGATGCGGAAGCCGTCCACGCCGAGCGAGATCAGGTGGTTCAGATAGCCGGCGACGGTGCCGCGCACGTAGTCGCTGCCGGTGTCGAGGTCGGCCAGGCCGACCAGCTCGCAGTTCTGGACGTTGGAGCGGTCCTGGTAGTTGGAGATGTTCGTCCGGCAGGTGTGGAAGTCCTGGTCCTGGTAATAGCCGGGGTAGTTGTACTTGCTGTAGTTCGTCCCGCCGGTGCCGGTACCGGAGCCCGCCGACATGTGGTTGATCACCGCGTCGGCGACGACCTTCACGCCGGCGGCGTGGCAGGTGTTCACCATGCTCGCGAACGACGACTCGTTGCCGAGGCGGTTCTGCAGCTTGTAGCTGACCGGCTGGTAGGAGGTCCACCACTGGTCGCCCTGGATGTTCTCGGTGGCGGGCGAGACCTCGACGTAGCCGTAGCCGGCCGGGCCGAGCTGGTCGGTGCAGGCCTTGGCGACCGAGTCGTAGCGCCACTGGAAGAGCGTCGCCGTGACGTCCCTGGCTCCCGGCGGCGTCGCGTGCGCCTGCTGGACGGAGACGGCGAACAGTCCGGCTGCCGCGACGGCGGCGGCCAGCGAACCGTTCAGGGCACGGGATCTCATGGGCGGCTCCTTCGGTGAGCGGGCACAGCGGTGCCCTGCGAAGGCAGCCACGCGCCTGGCCGCCGGGTGGGGGGAACGACCGGAACTCCGGTCCCTCGGGTTCCGCCCAGGAGCCTCCCGCCGCCGATGCGTACACGTCAAGGTCGCCGACGGAAGAACTTTCGTCGCCTTACTGCAAGTTGTTGCCGCCGTGTTGCCGGCGGTGGAAAACCGCTTGACCCGGCGTGGGCGACTTCGCGAAAGTTGCACGGTTCAGGACGGCACATTCGCGCGCATTCTCCCGATCCGCCCCGCAGGTCCGTCCGTTTCCGCGATCCACCGCTCCGAACCCCAGGACATCATGACGTCCCTACGCGATCTTCCGCTGTCCGACCCGGGCGTGCCCGACGCCCGGTCGGGCTTCCGCCTGCTGCTCTGGCTGGAGGCGAGGCAGTGGCGCGGACAGGTGCTCGCCGCCGCCTGGGGCACCCTGCACATGGCCGCGGTGGCGTCCTTCCCCGCCGCCGTGGGCCTCGCCGTCCAGGCGGTGGTGGACCGCTCGGGTGAGCGGCTGGGCCTGGCCGGCGGGCTGATGCTGCTGCTCGGGCTGCTCACCGCCCTCGGCGACACGATGCTGCACCGCACCGCCGTGACCAACTGGATCAGTGCCGCGGCCCGCGTCCAGCAGCTGCTGGCGGGCAAGACCGTCGAGCTGGGCGCGGTGCTGACCCGGCGGGTGGCGGCGGGCGAGGTGGTGGCCGTCAGCACCGGCGACGTCGAGAAGATCGGCTGGTTCGTCGAGGCCCTGGCCCGCTTCACCTCGGCCCTGCTCGCCACGGTCGGGGTGGCCGTCGCCCTGGTGGTCTACCAGCCCGCGCTCGGCGTGATCGTGGCCGCGTCCGTGCCGGTGCTCGCGCTCGCGGTGCTGCCGCTGCTGCCCGCGGCGACCCGGCGTGCCGACCTCCAGCGGGAGAAGGCGGGCAAGGCCACCGAATTGGCCTCGGACACGGTCGCGGGGCTGCGGGTGCTGCGCGGCATCGGCGGCGAGGAGCTCTTCCTGGAGCGCTACCGCCGCGCCTCGCAGCAGGTGCGGACCGCCGCGGTGCACAGCGCCCGCATGTGGGCGCTGATCAGCGCGGTGCAGGTGCTGCTGCCCGGCCTGCTGCTGGTGGGCGTCGCCTGGTACGGGGCCAGGCTCGCGCTCGACGGCCGGATCACGGTGGGCGAGCTGGTCACCGTCTACGGCTCCGTGGCCTTCCTGATGATGCCGCTGCGCAATTTCGAGGAGATCGCCATGGCGTGGTCCTTCTCCCGCCCCTCGGCCAAGCGCGCGGCCCGGGTGCTGGCGCTGCGGCGCGGACAGGACGACGCGGCCCCGCCCGCGGTGCCTGCCGCCGCCCTTCCCGAGCTGGCCGGGGAACTGCACGACCCGCTGACCGGGCTGCGGGCAGCCCCGGGGCAGCTGACCGCGGTGGTGTGCGGCGACCCGGACGCCGCGGGGCGGCTGGCCGACCGGCTGGGCGGCCACAGCCCTTCGGGGGTCGGCGCGGACCCTTCGGCGACGCTCGGCGGCCACCCGCTCGACGCGCTGCCGCTGGCGGCGGTCAGGGCCGCGGTGCTGGTGCAGGACAAGGACCCGGTGCTGCTGTCCGGCACGCTGGCCGAACTGCTCGCGGTGCCCTCCTCCGGCCGTGTCGCCCCGGACGCGGCGCTGGCCGCGGCCCAGTGCGGCGACGTGCTGGACGCGCTGGCCCAGTCGCTGGTGGACCCGGGCGGCGGAGCCGGGGCGGCGGACCCGATGCGCGCCAGGATCACCGAGCGCGGGCGCTCGCTGTCCGGCGGGCAGCGGCAGCGCCTCGCGCTGGCCCGCTCGCTGGTCGCCGACCCCGAGGTGCTGGTGCTGGACGAGCCGACGTCGGCGGTCGACGCCCACACCGAGGCGCGGATCGCCCGCGCCCTCGGCGCTCTCAGGGCCGGGCGCACGACCGTCGTCCTGACGTCGAGCCCGCTGGTGCTCGACCGCGCCGACCGGGTGGTCTTCGTCGACGACGGCACCGCCGTGGCCGCCGGCGGCCACCACGACCTGCTGCGCACCGAGCCGCGCTACCGCGCCGTCGTCACCCGGGAGGCCGACCCCGGCACCGGCCCGGTCCCCGCGCCCGCGGGCGCCGCACGCACCACCGCCACGATGGAGGAGTCCGCATGATCGGCGTGCGACCGCCGGACCACGATCCGGCCGCGCCGCAGCAGAGCAGCACCCTGCCGGTGGGCTCGCCGGCCACCGTACGCGGCTACGTCCGCGAGCTGGCCCGGCGGCACCGCGGCGCCTTCGCCCTGCTGGTGGGCGTGAACACGGTGGCGGTGCTGGCGTCGATGGTGGGCCCGTATCTGCTCGGCGGCCTGGTGCAGGACCTGTCGGACGGCAGGCGGGACGTCCACCTGGGCCGGGCGGTGGCCTTCTTCCTGGCCGCGCTCGCCGTGCAGGCGTATTTCGTCCGGCTGGTCCGGCTGCGCGGGGCGGTCTTGGGTGAACTGATGCTGGCCGACCTGCGGGAGGACTTCCTGGTCCGGGCGGTGTCGCTGCCGCCCGGCGTCCTGGAGCGGGCGGGCACCGGCGACCTGCTCTCCCGGATCACGACCGACATCGACCGGCTGGCCAACGCGATGCGCGAGGCCGTGCCGGAACTGGCCATCGCCGTGGTCTGGGCGGGGCTGCTGCTGGGCGCGCTCGCCGTGACCTCGCCGCCGCTCGCGCTGTCGGTGCTGGTCGCGCTGCCGCTGCTGCTGGTGGGTGTCCGCTGGTATTTCCGCCGCGCCCCGCAGGCCTACCGCTCCGAGGCCGCCGGATACGCCGCCGTGGCCGCGGTGCTCACGGAGTCCGTCGACGCGGGACGCACCATCGAGGCGCACGGCCTGGGCGATCGCCGGGAGGCGCTGTCGCGGCAGCGGATCGGCCAGTGGGTTGCGTGGGAGCGCTACACGCTGTGGCTGCGCACCGTCCTCTTCCCGGTGATCAACGCCACCCACACGCTGATCCTGACCTCGGTGCTGATGATCGGCGGTGCCTTCGCGCTGAACGGGTGGGTGACGGTCGGCGAGCTGACCACCGGCGCGCTCTACGCCCAGATGCTGGTGGACCCGGTCAACCTCATCCTGCGCTGGTACGACGAACTCCAGGTCGCCCAGGTCTCGCTGGCCCGGCTGGTCGGGGTGCGCGAGGTCGAGGAGTCGGCCGGCGACGACCGGATCTCCCCGCAGGGCCGCGAGGTCGCCGCCGACCGGGTGCGCTTCGGCTACCGCGAGGGCAGCGACGTCCTGCACGGCATCAGCCTCCAGGTGCCGCCAGGCACCCGGCTGGCCCTGGTAGGGCCTTCGGGCGCGGGCAAGTCCACGCTGGGCCGGCTGCTCGCGGGGATCTACGCGCCGCGGACCGGCGAGGTCACCCTCGGCGGCGCGGAGCTGGCCAGGATGCCCGCCGAGCGGGTCCGCGAGCATGTCGCCCTGGTCAACCAGGAGCACCACGTCTTCGTGGGCACGCTCCGCGACAACCTGCAGCTCGCCCGGACCTCCGCGGTGGACGGCGAGCTGTGGGAGGCGCTGAGCGCGGTGGACGCCGACGGCTGGGCGCGGGCGCTGTCGGACGGCCTGGACACCGAGGTCGGCTCGGGCGGCGCCGTCCTCACACCCGCCCAGGCCCAGCAGCTCGCGCTGGCCCGGCTGGTGCTCGCCGACCCGCACACCCTGGTCCTCGACGAGGCCACCTCGCTGCTTGACCCGCGGGCGGCCAGGCACCTGGAGCGCTCGCTGTCCCGGGTCCTGGACGGCCGTACGGTGGTCGCCATCGCGCACCGGCTGCACACCGCGCACGACGCGGACGTGATCGCCGTGGTCGAGGACGGCAGGATCAGCGAACTGGGCAGCCACCACCAGCTGGTCGCCGCGGACGGCGCCTACGCGGCCCTGTGGCGGTCCTGGCACGGCTGACCGCGCCCCTGCCTCCCTCCCGCCCGGCAGGTCCGCCGGGCGGGAGGTCAGCCGATGATGCCCAGGGCGCCCAGGGCGCAGCCACCGCCGACGACGAAGAAGACCGGGGTGAGGACCTTGAGCTCCACCCAGCTGCCGGCCCGGAAGCGCATGAAGCGCGGCGGGCCGACCGGATACCAGCGGCGGCGGCCGATCGGGATCGGCCACAGCACCGGGCAGCCGGACACGGTCAGCGCGTCGCCGATGCAGTGCACCAGGGAGCCCAGCACGATCGGCAGGCCGATCCACAGGTAGTGCTGGCCGGGCTGGGTGAAGAGCCAGTCCTTGCCGTTGCCCGGGTTGTCCAACACGTCGGCGAGCATCCAGGCGCTGGTCGCCCCGAGCAGCCAGACCAGCACGTCGCTCGACATCCTGGCCTGCCGCCACAGCAGGCCCTCCACGGCGAGCACCATGTGGATGAAGAGGATGACCAGCACCGCCCAGCGGCCGCCGAGGACCGCCGCCGCCGAGAAGGCGGCGCCCACCAGCACCGCCCACAGCCAGGTGTGGGTCAGGGTGCGGTGCCCGCCGGCCCGCCGCGGGTCGCCCTGCTTGCGGGTCGCCTTGTACGTGGCGTGCGCCAGCCTGTCCACGATCTTGCACAGCGCCCGGGACAGCGGGCCGAAGGCCCGGGAGATCGTCGCCGCCTGGTGGTCCAGGTCGGGGGCCAGCGCCGCACCCGCGCAGATCAGCGCGCCCACCAGCACTGTCGGCCAGGGCATCGGGTGGCCGAGACCCGCCGCTATCGCCCCGACGCCCAGCCAGGCCGCCGCTCCGGACAGTGAGTGCGCAGGTCCCATCATGGTGCTGCTCCGTCCCCCTGAAATGCCGCCCGCAGGCGGATTTGACGCATAGTTGACGGCACACCTTATCGCCGATGATCACGGCTGCCGCCTCCGGTTCCGCCTGTGACGCCTGGGACAGGCAAGATGGTGGGGTGACCCTTATCGATCAGCTGCCGTCCGATGCCGACCCCGATGCCCTCTTCGAAGCGTTCTCGACGTGGGCCGAGGGGGAGGGCATCTCGCTCTACCCGGCCCAGGAGGAGGCGCTGATCGAAGTGGTCTCGGGTGCGAACGTGATCCTCTCCACCCCGACCGGATCCGGAAAGAGCCTGGTCGCGGCGGGTGCGCACTTCGCGGCGCTGGCCCGCGACGAGGTCACCTTCTACACCGCGCCGATCAAGGCGCTGGTCTCGGAGAAGTTCTTCGACCTCTGCAAGCTCTTCGGCACCGAGAACGTCGGGATGCTGACGGGCGACGCCTCGGTGAATCCCGACGCGCCGGTGATCTGCTGCACCGCCGAGGTGCTGGCCTCGATCGCGCTGCGGGACGGCAGAGCCGCCGACGTCGGCCAGGTGGTCATGGACGAATTCCACTTCTACGCCGAGCCGGACCGCGGATGGGCCTGGCAGATCCCGCTGCTGGAGCTGCCGCAGGCGCAGTTCCTGCTGATGTCGGCCACGCTCGGTGACATGTCCCGCTTCGAGGAGGACATGACCCGTCGCACGGGGCGGCCCACCACCGTGGTGCGGTCGGCGACCCGTCCGGTGCCGCTGAGCTACGAATACCGCGGCACCCCGCTGACCGAGACGCTGACCGAACTGCTGGAGACCCGTCAGTCGCCGGTCTACATCGTGCACTTCACCCAGGCCGCGGCCGTCGAACGGGCGCAGGCGCTGATGAGCATCAACATGTGCACCAGGGCCGAGAAGGACGCGATCGCCGATCTGATCGGCAACTTCCGCTTCACCACCACCTTCGGCCGCAACCTGTCCCGCTACGTCCGGCACGGCATCGGGGTGCACCACGCGGGGATGCTGCCGAAATACCGCCGGCTGGTCGAGAAGCTGGCGCAGGCGGGACTGCTCAAGGTGATCTGCGGTACGGACACGCTCGGCGTGGGCGTCAACGTGCCGATCCGCACGGTGCTCTTCACCGCGCTCACCAAATACGACGGGCAGCGGGTGCGGGTGCTGCGCGCCCGGGAATTCCACCAGATCGCCGGCCGCGCCGGACGGGCCGGCTTCGACACCGCGGGCTTCGTGGAGGCGCAGGCGCCCGAGTACGTCATCGAGAACGAGAAGGCGCTCGCGAAGGCCGGCGACGACCCGAAGAAGCGCCGCAAGGTGGTGCGCAAGAAGGCGCCGGAGGGCTTCGTCGGCTGGTCGCAGGCGACCTTCGAGAAGCTGATCGGCTCCGACCCCGAACCGCTGACGTCGCGCTTCCGGGTCACCCACGCGATGCTGCTGTCGGTCATCGCCCGCCCGGGCAACGCCTTCGACGCGATGCGCAGCCTGCTGGAGGACAACCACGAGGAACGCCGCGCGCAGCTGCGGCACATCCGGCGGGCCATCGCCATCTACCGCTCGCTGCTGGCCGGCGGTGTGGTGGAGCGGCTCGACGAGCCGGACGCGGAGGGCAGGATCGTCCGGCTCACCGTGGACCTGCAGCAGGACTTCGCGCTGAACCAGCCGCTGTCGACCTTCGCGCTGGCCTCCTTCGAACTGCTCGACCCCGACTCGCCCTCCTACGCGCTGGACATGGTGTCGGTCGTGGAGTCGACGCTGGACGACCCGCGGCAGATCCTGGCCGCCCAGCAGAACAAGGCCAGGGGCGACGCGGTGGCCGCGATGAAGGCCGACGGCGTCGAGTACGAGGAGCGCATGGAGCGCCTGCAGGACGTGTCCTACCCCAAGCCGATGGAGGAGATCCTGCTGCACGCCTACGGCGTGTACCGCAAGAGCCACCCGTGGGTCGGTGATCATCCGCTGTCCCCCAAATCCGTGGTGCGCGACATGTACGAGCGCGCGATGACGTTCTCCGAATTCACCTCGTACTACGAGCTGGCCAGGACCGAGGGCATCGTGCTGCGCTATCTCGCCGGCGCCTACAAGGCGCTGGAGCACACCGTGCCCGACGACCTCAAGTCCGAGGACTTCCAGGATCTGACCGCCTGGCTCGGTGAGCTGGTCCGGCAGGTCGACTCCAGCCTGCTGGACGAGTGGGAGCAGCTGGCCAACCCCGAGGAGGAGAGCGCGGAGGAGGCCGCCGAGCGCGCCGACCAGGTCAAGCCGGTCACCGCGAACGCCCGCGCCTTCCGGGTGCTGGTCCGCAACGCGCTCTTCCGCCGGGTGGAGCTTGCGGCGCTGGAGAAATACCACCAGCTCGGCGAGCTGGACGCAGAGTCCGGCTGGGACGCCGACACGTGGGCGGAGGCGATGGACGCCTACTGGGACGAATACGACGACCTGGGCACGGGCCCCGACGCCCGCGGCCCGAAGCTGCTGCAGATCGAGGAGCAGCCGGAGCACGGGTTGTGGCGGGTGCGCCAGACCTTCGCCGATCCCAACGGCGACCACGGCTGGGGCATTTCGGCCGAGGTGGACCTGGCGGCCTCCGACGAGGAGGGCCGGGCGGTGATCAGACTCACCGGCGTCGGCGAGCTGTGAGGGCCCCGGCCCCGCCGCCGGTCGGCGCCCCGGGTGCCCGGCCGGGTGCCCGGCCGCACGGGGCGCTCACCCGTCGGTGACCTGCCTGCGGCCCCGCAGCAGCCTGCGCAGACTCCGCCGCGGCCGGTCCTCGACCAGCCAGGGCGCCGGCGATACCGCAGCCGCCACCGGCGCCGGTGGCTCCTCGGGCATGGCGGGCAGCTCGGCGCGGACCGCGCCGGACGGCCGCCGCCCGGACCGGGATCGCGACGGCGACTGGGCATGGGGGTGGGGGTGGGGCTGGGGCTGGTGCCGCGGCACCGGGTCGCGGTCCCGGGCCCGGCCCAGGGCGTCGGCGAGCGCGACCAGGCCGAGCGCGATCTCGTCCGGGTGGTCGGCGGTGGTGAGCCGCCCGATCAGCGCCGCGTCCGCCAGCGGCCCGGGACGGCCCGGCGGCAGCGCCGGGTGGATCCTGCGCAGCCGCGCCCGCTCGTACGGATCGGGCACCGCGGACTCGGTCATCTCGGGCCCGAGGAGCGCCGCCCACGCCGCTGCTTCCTCCCAGGGGCCCGGCGCGTCCCTGACCAGCTGGGCGACCCGGCGTGACCGCCAGCCGCGCGGCCGCTGGTCCTCGCCGTCGTCAGCCGACTCGCGCACCGCCGCGGGCAGCCGGCCGGACAGCAGCGCGGGGCTGCCCGCCGCGAAGTCCCGCAGCTCGCTGGCGAGATAGAGCCAGACCAGCGCGCGGTAGCGGTTCACATACCAGCGCACCGGCCGGACGCAACCGGCCCTGGTCAGCCGGAGCAGCCGGTCGCGGCTGATCCCCAGCAGCTCGGCGCCGTCCGTGGTGTGGACCAGCTGGATCCTCGCCAGCAGTGCCCCCGTGCCGCCCTCGGCCGCCCGCACCCGGGCGATCTCCTGCTCGGGCACCCGCGGCCAGCCCGTGCCGCCGCCGACCGTGGCGATCTCGCCGAGCAGCAGCGCCAGCTCGAACTCCGCGTGGTCCAGGTCCAGTTTCTCGCGCGCCCGGTCCAGGGCGAGGGTCGGCGGGCCGCCCGGACCCTGACCACGCGGCACCGCCGCGCCCGCCCTGCCGATACCGCTCGCGGAGGTCGCCCTGCCGGCCGCACCTGTCTTCGTCGTCGTCACCGTCGTCACTCCCCGTCTTGTTCAACTACTGACAGTGACGACTCTAGCGCGTACGGCGAACACCCGTTCCCAACCCTGTGGATAACTCCTGTTTCCCCAGCTCAGCCCGCCCGCACAACGGCCGAAGCCACGGCCGCGGCCACCGGGTCAGTAAGGCGAGCCCGGCCCGCGGGCGGCGACGCCGAGGTGCTCGCCGACCCGGTGCACCAGCAGCGTCATCTCGTAGGCGACCCGGCCGACATCGGCCTCCATGCCGCTGAGCACCGACAGGCAGCTGCCGTCGCCCGCCGCGGTCACGAAGAGATAGCCCTCGTCGAACTCGACCATCGTCTGCCGGACCCCGCCGGTCCCGAACTGCCGGCCCGCACCCTTGGCGAGGCTGTGGAAGCCCGAAGAGACGGCGGCCAGATGCTCGGCGGCCGGGCGGTCGAGGCCGCCGCTGACGCCGGTGACCAGACCGTCGTTGGACAGGACGAGTGCGTGCCGCACGTGCGGAACGCGCTGTGTCAGATCGTCGAGCAGCCACGCGAGCCTGTTGCTCACCGTCATCGCCCTGCCTCCCGTCTCCCCTGCCCTAGAGCCTGTCGCGCCGGGCCCGCTTCGGCAACCCCGCCTCGGCGCGCCGCGCCCTTCGAAGTGCCGGGAGTCGACCGGGAAGGGCGGAATTCAGCCGCCGCGCGGCGCGTACATGATGACGCCCACTCCGACCAGGCAGATCACCGCTCCGCCGACGTCGAAGCGGTCCGGACGGTAACCGTCGGCGACCACGCCCCAGATGAGCGAGCCCGCCACGAAGACACCGCCGTACGCGGCCAGGATGCGGCCGAAGTCGGCGGCCGGCTGGAGGGTCGCGACGAATCCGTAGAGGCCCAGGGCCACAACGCCCGCGCCTATCCACCCGATGCCGCGGTGCTCGCGCACCCCCTGCCAGATCAGCCACGCGCCGCCGATCTCCAGCAGGGCGGCGAGGACGAAGAGGGCCACGGAACGCAGAGTGATCATGCCACCATGATGCATGGCCAGTATCGGAAGCGAACGACACCGGGTGCGCCGCTTCTTCGCCGAGCGCGCCGAGGGCTGGGAGACCCGCCATCCCGACGACACACCCGCCTATACGGCGGCGGTCGCGGCCCTGGAGCCACCGCTCGGCGGCCGGGCCCTGGACGCGGGCTGCGGCAGCGCGCGGGCTCTGCCGCTGCTGCGGGCGGCGGTCGGCCCGGCGGGCGAGGTCGTGGGCGTCGACCTGACGCCGGAGATGCTGCGCGAGGCCGTCCGGCTCGGGAGGCAGACGGACGGCGCGCTGGTCGAGGCGGACAGCGCGCGGCTGCCGGTGCGAGCTCGGGCCTTCGACGTGGTCCTCGCGGCCGGCCTTGTCCACCACCTGCCCGACCCGGCCGCCGGCCTGCGGGAATTGGCCAGGGTGACGCGGCCGGGCGGCCGGCTGGCGCTCTTCCATCCGCTGGGGCGGGCCGCGCTCGCGGCCCGCCGCGGCCACCGGCTGCGTGCTGACGACATCAGGGCGCGGCCGCAGCTCGGCCCGCTGCTGTCCGCGACGGGCTGGGAGCTGTCGCTGCTCGACGACTCCGAGGAGCGCTATCTCGCGCTCGCGGTCAGGCAGCGGCACTGATCGCCGCCGCATAGGCCCTCGGGTTGTCGAACATGATGCAGTGCCCCGAGCCCGGCACCCCGACCACCCGGACGCCCGAAGCGGTCAGGCCCGCCTGGTCGGCGACCTCGTCGCCCGCCTCGCCCACCAGGTAGGTGCGCGGGATGTCGAGGCCGGTCAGCATGGCGCGCATGGTCGGCTCCGTGCCGCGGAGCAGACCGCACGCGCTGCGGTGCAGGGCCAGCGGGTCGGCGAGGCGCATGGTGGAGCGCCACAGCCAGCCGGCCCGCTCCAAGGTGGCGGCGAAGCCGCCGCCGTGCACGAACTCCTCCTCGGACCAGCGGGCCACACCGCTGCTCGCGGCACCCGGCACGGGCCCCGGGTCGAGGTTGGCCTCCGCCAGCACGAGCCTGGAGACCAGGTCGGGCCTGCGGTAGGCCAGCACGATCGCCACCGAGCCGCCCATGCTGTGCCCGACCACCTCGGCGCCGCGCGCCCCGGCGGCGTCCAGGACCGCCGCGAGCGCTGCCGCGTGGTCCTCCAGGGAGTAGCCGAAGCCGGCGGGGCGGTCGCTGATGCCGAAGCCCGGCAGGTCGACGTAGAGCGTGCGACGCCCGGCGAGTTCGGGATACGCGGACAGGTGGGCCGTGTAGGGGCCCGTCGCCGCGCCCAGGCCGTGCACATGGACGCGGGCCGGGCCGGGCCCCTCCGCCTCGGTCCACCGGATGTACGCGCCTTCGGGGCCGAATTCCGTCTGCCGCATCACTGCCGCCTCTCTCACCGGGTGCCGTGCCGTCACGACAGCAGGACTATACATCGGTTCCGATGTATTACGTCAACGATGTACAGCGGGAAGGTGACAGAATGACGGAATGCTGGAACTCTCGATCCTGGGCTTCCTCCACGAGACGCCGCTGCACGGCTACGAGCTGCGCAAACGCGTGGCCGCGCTGACCGGGCACATCAAGCCGATCGCGGAGAGCACGCTCTATCCGGCGATCAAACGGCTGGAGAAGGCGGGCTGGCTGCGGCGCGACCCGCAGCCCGGCGCCGTCGCCGCGCCGCGGCACATGCTGAGCCTGACCGACGAGGGCAGGGCGGAGCTGATGCGCCGGCTCGCCGAGCCCGAGCCCCTGGACATCAGCAACGAGAACCGCTGGTTCACCGTGCTCGCCTTCCTGCGGCATCTCGCCGACCCCGCCGCGCAGGCCGCGGTGCTGCGTCGCAGGCTGGCCTTCCTGGAGGAGCCGTCGAGCTTCTTCTACGCCGACGACCGACCGGTGAGCGCGGAAGAGGTGGACGACCCCTTCCGGCAGGGTGTACTGGTCATCGCCCGCGCCACCAGCAGGGCCGAACTCGGCTGGCTGCGGACCACGCTGGCAGCGCTCGACGCCGCCGCGTGAGCGGTGGGCGGAGTCCGGCGGTGGAGCGGCGGGCAGACCGGCGCCGGCAGTTCCCCGGGCGCGCGTGCCCACCCCCCTCGACGCGGACGTTACCCGCTGGTTAAGGTGCGCGGACCGGAATCAGAGGGAGGGCGCCACATGGCCGCGGCGGACCACACGGACGAAGACGACGAACTGTTCGTGCTGACGGCCGCGATGCTCACGCCGGAGCGCTTTCCCGGGGTGCTCGGCGACGACTACCCCGCCGCGTGCGCGCACCTGGGCCTGACCCCGCTGGCCGACGGCTACGGCCTGATGTTCGGTCAGGACGGCAGCGGCGCGCGCTGGACGGTCGCGACCACCGACGCCGCCATGGTCGCCTGCGCGCTCGCCGCCTGGGACTGCGGGCTCGAATACGAACTCGCCCCCGACGAGGGCACGCTGGCCGCGTCACTGCCCGGTTGGCCGCTGCCGGTCGCCGTCTCCGTACCGGGGATCCCCGCGCCGCACGATCCCGAGGACGAGGAGGCGGGACCCGCGCTCACGCCGCCGGACGTCTCTGTGTGGGGACCGCCGCAGCGGCGGCTGGGCGCCGACGAGATCGCGATCCGGTGGTACGAGTGGCGCGACCAGCTGATGCCGGCGGCCGGGCCGGAGACGGAACCGGAAGCCGAGTCCGCGGCGGCACTCGTGCAGGAGGTGCGCGAGGCGGCGGCAGCGCCCGCGGACACAGCGAAGCACGAAACACACCCGGCCTCGGCCGACGCGCCGGATGCCCCCGCCGAATCGTCAGACGACGCACCGGCGGAAGCGCCCGCGGCGGCCGAGGAGGCGGCGCCCCCGCCCTCGATCTCCCGCGACGGCGTACGCCGCGCTCTGCAAGGCGCGGAGGACTACCTCCGCACTCCCCCGCCGCCGGGACGCGTGCGCACCACCGGCGGCTCGCTGCGGGCCGACGGGCCGGGCTGGAGCCTGGTCGCCAGGACCGACGACGTCGCCTTCGTCCTGCTCGACGAGGCGCCCGGCGAGGTGCTGCCCGTGGGTCGCGGTCCCGCACTCCCGCCGCTGCTCGAAGCCCTCGACAAGCTGGCCTCGGCGCCGTCCTGACCGGTCAGCCCGCCGCGATGTCCGCCGCCACCGCGTGGGCCGCCTTGCGCGCCGCGACCAGCACCGGGTCCCACACCGGGGAGAACGGCGGCGCATAGCCCAGGTCAAGGCCGACCATCTGCTCGACGGTCATGCCCGCGGTCAGTGCGACCGCCCCGACGTCCACGCGCTTGGCCGCGCCCTCACCGCCGACCACCTGCAGGCCGAGCAGCCGCCCCGTGCGGCGCTCCGCGAGCATCTTGACCGTCATCGGGGCGGCGTCCGGGTAGTAGCCCGCGCGGCTGGTGGACTCGATGACCGCGGTCACATAACGCAGTCCCGCGTCGCGTGCCTGGGACTCCTTGAGGCCGGTGCGGGCGATCTCGACGTCGCAGACCTTGCTGACCGCGGTGCCGACCACGCCGGGGAAGGTGGCGTAGCCGCCGCCGATGTTGGTGCCGATGATCTTGCCGTGCTTGTTGGCGTGGGTGCCGAGCGCGATGTGCTGGAGCGCGCCGGAGACCAGGTTGAGCACCTCGACGCAGTCGCCGCCCGCCCAGACGCGCTCGGTGCCGCGCACGCGCATGGAGAGGTCGGTGAGCAGGCCGCCGTGTGCGCCGAGCGGCAGCCCCGCCTCGGCGGCCAGGCCGGTCTGCGGGCGTACGCCCAGGCCGAGGACCACCAGGTCGGCGGGATATTCCGCGTCGTCGGTGGCGACGGCCCGGACCCGGCCGTCGTCGCCGGTGAGCACCGCGCGGGCCGGGGCGCCGGAGACCACGAGCACCCCGAGGCCTTCGAGGGCGTCGCGCACCAGCCGCCCCATGTCCGGGTCGAGGGTCGTCATCGGCTGCTCATTGCGGTCGATCAGCGTCACGTCGAGACCGTGCCGCAGCATCGCCTCGGCCATTTCCACGCCGATGTAGCCGCCGCCCATCACCACGGCGCGGCGAACCTCCGTGCGGTCCAGGCCGCGCAGCACCGCCTCGCCGTCCTCCAGGGTCTGCACGCCGTGGACGCCGGGCGCGTCGATGCCGGGCAGCCGCGGGCGTACGGGCACCGCGCCGGTGGCGACGACCAGGTGGTCGTAGCCGGTCCACCGCTCGCCGCCGTCGGCGTCCCGGCTGCGGACCCGGCCGCGCTCCAGGTCGATCGCGACGACCTCGGTGCCGAGCCGCAGGTCGATGTCGCGGGCGCGGTGCTCCGCCGCGGTCCTGGCCACCAGCGCGTCGGGGCCCTGCACCGCGCCGCCGATCCAGTACGGGATGCCGCAGGCGGAGTACGAGGCGTGGGGCCCGCGTTCGAAGGCGACGATCTCCAGGTCGTCGGCCGCCCTGCGGCGCCGCGCCTGGGAGGCGGCCGACATGCCCGCCGCGTCGCCGCCGATGACCACCAGACGCTCTGTCATGTGCCGTGCCACTCCTCTGCGACCGGTGCGGATCGGATGCGACCGCCGCACCCTCCAGCACCTTACGTGCGGCGGAGCACCGGACCCGTACGCACCTCTTTGCGTCACTCACATGTGCACCGGGTGGCAGGCCACCTTCAACAACGGCCAGGGCACCTGGGACAACAAGGGCGGCGAGAACTAGGCCCTGGGCACTGGCACCGGCACCATCACCGTCAAGGACGGCGCTGCCCGCTGGCGACCACCGGCCGCGCCTACTACGGCGACCGGGTGGAGGGCACCGTCAGCGCGTCGGACTTCGGAACCGTCGCCACCAATGCCGCACCGGGCAAGATCGGCACGGACGGCCCCTACCTCAAGTAGGCCGTGACCACCCGGCCCGCCCCGCCCGGTCCTCCCACGACGCGGAGGACCGGGCGTGACCGCGGGCACGTCCGGCGGGCCCGCGGTCACGCCCCTGGGCCGTCCTGGCCTGCGAGCCGGTCCCTGGCGTCCATCAGCGCGAAGCCGAGCAGGTTGAGCCCCTTCCAGCGCGCCGGGTCGTCCGCCCGCTCGTCGTCGGCCGCCAGCCCGATGCCCCACACCCGGTCCAGCGGGCTGGCCTCGACCAGCACCCGGCCGCCGGTCGCCAGCAGGAAGCGCCGCAGGTCGGGGTGCTGCCCGAACTTGTGGCTGCTGCCCTCGGCGACCAGGGCGAACCGCTCCCGCCGCCAGACGGCGTCGTCGAAGCCGCGCACCGAGCGGCCGATGTCCTTGGCCGCTTTGGGGTGGGTGGCGGCGACAGCGCGCCGCTCGGCGTCCGCGTCGCCGAAAAGCCGCGCCTTGCCGGCCATCATCCAGTGCTCGGCGGTGGCATAGGTGACGCCGTCGACGGTGAAGGGAGCGGGCCACCATTGGCTGAGGCAGCCGGGGCCGATGCTGCCGTCACGCTGCGGCTGGTGGCCCCAGAAGTGCAGATACTTCACCCGGGGGCCGCCGGCGGCGTACGCGATCAGCGCCTCCACGGAGCGCAGCGGGGACGGGGGGCGGGGCATGGCGGGTCAGACCCTTTCCAGCGGGCGGTGCGGGGGCGGGGGCAGCTCGGGGGTGACCGGGTCGCCGGGGTGGAGGGTGCCCGGGGTCAGCACGACGGCCATGACGCCGGCCTTGCGGACGAGGGCGCCTGACGTGTCGCGACCGACGACCTGCTTGAGCAGGCCGGTGCGGAAGCGGTCGATCTGCCGGCAGGGATTGCGCAGCCCGGTGACCTCCACGACCGCCTCGGGGCCGAGGTGCAGCCGGGTACCGACGGGCAGGGCGAGCAGGTCGATGCCGCGGGTCGTGACGTTCTCACCCAGGTCGCCGGGGGCCACCGCATAGCCCGCCTCGCGCAGCTCGTCGAACAGCTCGGCATGGATCAGGTGGACCTGGCGGAGGTTGGGCTGCGTCGGGTCCTGGGCGACACGGGACAGGTGCTGGACGGTGGCGCCGAGATGGGCGTCGCCCTCCACGCCGAGGCCGGCGAGCAGCCGGATGCCGGGCCGGTTGGACTTGCTGAACCGGTGGTCCGCGTCGCTGCTGACCGCCGTGACGGTGGCATGACTCATCGGATGGTCTTCCCCTCGATCGGATGCCCTGACCCGATGACTCACCCTATCGGGGGAATGACCAGGTCAGCGACCGATTTGCCGGCGGCTCACACGGCGCAGCCTGCGGCGCTGCGAGGAGTCGAGGGCCAGATACCCGGCGACCGGGATACCGACGATGATCAGGAAGAACAGCCACAGCGGGATCCAGTGCAGCAGGATCAGCCCGAGCACCACACCGCCGATGGCGACCTTCGTACGACCCGACATTGTCCCCGCCTCCGTTCACGGCGTCCCGCGGCTGGGCGCCTCGCCATCATTGCCTACCGCCTACCCACCTCAACGCGCCCCAGACCGTTCTGGTTCCCTCTTTCACCTGCCGCCGGTCAGGCCCGCACGCCGCAGGGCGTCGGCCATCGCGCCGCCGGCCTGCTGCGGCGCGGAGCCGCCGCCGCGCCGGTCGCCCTGCCCGGACCTGCCGCCCTGCCGCGGCGCCTTGCCGCGGCGCTCGCCGCCGCCTCCGCTGTTGCCGCCTCCGCTGCCACCGCTCTCGGTGCCGCCGGCGGCCGCCTTGGGCTCGTCGTCCAGCCGCAGCGTCAGCGAGATCCGCTTGCGGGGCAGGTCCACGTCGAGCACCTTGACCCGTACGATGTCGCCGGACTTCACCACGTCGCGCGGGTCCGACACATAGCTGCGGGACAGCGCCGACACGTGCACGAGACCGTCCTGGTGGACGCCGACGTCCACGAACGCGCCGAAGGCCGCCACATTGGTGACGACGCCTTCGAGCAGCATCCCCGGACGCAGGTCCTTCATCTCCTCCACGCCCTCCTTGAAGGCCGCGGTCTTGAACGCGGGACGCGGGTCGCGGCCCGGCTTCTCCAGCTCGGCGAGGATGTCGGTGACGGTCGGCAGGCCGAAGGAGTCGTCCACGAAGTCCTGCGGGCGCAGATTGCGCAGCACCGTGCCGTTGCCGATCAGCTCGGCGATGGCGGTGCCCGCGGTCTTCCCGATCCTGCGGACCACCGGGTAGGCCTCGGGGTGCACCGCGGAGGCGTCGAGCGGGTCGTCGCCGCCGAGGATGCGCAGGAAGCCCGCGCACTGCTCGTACGCCTTCGGGCCGAGCCTGGCGACGTCCTTGAGGTCCTTGCGGGTGCGGAAGGGGCCGTTGGCGTCGCGGTGGGTGACGATGTTGGCGGCCAGGCCCTCGGTGATGCCGGAGACCCGGCGCAGCAGCGGCACGGACGCGGTGTTCACGTCGACCCCGACGCCGTTGACGCAGTCCTCGACCACCGCGTCGAGGGAGCGGGACAGCTTCACCTCGGACAGGTCGTGCTGGTACTGCCCGACTCCGATGGACCGCGGGTCGATCTTGACCAGCTCGGCCAGCGGGTCCTGGAGGCGGCGGGCGATCGACACCGCGCCGCGCAGCGACACGTCGAGCTCGGGCAGTTCCGCCGAGGCGTAGGCCGAGGCGGAGTAGACCGAGGCGCCCGCCTCGGAGACCACGGCCTTGGTCAGGTCCAGCTCGGGGTGCGCCTTGATCAGCTCGCCGGCGAGCTTGTCGGTCTCGCGCGACGCTGTGCCGTTGCCGATCGCGACCAGGTCGACGCGGTGGGCGGCGGCGAGGCGGGCCAGCGTCGCCAGCGACTCGTCCCAGCGGTTGCGCGGCACATGCGGGTAGATCGTGTCGGTGGCGACCACCTTGCCGGTGGCGTCGACCACGGCGACCTTGACGCCGGTGCGCAGGCCCGGGTCGAGGCCCATGGTGGCCCGGGTGCCGGCGGGGGCGGCCAGCAGCAGGTCGCGCAGATTCGTGGCGAAGACGCGGACGGCCTCGTCCTCGGCCTCCTGGCGCAGCCGGACCCGCAGGTCGATGCCGAGCCTGACCAGGAAGCGGGTGCGCCAGGCCCAGCGGACGGTGTCGGCGAGCCACTTGTCGCCGGGGCGGCCGCGGTCGGTGACGCCGAACTGCTGGGCGATGCGCCGCTCGAAGCTCGTCGGGCCCTCGGCGGGCTCCTCGGGCTCCAGGGTCAGGTCGAGGACCTCCTCCTTCTCGCCGCGCAGCATCGCCAGCACGCGGTGCGAGGGCAGCCTGGTGAAGGGTTCCGCGAAGTCGAAGTAGTCGGCGAACTTCGCGCCGACCTCCTCCTTGCCGTCGCGCACCTTCGCCATCAGCCGGCCGCGGCTCCACATCCGGGTGCGCAGCTCGCCGACCAGGTCGGCGTCCTCGGAGAAGCGCTCGGTGAGGATGGCCCGCGCGCCTTCCAGGGCGGCCGCCGCGTCCTCCACCCCGCTGTCCGCGGACACATACGCGGCAGCCGTGGCCTGCGGGTCGAGCCCGGGGTCGGCGAGCAGGGCGTCCGCGAGCGGCTCCAGGCCGGCCTCGCGGGCGATCTGCGCCTTGGTGCGCCGCTTGGGCTTGTACGGCAGGTAGATGTCCTCAAGGCGGGCCTTGGAGTCGGCGGCCATGATCTGCGCCTTGAGCGCGTCGTCGAGCTTGCCCTGCGCCTCGATGGACTCCAGGACGGCGGCCCGCCGCTCGTCCAACTCCCGCAGATAGCGCAGCCGCTCCTCCAGGTTGCGCAGCTGCTCGTCGTCCAGGGTGCCGGTGGCTTCCTTGCGGTAGCGCGCGATGAACGGCACGGTGGCCCCGCCGTCGAGCAGATCGACGGCCGCCCGCACCTGACCTTCGCGTACGCCCAACTCCTCGGCGATCCTGCGTTCGACCGAAACGTTGCCGCTGATGATGCCGCTCCTCAGACCCGGGCCGAGACGCGTGACGCTCGGCATTGCCAGCATCGTAGACGCCGCCGGGCGCCCGTATGCCGCAAGGCGGCCGCGGGTCGGCCGGCGGCGGGCCGGCCGGTCAGGCCAGCGCCTTCTCGAACCAGTGGCCGGCGTAGGGGCTTTCGTTGTACGGCTCGATCTCGCGGTAGCCGTGCCTGGCGTAGAGCGCACGGGCCTCCACCAGGTCCGTACGGGTGTCCAGGCGGACGGTCCTGGCGCCGAAGAGGCTGCGGGCGAAGCCCTCGGCTGCGGCGATCAGACCGCCCGCCACGCCCCGCCTGCGGGCCTCGGGGCCGACGTACATCCGGGTCAGCTCCGCCGTGTCGGCGTCCAGCACCCGCACGCCCAGGCAGCCCACCGCGGCGCCGCCCATCCTGGCGACGACGAAGATCCCGGTGGGCGGTACCAGGTCGTCGCTCGGCTCCTCCGCGATCACCTCGGACACTTCCGCGTCATCGGTGGGCCTGCCGTAGTAACGGCTGATCAACTCCGCGTAATACCGGCGGATCAGAGTAACCGAGTCGGGGTGCGACACTGAAAGGGGCGCGGCCGTCCAGTCGGCCGGGCAGAGATCGTCCGTGGTCATGCGGTCCATCCTGGCAGCAGTCGGGTGGGGATATCCCCCGGATTTCCGGGGGTCTGGCACCCCGGTAAGCCGGGTGATGGCGCCATGGTCCGCGACGGGCGGTGGTTCGTAGCGTCGCAGTACGGCCCGGCCGGGCCGTCATGCCGGACACCGCCCGTCACCGAGGAGCGCTCATGCCAACCGTTCTGACCACCGTCGAACCTCCCGAGCGGATCCCCGACACCGGGTCCAGTGAATTCACCCCCCTGCTGCGCGCGGTAAGGGAAGCCGGGCTGCTGCGGCGGCGCCGGGGGCACTATGTGACGTCGATCGCGGTGAACCTGCTGGCGATGGCCGCGGTGTGGACCGCGGTGGTGCTGGTCGGCGGCACCGGGTCGTGGTGGGTGCTCGCGCTGGCGCTGCCGGCCGCGGTGCTGTCGGCGCGCAGCGGCTTCGTCGGGCATGACGCCGGGCACCAGCAGATAGCCGCGGGCCGCCGCACGAACCGGGTCATCGCGCTCTTCCACGGCAATCTGATGCTGGGTATGGGCGCGGGCTGGTGGACCGACAAGCACAACAGGCACCACGCGAATCCCAACCACGTGGGGAAGGACCCTGACGTGGAGGTGGGCGCGCTGGTGTGGACCCGGGCCCAGGCGGTCGAACGGCGGGGCTTCGCCCGCTTCCTGACCCGGCACCAGGCGCGGCTGTTCTTCCCGATGCTGCTGCTCGAAGGGCTGGCGCTGAAGGTGGCCAGCTTCCAGGACCTGCGTCGCCTGGACCGCAGGGGGCGGCTGATCGAGGGCTCGCTGCTGGTCGCGCATCTGGCGGGTTACGCGGCGCTGCTGCTGATCGCGCTGCCGCTGCCGCAGGCCATCGCCTTCGCCGCGCTGCACCACGCGCTGTTCGGGCTGCACCTGGGCTGCGCCTTCGCCCCGAACCACAAGGGCATGGAGATGCCGGAGGAGGGCGCCCGCTGGGGCCATCTGCGGCGCCAGGTGCTGACCTCCCGCAATGTGCGCGGCAATCCGGTGGTGGACTTCCTCCTCGGCGGGCTCAACTACCAGATAGAGCACCACCTCTTCCCGAGCCTGCCCCGCCCGCATCTGCGGCTGGCCCGTCCGCTGGTGCGCGCCCATTGCGCCCGCGTCGGCGTCAGGTACACCGAGACGGGGCTGTACGACTCCTACGCGCAGGCGCTCCGTCACATGCACGCGGTCGGCGCTCCCCTGCGCTGAATTCCCGAGGTGGCCGCGGAGCCGGTACGGCGGCGCGCCGGGCTCACAGCCGGGCGGGTCTGGCCGTCCCGTACAGCCACGTCGCGAACAGCCCCTTCAGGTCACGGGTGGTCAGTCCGGCGCAGTAGGCGGTGAAGTCGGCGGTGGTGGCATTGCCGTGGAAGTGGGCGGCGGGCCAGCCGCGCAGCAGTTTCGCGAACGCGGCGTCCCCGAGGGCCTGGTGGAGCTGGTAGAGGACCAGGGCGCCGCGGTCGTAGACGGGTTGCGCGGAGACGTCGGCGGCCGTGGGCGGCGTGGCGGGCGGGAAGGCCCAGGCGGCGGGGTCGGCGAAGGCGGCGGCGGCGCTGCGGGAGACCGGGACGCCGTCCTCGCGCTCCTGCCAGAGCCACGTCGCATAGGTCGCGAAGCCCTCGTTGAGCCACATGTCCTGCCAACTGCCCGGGGTGACGGAGTCGCCGAACCACTGGTGCGACAGCTCGTGCACGAGCGTCGGCACGTCGACCGCGGGGCCGTCGCCGTCGCCGGGGAAGACCGGGCGGTTCTGGGTCTCCAGCGCGTAGCCGACCAGGCCGGGCGGCAGGTGGTCCACGACGGCGCCCGCGGAGCCGAAGGGGTAGCTGCCGAAGAGGCCGCTCTCCCAGTCCAGGATCTCCGGCATCCGGCGCAGCGCGGCCGCGGTCCGCGGGTCGTCGGAGCGCGGGTCGACCGCGGTGTAGAGCGGCACCCCGTCGGGGGTGCGGGAGCGGGTGACGGTGAAGTGCCCGATGCCGACGGTGGCCAGATACGTGGCCATGGGCGCGGCGCTGTGCCAGCGGAAGGAGGTGCGGCCCGCGGTGGTACGGGTGCCGGCCGGCTCGCCGTTGGACACCGCGGTCAGCCCCTGGGGCACCGACATGGCCAGGTCGAAGGCGGCCTTGTCCGAGGGGTGGTCGTTGCCCGGGAACCAGGCCATCGAGCCGACGGGTTCGCCGAGCGCCAGGGCGCCGTCGTCGGTACGGAACCAGCCCTCGTGCGAGCCGTCGGGGTCGGTGAGCAGCCGGGGCACTCCCGCGTAGGCCACGGTGGTCTCGAAGCTGGCGCCCCGCCGCAATGTACCGGCGGGCCGCACGGTCAGCTCGGTGCCGGAGCGGGTGGCGCGGGCCGGGTGTCCGTCGACGCCGACCCGGCCGACGGTCAGGCCGGCGAGGTCGAGGTTGAAGCGGCTGAGGTCCTGGGTCGCGGTGGCGGTGATGACCGCGGTGCCGGACAGCCTCCCTGAGCCGGGGTCGTAGGACAGGTCGAGCCCGTAGTGCGTCACGTCGTAGCCGCCGTTGCCCGCGGCGGGGAAGAGCCGGTCGCCCAGTCCGGGGGCGCCGGCGGACGGTGTGCCGCCGCCGCCGGAGCAGGACAGCAGGCAGGCCAGTGCGGCGCCCGCGAGGCAGGCCGAGAGCGGCCGCAGGGCGGTGCGCGAGGCGGTGCGCGGGGCGGTTCTGCGCAGGGGCACGCGGGCCAGCGTACGAGGTGGGGAGGGGTCGCGCGCGGCAGGCGGGGCGCGGCGGCGTCTTTCACAGTGCCGGTGGCACAGCGATACTGTTGCGGTGCCGCAGACCGCCCTGACCATTGACGAGCTGGCCGCCCGCGCCGGGGTGACCGTGCGCACCGTCCGCTTCTACAGCGCCCGTGGCCTGCTGCCGCCGCCCGAGATCGGGCCGCGCCGAGTGGGGCGCTACGGCGGCCGGCACCTGGCGCGGCTGGCGCTGATCGGGGATCTGCAGCAGCAGGGCCTGACACTGGCGGCCATCGAGCGCTATCTGGCGCAGCTGCCCGAGTCGATCAGCGAGCACGACCTGGCGATCCACCGGGCGCTGGTGGCGTCCTGGCTGCCCGAGGGCAGCGCGCGGCTCGGCCGGGAGCAGCTGGAGCAGCGGGCGGGCCGCCCGCTGGGCGACGCCGACGTGGAGCGGCTCGCGGCGATGAACGTCCTGGAGCCGACCGCGGATCCGGACGTCTTCGTGGTCGACCCCGGCACCCTGCACCTGGGAATGCGGCTGCTGGACATGCCGATCCCGCTGGAGGCGATCGTGGCCGCCAGGGAGGCGATGCAGCGGCACGCGCGGGCGGCGGCGTCGGCGATCAGCCGGATCTTCCGCGAGTCGGTGTGGGAGCCGGCGCGGGAGTCCGAGCCCGACACGGCGATGCGGTCGCTGTCGGCGCAGATGCAGCCGCTGGTGGTGCAGGCGCTGGTGACGACCTTCCAGCGGTCGCTGGGCGAGCAGCTGCGGGCCTGGCCGGCGCCCGCCGCGGAGAAGTCCTGACCGGACCGCGGGCGGCCGGCAGCGGCCCGGTCGAGCCCCTTCCCGGCGGGCCGCGCCGGGAAGGGGCGGGCTGTCAGCCGGCGGCCCTGCGGTCGGTGAAGGTCTCGCCGCGTTCCGCCGTGGCCACCAGCAGCGCCGGCGGGGTGAAGCGCTCGCCGTAGGCCGCGGCCAGCTCCCGCGCCCTGGCGGTGAAGCCGGCGACGCCGCCCGGGTAGCCGTTGACGTACTGCAGGACGCCGCCGGTCCAGGCGGGGAAGCCGATGCCGAGCACCGAGCCGACGTTGGCGTCGGCGACCGAGGTGAGCACGCCCTCCTCCAGCAGCCGCACGCTGTCGAGCGACTCCGAGAAGAGCATCCGCTCCTTCAGGTCGGCGAAGGGGATCTCGGCGTCCGGCCGGCCGAAGTGCTCGGCGAGCCCCGGCCACAGGCCGGTCCTGCGGCCGTCGGCGTAGTCGTAGAAGCCGGCGCCGCCGCTGCGGCCGGTGCGGCCGAACTCCTCGACCATGCGGTCGATGACCGCCTCGGCCGGGTGCGCGCGCCACTCGCCGCCCGCCGCCTCGACCGCCGCGCGGGTCTCCCGGCTGATCCGGACGAAGAGCGTCAGGGTCAGCTCGTCGAGCAGCGACAGCACCTTCGCCGGGTAGCCGGCCTGCGCGGCCGCCTGCTCGACGGAGGCGGCCGGGACGCCCTCGGCGATCATCGCGACGCCCTCGTTGATGAAGTTGCTGATCACCCGGGAGGTGAAGAAGCCGCGCGAGTCGTTCACCACGATCGGTGTCTTGCGGATCTGCCGCACCAGGTCGAAGGCGCGGGCCAGCGCCTCCTCGCCGGTCCGCTCGCCCTTGATGATCTCCACCAGCGGCATCCGGTCGACCGGTGAGAAGAAGTGCAGGCCGACGAAGTCCGCGCCGCGGGCGACGCCTTCCGCGAGCTGCGAGATGGGCAGCGTGGAGGTGTTGGAGCACAGCAGCGCGTCGGGCGCCACGATGTGCTCGATCTCCTGGAAGACCTTGTGCTTGAGCGCGGCGTCCTCGAAGACCGCCTCGATGACCGCGTCGCAGCCGGCCAGGTCGGCGGGTTCGGCGGTGGGGGTGATCCTGGCCAGCAGCGCGTCCCGCTTCTGTGCGGTCGTACGCCCCTTGGCCAGCGCCTTGTCCAGCAGGTTCGCGGAGTAGGCCTTGCCGCGCTCGGCGGACTCCAGGGTGACGTCCTTGAGCACGACGTCGATGCCGGCCCTGGCGCAGGAGTAGGCGATGCCCGCGCCCATCATGCCGGCGCCGAGCACGGCGACCCGGGTGACCTGGCGGGCGGGTACGTCCGCGGGGCGGCCGGCGCCGGAGTTGACGGCCTGCATGTCGAAGAAGAAGGCCTGGATCATGTTCTTCGAGATCGGGCCGCAGGCCAGCTCGGTGAAGTAGCGCGCCTCGATGACCGAGGCGTTCTCGAAGTCCACCTGGGAGCCCTCGACGGCGGCCGCCAGGATGTTGCGCGGCGCGGGGTAGGGGGCGCCGGCCAGCTGCTTGCTGAGGTTGGCGGGGAAGGCCGGCAGGTTGGCGGCGAAGGCGGGCGTCTTCGGGGTGCCGCCGGGGATCTTGTGGCCGGGGACGTCCCAGGGCTGCTGCGACCGCGGGTTGGCGTCGATGAAGGCGCGGGCGGCGGCGAGCATGGCGTCGCGGTCGGCGGCGACCTCGTGGATCAGGCCGGCGGCCAGGGCGCGGGGCGCCGAATACTGGGTGCCCTGCAGCAGCACCTTGAGCAGGGCGTCGGCGATGCCGAGCAGGCGTACGGTCCTGACGACACCGCCGCCGCCGGGCAGCAGGCCCAGGGTGACCTCGGGCAGGCCGATCTTGGTGCCGGGTGTGTCGAGGGCGATCCGGTGGTGGCAGGCCAGCGCGATCTCGTAGCCGCCGCCCAGCGCTGCGCCGTTGACGGCGGCGACGACGGGCTTGCCGAGGGTCTCCAGGCGGCGCAGCAGGCGCTTGATGCGCATGGTGCCCGCGAAGACCTGCTCGGCGTCCTCGGGGGTGGCGCGGATCAGGTCGCGCAGGTCGCCGCCGGCGAAGAAGGTCTTCTTCGCGGAGGTGATGACGACACCGCGGATGTCGTCGATGCCGGCTTCCAGCCGGTCGACCACGGCGTCGAGGGAGTCGGCGAAGGCGGCGTTCATGGTGTTGGCCGACTGCGCGGGGTCGTCGAGGACGAGGGTGACGACGCCGTCCGCGTCCTGCTCCCAGCGGATGGTGGTGGGCTCGCTCATGTCGGGTTGGCTCCGTTAGCGGCGGGTCGGGGCGGGGGCAGGGCGGTCAGACGCGTTCGACGACGGTGGCGACGCCCATGCCGCCGCCGACGCAGAGGGTGACGAGCCCGCGGCGCAGGTCGCGGCGCTCCAGCTCGTCGATGAGGGTGCCGAGCAGCATCGCGCCGGTGGCGCCGAGCGGGTGGCCCATGGCGATGGCGCCGCCGTTGACGTTGACCTTGTCCAGGCCGACGCCCATGTCCGCGGCGAAGCGCAGCACGACGGCGGCGAAGGCCTCGTTCATCTCGATCAGGTCGATGTCGTCGATGGTCAGCCCGGCCTTGGCGAGCGCCTTGCGGCTGGCGGGGGCCGGCCCGGTGAGCATGATGGTCGGCTCGGAGCCGGAGACGGCCGCGGAGACGATACGGGCGCGCGGGGTGAGGCCGTAGCGCTCGCCGATCTCCCGGCTGCCGATGGCAACCAGGGCGGCGCCGTCCACGATGCCGGAGGAATTGCCCGCGTGGTGGACGTGGTCGATCTTCTCGACCCAGTGGTATTTCTGCAGCGCGACCGCGTCGAAACCTCCGAGGTCGCCGATGTCGGCGAAGGACGGCTTGAGCGCGGCCAGCGACTCGGGGGTGGTGCCGGGGCGCAGGTGCTCGTCGTGGTCGAGCACCACGAGCCCGTTGCGGTCCTTCACCGGCACCACCGAGCGGGCGAAGCGGCCGTCCTTCCAGGCCTCGGCGGCGCGCTCCTGCGACAGCGCCGCGTAGTTGTCGACGTCGTGGCGGGAGAAGCCGCCGATGGTGGCGACGAGGTCGGCGCCGATGCCCTGCGGGGCGAACCCGGTCTCGAAGCTGGTCATCGGGTCCATCGCCCAGGCGCCGCCGTCGGTGCCCATCGCGACGCGGGACATCGACTCGACCCCGCCGGCCAGCACCAGGTCCTCCCAGCCGGAACGCACCTTGGCCGCGGCCATGTTGACCGCTTCGAGGCCCGAGGCGCAGAAGCGGTTCTCCTGGACGCCGGCCACCGTGTCGGGCAGGCCGGCGGCGACCGCCGCGATGCGGGCGATGTCGGAGCCCTGGTCGCCGATCGGGCTGACCACGCCGAGCACGATGTCGTCGATCGCGGCCGGGTCGAGGTCCGGGTAGCGGTCGCGCAGCTCGTGGATGAGGCCGACGACCAGGTCGATCGGCTTGGTGCCGTGCAGGGATCCGTTGGCCTTTCCGCGCCCTCGCGGGGTGCGGACGGCGTCGTAGACGTAGGCGTCGGTGCTCAACGTCATACCTTTCTGTGCGGGCTGGCGGCGGGGTCTGTCAGGGCGGGCGTGTCCCAGTCGCGGGCCACCTCCGCAGTGTGCGCGCCCGGCAGCGCCGGCGGGCGGCGCAGCGCGGCGGGTGTCCCCGAGAAGCGGGGCGCGGGGGCGGGCTGGGTCGTGCCGTACGCCTCGGTGAAGGTGCCGCGGGCGGCCAGGTGCGGGTGCAGCGGCGCCTCGGTCAGCGACAGGACGGGCGCCGCGCAGGCGTCGGTGCCGGTGAGGACGGCGGCCCACTCGTCCCTGGTCCGGGTCAGGAAGCGGGCGGCGACGGCGGCGCGCAACTCCGGCCAGCGGGCGGGGTCGTCGCGCAGCGCGGCCTGGTCCGCGGTCAGGCCGAGCAGGGCGGCGAAGGTGTCGTAGAAGCGCTGTTCCAGGGCGCCGACTGCCATGTGGCCGCCGTCGGCGGTCGGGTAGACCCCGTAGAAGGGGGCGCCGCCGTCGAGGAGGTTGCCGGCGCGGCGGTCCTGCCAGGTGCCGGCGGCGAGCATGCCGTGCAGCATCGTGCTCAGATGGGCGGTGCCGTCGACGATGGCGGCGTCCACGACCTGGCCCTCGCCGTGCTCGCGGGCGTGGTGCAGCGCCGCGAGCAGGCCGGTGACCAGGTAGAGGGAGCCGCCCGCGTAGTCGCCGAGCAGGTTGGCGGGGGCCGCCGGGGCGCCGTCCGCCGGTCCTGCCAGGCCCAGCGCGCCGGTGATCGCGATGTAGCCGATGTCGTGCCCGGCGGTCGCGGCCAGCGGCCCTTCCTGGCCCCAGCCGGTCATCCGCCCGTAGACCAGCCGCGGGTTGCGGGCCAGGCACTCCCGCGGGCCGACGCCGAGGCGTTCCGCGACGCCCGGCCGGTAGCCCTCGATGAGGAGGTCGGCGCGCTCCACCAGGTCGAGCACGGCGGCGGGGCCCTGCGGCGACTTGAGGTCGACCAGCACGGACCGCTTGTTGCGGTTGGTGAGGTCGGTGGCCGGCTCGATGCCGAGCGCCGGGGCGCCCGGCCGGTCGACGCGTACGACGTCGGCGCCGAGGTCCGCGAGCAGCATCGCCGCGAAGGGTCCGGGACCGATCCCGGCCAGTTCGACCACCCGCACACCGGCCAGCGGGCCGGGTGCGGCCGGGGCCTGCGGCGGCCGGTTTGACAGTGGTGATGTCACACCCGTGATGGTAGAAACGTGTTCCAGTTTTCGCAAGGCCCCGGCTGAGCAACCGCTTAGGTGTCGCGGGTCGCCGCCGTACATTGCCACGCCCTGCGCCTGGTGCGGCGTTCCGGGCGTGGCAGTGCCCGCTCAGACGTGGCAGTGTCCGCCGGATCCGTCGCCGGTCTCCTTCGGCAGGTCCAGTGCCGGGTTGCGGTCGAAGAAGCCGGTCGGCCGCAGGCTGAAGCCGCACACGTCGACCGGCATCACCGGCCAGTCCTCGAGGCGCGGCAGATGGGTCGGCCCGAAGGAATGCCACACCGTCAGGTCGGTGTCCTCCAGCGCCTCGCCGGGCCGCGACCACGCGGCCACCCCCTCGCCGCCCGCGTGCTGGTTGGGGTAGTCGCCGTCCGGGTAGTGCCGCTCGGGCCGGTAGCGGGTCACCCACAGGTGCCTGGTGGCGTACGCGACCCGCTCGGCGACCGGCGAGCCCGGCTGCGCCAGCAGCAGCGGCCCGCTGTCCGGCACCAGGGTGTAGGCGACCGGCGCGCCCATCCGGTTGCGCGCGCCCGGGTTGACGATCCGCCAGCGCCGGCCCACCGACGGGTCGGCCACCCGCCCGGCCTCGCCGCTGTCGGCGACCGGCGTGGCCTTGGCGGTGAAGGCGTTGCCGTTGGGATTGTCGGGGCCGGTCGGCAGCCGGACCACGTCGACCTCCTCGACCGTGTTGCCGGGGCCGTCCACGGTCACGTCGAGGCGGGCGCAGAAGAGGTGCTGGTGGAAGGGCGCCAGCAGGCCGGGGGCGATCTCGGTGGCGTACGGCGACCCGGCGCCCGGCTGCCCGGCGGAGGTCTGCAGCAGGCCGGTGGCCTTGGCCTCGAAGGCGATCGTGCCGTCCTGGTGCAGATACCAGTAGAAGCCGTAGTCGTAGTTGCCGAGAGTGGCGATGTAGGAGATCACCAGGCGGCGCGCGCGGCGGGAGTCCGCCGCGAAGTCGTCGAAGATGTTGGTGTGCTTCCAGAGCAGGCCGATGTCCTCCTCGTGGATGCAGATCGCGTTGTGCAGCGTCTCGGGGCGGCCGAGGTCGTCGGCGAGGACCGCGTCGACGTAGGTGATCTCGCCGAGGCAGTCGCAGCCCAGCCGCAGGGCGTTGGCATTCCTGCCGAGCAGGTACTCGCCTGCGTCCAGGTAGCAGACCCAGTTGCGCGCCGGGTCCGGCTCGGCATAGGGCACGGCCATCTCGGCGATCGAGGCGCGGTGCAGCACCGGCCGGTCGCGGTCGCCGTCGCGGTGGGTGATCTCGTGCAGCACCAGGCCCTCGCGGGCGTTGAAGTCCAGCCGCAGCCGCCAGTTCTGCCAGCGCAGCACCGGCCCTTCCAGGGCGAAGGACGGCCCGTCCGGCTGGCTGATCTCCAGCGGGCGCAGGTCGGTGCGGGCGGGCCCGGTGGTCTCGGCGTCGTAGCGCCCGCATTCGGCGGGCACGGGTACGACACCGGTGTCGATCAGCCGCACCACCCGGCGGTCGGTGAGGTCGACCTCGGCGACCAGGCCGCCGACCGGGTGGGCGAACGGGTTGTCACTCGCGTTGCAGCGCAGGAAGGTCAGCGACCGCAGCATCCGCCGGCCGGCCTCCGAGGCGACGCCGAAGTTGCCCGCCGCCAGCGGGGCGGCGATGACCAGCGAGAGGTCGGTGACGCCGCGTTCGGCCATCGCCTTGCGCCAGCCGGCGTCGGCCTTGACGATCTCGTCGCAGGTTTCGTACTCCTCGAAGAGCAGCGGCGGCTGCCCGTCGGCCGCCGGGTCGAGGTCGCGGTAGGACAGCAGCACGCCCGCGGTGGTGTCGGTGACGTCCACCACCGCCTCGGCCGCCCGGCCCGTGCCGGAGTCCAGCAGGGTGACCCGGATCCGGCGGGTCACCGCGTCGCCCGGGTGGTGCGCGAGCACCGCGTGCCGGTCGGGCTCGTCGGGGAGCACCAGCGGGAAGCGGGTGGCCTCGGTGACCTTGCCCTCGGCCTGGAGGGCGGCGCGGGCGGCGTCGATCTCGGCGGCGGTCAGCGGGTCGAGCGGGTGCGGGGCGGCGGCGGGTGCGGTCTCGGCGTCCGTTGAGCAGCAGGTCATGGCGGGTCCTGACGACGAAAAGGGCGGGTGGGGCCGGTTGAACGGCAGCGGCCCGCCGCGCCCGGGCGGGCGGAGCGGGCCGCGCTTGCGAAGCTGGACGGGACGGTCAGGAGTCGGCTGCGGCGGCGGCCGCCTTCTCCAGCTGGAAGGCCTCGTTGCCCTGCCCGATCCTGGCGTGCACCTCGGGCTTGGTGCTGCGCAGCACCAAGCCGTAGACCAGGCCGATGACGGCGCCGAGCGCGATGACGCCGGGCAGGATCCAGCGCAGCCCGTGGCCGGGGTTGGCGCCGAGCAGCACCGAGAAGTCCTTCACCGAGTAGACGAAGATCGCCCCGAGCGCGAGGGCGGCGATGGCGGAGGTGGCCAGCCGCCAGCCCTGGACGCGGGCGGCGCCGCGCTTGACGAAGAAGGCGATCACCGCGATCGCGGCGGTGCACATCAGCAGCACCACGCCGAGCGCGCCCACATTGCCGAGCCAGGTGAACAGCCGCAGCACCGGCGCCGTCGGGTCGCCCACCGGCTTGTCGTCGGTGACGGCGAAGACGACGACGACCACCAGGGCCACCGCGGACTGCAGGAACGAGCCGATGGCCGGTGCGCCGCTGGTCTTGGAGGTGCGGCCGACCGCGGCGGGCAGCAGCCCGTCGCGGCCCATGGCGAAGGCGTAGCGGGCCACCACATTGTGGAAGCTCAGCATCGAGGCGAAGATGCCGGTGATGAAGAAGACGTTGAGGACGTCGGTGAAGGCGGTGCCGAGCCGGTCCTGCGTGAGCGCGAAGATCAGGTTCGGGCCTTCCTTCTGCGCCCCGGCGATGACGCCCGAGGGGCCGGTGGCGACCGTGATCGCCCACGCGCTCAGCGCGAAGAAGACGGTGGCGAAGCCGACGGCCAGGAACATCACCTTGGACACGACCCGCTGCGGGTCGCTGGTCTCCTCGGCGTAGACCGGGGCCTGCTCGAAGCCGAGGAAGCCGGCGATGGTGAAGCACAGCGCGGTGCCCAGGCCCGCGCCGCTGAGGGTGCTGGGGTCGAAGGCGTGCGCCGAGACACCCTGCGTGCCCGGGTCGCTGAGGAAGCCGACGTCGAAGACCACGATCATCGTGGTCTCGATGAGCAGCAGCAGACCCAGGGTCTTCGCGTTGAGGTCGATCTTCAGGGCGCCGAAGACCGCGGTGATCGCGACGCCGCCGAGCGCCGGTATCCACCAGGAGACGTTGTGCTGCCAGTGCTGGGCGATCTGGCTGGATATCTCGAAGCCGAAGAGGCCGTAGCTGCCGCACTGCATGAGGCTGTACGCGAACAGCGCCACATAGGACGCGCCGGCGCCGACCGTGCCGCCGAGGCCGCGGGATATGTACGCGTAGAGGGCGCCGGCATTGTGGACGTGCCGGCTCATCTCGGCGTAGCCGAAGCTGAACAGGATCAGCACGGCGCCGACGATGACGAACAGCAGCGGCACCCCGACGATGCCCATGGTGGCGAAGGTGGTCGGGATGACGCCCGCGACCACGAGCAGTGGGGCGGTGGCTGCGAGAACCGAGAGCAGCAGGGCCGGCGCGCCGATCCGATCCGCGCGCAGCGCGCGCTGCTCTCCCTTGAACGTGCTGATGCCGGTCGTACTGCCCGTCAGCATGGCTGTGTGTGTCCTTCCGTGGGGTGGTGCCTGAGGGAGCGGGGCCTACGAGGTACCGAAACCGAGCGCGGTGTTGCGCGCGGCACGGAACGACTTCTTGGGGTCGCGGTCGAAGTACGACCAGGGGATGCGGGTCGCGTCACGACCGATCCGGTTGAAAAGTGCGGCGGCGGCGACCATGTCGCCCGCGTGGACGTGCACGAAGGCCAGGTGGTTGAGGTCGAGCAGCAGCCGCGGGTGGCTGCGGCCGTCCCAGTCCAGCCACCAGTCGAAGGCGCTGCGCAGATTCGCCCTGGCCCGCGGGCTGGTCCAGTACGCCAGCCGGCCCGGGTCGGCGGGCAGCGCGCCCGCGGCGGCCAGCGCGTGGTAGCGCTCGACCAGGGCGACCAGCGGCAGCGCGCCCAGCGGCGAGCCCGGTCCCGCCTCGTCCGCGGCCCACTCGGCGAACTCGTACACCTCGTGGAAGGGGTCGTCGCCGTCGGTCTTCTGACGCTCCGCCAGGCAGCGCGTCATCAGGTAGTGCCCGTGGTGGTGGCCGCGGTGCCGGCCGCGGACCTGGTCGAAGGCGCGGACCTGCTCGTCGTCGCTGCCGGTGTGCCGGGCCAGGATGAGCAGGCCGAGCCACGGCGAGGGGTCGGCGGGAGTCATCCGGGCCGCGCGCAGGCAGGCGTCGCGTGCCGACTCGACGCTCTGCCGGCCGGCCGCGGCACGGAAGACCGCGGCGGTGGCATACAGAGCGGCGGCGTCGGCGCTCTCGGGCTCCGCGAGCCGCCACTCGTCGGCCCAGGTGGCGGCCGAGCGGCCCTCACCCAGGACGACCAGCCGGTGGCCGCGCAGGTCCCAGTCGTCTCCGGTACGCGCGAGCAGCGCGCGGACCTCCGTCCAGCGGCCCTGGATCAGGGCAGCGCGAACGGCGATGAGCTCCTCGTCGCCGAGGGCGGTATCAAATGCCACGTCGTCCTTGCCACGCGAAAAGCGGAAGGGTGGCGGCGGTGGGGTCATCCGCGGGCAGCCCTCCACGGCGCGCGTTACGTCATGTGATCGCCAACAGCCAATCGGTTTGCGGCCGTCGGGGACAAGTCCGGTCCTGTTGTCTCGCTGTAGTCCCGTAGGGTGGCGTCGGTTTGGAACGTGCGAACCGCGGATTCGGGTGATCTGCTGCGCGGACAGCCACCGGACTGGTATTCGAATAGGCGATTCCGCTACGAAGTGGCGCCGGCGTGGGCGGCGCGGCAGGGACCGGTGAATGGACGGCACAAACGTGGCACGCGAGGACTCCGCCGCGTCGACACATCCGCTGGCCTACGTACGGCGCAGACACGGCTGGAGCTACCAGGACGTGGCCCGGGTGATCGCCGAGCACGCGCGGGCGCTCGGCGTGCCGATGGCGGCCCGCCGGGAGAAGGTGTGGCGCTGGGAGCACTGGGGTGTCGTCCCCGAGGCCGACAGCCAGCGCGCGCTGGCCCGCGCGCTGGGCATACCGGCGCGCGAGGTCGACGCCCGCCCGTGGCCGCGCTGGCTGCCCGCGCACGGCGGCATGCCCGACGGGCTGCCGTGGACGACCGAGGGCAGCCTGACCGCGCTGTCGTCGGTCCTGGCCGACGCGGCGGCCGACCCCCGCGGCTTCCCGATCGCCGACGAGCAGGGTCTGCTCGACGCGATCGCCGACTGGGACGCGGCCGGCGCGGAGGACGCCGGGCACCGCGGTGCGGCGGCCCGCGAACGGGTCCCGGCGCAGGCCGTGGCCGGGGCCCACGGCGTCGACGGGCCGGTGCTCGACTGGCTGGAGTCCGGGGTGACCGGACTGCGGCAGCTGGACGACCGGCTCGGCGGCGCGGCCGTACGGCACCGGGTGGACGCCGATCTGCGGCTGGTCGGCGGCCTGCTGCGGCGCGAGGCCCCCGGGCCCGGCGGACGGGGCGCGGAGCGGCGGCTGCTGCGGATCGCCGCGGACCTGGCGCAGCTCGGCGGCTGGGCCGCCACCGACTCCGGGCGCCACGGGGCCGCCCAGCGGCACTACCTGACGGCGCTCAGGCTCGCGCACAGCGCGGGCGACCGGTCGCTGGCGGTCGCGGTCTGGGCCGGCCTCGCGCTCCAGTCGGTGATCGCGGAGCGGCCGGGGGACGCGGTGGCCGCCGCGGAGGCGGCGGTACGGGCCGCGGGCGGCGCTCCGCCCTCGGTCCGCGCGCTCGCCGCCTCCCGACTGGCCAGGGCGCACGCGGCGGCGGGCGCCGAGGGCGCCTGCCTGCGGGCCGCGGCCGAGGCGGAGCGGCAGCTGGCGGCGGGGGGCGCGGACCCGGGGCCCGCGTGGCTCTACTGGCTGGACGGCGCCGAGCTGACCGCGCAGCACGGGCTCGCGCTGCTCGCGCTCGGCCGGGGGGCCGAGGCGGCGCCGCTGCTGGACCGGGCGCTCGACCGCATGGGGCCGTCCTTCGTCCGCGACCGCAGCCTCTACTGCGCCCGCGCCGGCGAGGCCCATGCCCGCGCCGGGGACCGGGACGGCGCGCTGGCGCTCGGCCGGGAGGCCGCCCGGCTGTCCAGGCAGTGCGGTTCGCCGCGGCTGGCGGCCGCGCTCGACGCGCTCAAGGCGTGCCTGGACCAGGACGGCCCGCGGGACCGGCAGGCTCTTGCCTAACGATGACCGATTCCCCCGCTCGACCGGCTCCGTAACTTCGTGACCTGCAAGGAGACGGCGCAACCCGGCGCCGGCCGCAGCAGGGAGACGACAGTCATGAGCGACATCCAGCAGCTGGTCGAGCAGTACATCGCGGTGTGGAACGAGACCGACCCGGCCGCCAGGCGGCGCGGGATCGACGCGGTCTTCGCGGCCGACGCCCGCTACACCGACCCGCTGGCCGACGTCACGGGGCCGGCCGCGCTCGACGCGGTCGTCGCCGCGGTGCAGGCGCAGTTCACCGGCCTGGTCTTCACGCTCGGCCCGGTCGACGCGCACCACGGCGTCGCCCGCTTCACCTGGGAGCTGGGGCCGGCCGGCGGCGAGTCGCTGGTCATCGGCTTCGACGTGGTCACCACCGGCGACGACGGGCTCGTGCAGCGCGTCGTCGGCTTCCTCGACAAGGTGCCGGCCGCCGCCTGACCGGCGGCCCGCCCCGGGGCCTGCCCGCCCCCGTCGTCCGGACGGGATCCGCCGGACAGGCCCCCAGCCCACTTCCCACTCCGACTTTCACGACAGGAGTTCCGCCATGGCCTCGGCCTCCTCCACGCTCTCCCCGTCCGCACCCCGGAGCGCGGCTCCGGACGCCGGGCGGTCCGGTCTCGGCCTGCTGGTCCTGCTGGCCGCCACCTTCATGACCTCGCTGGACCTCTTCATCGTCAACGTGGCGATACCCGCGGTGCAGAGCGATCTGCGGGCCGGCTCCGCGGCGATCCAGTGGGTGGTGGCCGGCTTCGGCCTGGCCGTGGCCACCGGTCTGATCACCGCGGGCCGGCTGGGTGACATCTTCGGCCGCCGGCGGATGTTCGCGGTGGGGCTCACGCTGTTCACCGCGACGTCGGCGGCATGCGGTCTCGCGCCGACCGCCGGGACACTGGTGGCGGCACGGGTCCTCCAGGGGCTGTCCGCGGCCCTGACGGGTCCCCAGGTGCTGGCGATCCTGCAGACGGAGTGGACGGGCAAGGCGCAGGCCCGCGCGTTCAGCATGTACGGGCTGACGATGGGCGTCGGGGCGGTCTTCGGGCAGCTCATCGGCGGCCTGCTGATCAGGGCGGACCTGCTGGGCCTCGACTGGCGGGCATGCTTCCTGATCAACCTGCCGGTCGGACTCGCCGCGCTGGCCGCGACCCCGCGGGCGCTGCGCGAGTCGCGGGCGCCGCGGCGGCCGCGGCTGGACAACACCGGGGTGGCGCTGTCCACCGCCGCGGTCGTCGCCCTTGTGCTGCCGCTGATCCAGGGCAGGTCGCTGGGCTGGCCGGTGTGGACGTGGCTGTGCCTCGCGGGCTCCGCGGTGCTCTTCGCGGTCTTCGTGGCGCACCAGCGGCGGCTGGGCGCGGCGGGCGGCGACCCGGTGCTCGACCTCGCGCTCTTCCGGCAGCGCGGCTTTCGCGCGGGGGCGCCGGCGCAGCTGGTCTTCTGGGCCGGGCAGGGGTCCTTCTTCCTGATCCTCGCGCTGTATCTGCAGGCGGGACGCGGTCTGGACGCGCTGGCCTCGGGTGTGGTCTTCCTGGCGATCGGCGGCGGCTACCTGCTCACCTCGACCACGGCGCACCGGATCGCCGAACGCCTGGGCCGCCGTACGGTCCCGGCCGGTGCGCTGGTGATGGCCGCGGGGCTCGGCGCGCTGTGGGCCGCCGTGCACGCGTCCGGCACCACGGGCAGCCTGTGGGAGCTGGTGCCGGGGCTGTTCCTCGACGGGGTGGGAATGGGCGCGGTGATCGCCCCGCTCACCCATGACGCGCTCGGCACGGTCCCCGCGCGCCTGGTGGGCGCGGCCTCCGGGGTGGTGGCGACCGTCCAGCAGGTCAGCGGCGCGCTGGGCATCGCGCTGATCGGCATCGTCTTCTACGGCGCCGTGGGCGCGGGGGCGCAGGACCGCTACCCGTACGCCTTCGGGCTCGGCCTGGCCTTCCTGCTGGCGCTCGAACTGGTGCTGGCGGCGCTGACTGTCCGCGGCCCGGGGACCGAGAGGTGAGGGACACACAGCGGTAAGGGGCGCCCGTCCTGGATGGGCGCCCCTTACCTGTGCATAGTGCCGCGGCCCGGTGCCGGATTCCCCGGGGCCGCGGTCCGTACGCGCCGAGGAGAGGCGCGCTGTCAGCCGCGGGTGAGGCGGACGACAGGGATGTCGCGGTCGGTGCTCTGCTGGTATTCGGCGTAGGGCGGCCAGATCTCGACCAGGTCCGCCCAGACCTCGTTCTTCTCGTCGGGCGTCAGCGGCTCGGCCCTGGCGGTGAACCGCTCGCCGAGCACGCGGACGTGGACCTCGGGATACGTGAGCAGGCCGCGGAACCAGTTCGGGTGCTCGGGGGCGCCGCCCTTGGACGCCACGACCAGGAAGTCCTCACCGTCCCGGCCGTAGATCAGCACCGTGCGGCGCCACTCCCCGGTGCGGTAGCCCTGGTAGTCGAGCAGCAGGCAGGGCGCGCCCTTGAGGTCGGTGCCCTCGGTCCCGTTGGACTCCTCGTACCGCCTGGCCTGATCCGCCACCCACGACTCGGGGCTGATCTTCACCGCGGCGGGGTCGTACACAGTCATCCGTATGCCTCCTGGGGGGTGTTGTCGGCAACGCTCCCCCACTGTAGATCGCCGCCCTGTCCCTGCTCAGCGACGGCGCCGTCTGCTGGGGTACGACCATCCGGAGCCGACTCCGGCGAAGTGCAGGGCCACGAAGAACAGTCCGGCGATCATCAGGCTTATCGGCGTGAAGGCCGCGTCGGTGTCGGTGCTCGTGACGTTGATCAGATAGGCGATCGCGAAGATGACGGCGCCCACGGCTGCCAGCATGTGAAATCTCCTCGGCTACGGGCCGCCCGTGCGGGCGGCGGTCGGACCCCGGACGCCGGCGGCGCCCGTCACCGACCGTCTGCCCGGCAACCGCCTTTCGACGCACTGCGGTTCGATTCCGTGTGCGAGTCCGGACGGCCGCCTCCCGGCCGCCGTGGCGGCACACCGCACCGCCGTCTCGGGCCGGCCCGGCGCCTCTTCGGTCCGAGCGCCTCTCAGTCCGTCATGCCGGGCGCTCCCCACACCGGGAACCAGCGGGACAGGTCGGCCTCCAGTCGCAGGTCGTTGGCGACCAGGGCCCTGACCTGGAGCTCCAGCGCGTGGTCGCGCTTCTCGCCGGGCAGCGGGGCGAAAGGGTAGAACGACCCGCGCTTGTAGAGGTAGACCAGGGCGATGCGGTGGCCCTGCGGGTCCTGGAAGGCGACCAGCGAGCACAGCAGCTGCGGTCCGAAGCCGCCGGATTCCAGCGCGGAATTGACGGCGTGCAGGTCCGTGACGAGGTCGGTGACCTCGCCGGGGTCGTGCCGGGACCGCAGCCAGGTGTAGCCGTAGCTGTCGCGGCTGTCCTCGACCGAGAGCAGGCTGCGCAGGTCCTGCTGGATCTCGGCGAAGGCGCCGCCCTCGACGGCGGCGAAGCACACCGCGCCCGACCCCGTCGGGCGCAGCTCGCTCGCCGCCTCAAGGGTGATGGCGGCGGAGGACAGGCCGAAGAGCTGGTCGAGGTCGGGGCGGACGGGTCTGCTGCGGCCGAGCAGCACATCGAGCAGGCCCATCAGCGGCGGTCCAGCTCGACGGTGATGGCGGCCAGCTGCGCCAGCCGCTGCTCAAGGCTGGGGTGGGTGGCGAGCAGCTTGGAGACGGTCGGGCTGGTGGTGAGCGCGGGGGCGAAGTAGAACGCGTTGAAGGGCTCGGCCGCGCGCAGGTCCTTCGTCGGGATCGCGGCCAGGTCGCCGCTGACCTTGGTGAGGGCGGAGGCCAGCGCGGAGGGGCGGCCGGTCAGCAGGGCGGCGCTGCGGTCGGCGGACAGCTCGCGGTAGCGCGACAGCATCCGGGTGAGCAGGAAGCTGATCGCGTAGACCACCGCGCTGACCAGCGGCACCAGGATGAACAGCGCGGCGGTGCCCGGGTCGCGGCTGCGCCGGAAGCCGCCCCACAGGCCGATCCTGGTGATCACACCGGCGAGGATGCCGAGGAAGGAGGCGATCGTCATCACGGCGACGTCCTTGTGCGCGACATGGGACAGCTCGTGGGCGACGACGCCCTCCAGCTCGTCCGGCTCCAGCCGGCGCAGCAGCCCGGTGGTCACGCACACCACCGTGTTCTTGTGGTTGCGGCCGGTCGCGAACGCGTTGGGCACGTCGGACTGGGCGACGGCGACCTTCGGTTTGGGCAGGTCGGCGAGCGCGCAGATCCGGTCGACCACGCCGTGCAGCTCCGGCTGCTGCTCGGGGGTGACCTCGCGCGCGCCCATGCTGAAGGCGGCGATGCGGTCGCTGAACCAGAACTGGACGACGAAGAGCAGTCCGGCGATGATCAGGATCATCGGCCAGGCGCCGCGCAGCAGTGCGAGCAGCGCTCCGACGAAGACGACATAGAGCAGTCCGATCAGGAACATCGTGACGGCCATGCGGGTCGTCAGTCCCCGGTCCTGTGCGAAGCGGTTGCGTGGCATGTGGCCCCTCCCGAGCTGTGCGGGGGCGCGGGTCGCGGGCGGCGGCCCTGCGTGCTCCACTGGTCATGATGGTGCGTGCTACTCCAACTGTTGCACCGATCCAACGACCGGGACGACCCCTCCGGTTCCGCTCATCGGGTCACATCGAGCACCAGCTTGCCCGTCGTGCGCCTGGCGCGCAGGTCCGCGTGGGCCCTGGCCGCCTCCGACAGGTCGTAGACGCCGCCGACGCGCGGACGCAGCCGGCCGTCCGCGGTCATCGCGATCAGCTCCGCCATCGGCTCGCGGTACATCCCCGGGCGGCCCAGGCAGTGCATCAGCCAGAAGCCGACGACCGACCGCGACCGGCCCATGAGCTGCGCGGGCTCGACGGGGGTGGGGGCGGTCCTGGAGGCCATGCCGTACGCGACCAGCCGGCCGAAGGGGGCCAGGGCGGCGAGCGAGGCGTCGAAGACCGGGCCGCCGGTCATCTCCAGCACGATGTCGACCTTGCGCCCGCCGTTGGCCGCGGTCAGCCGCTCGGTGAGCCCGTCGGGGTCGGGGTCGACCGCGACGTCGGCGCCCATTTCCAGCGCCAGGTCGCGCTTGTCCTGCGACGAGGCGGTGGCGATCACCCGGCCCGCGCCGAAATGCCGGGCGAGCTGGACCGCGAGCGAGCCGGTGCCGCCGGCCGCGGCGTGCACCACGACGCTCTCGCCGGGCGCCAGCCGCGCCGACGTCCGCAGCAGGTGCCAGGCGGTCAGGCCCTGGACGACCAGCGCGAGCGCCTGCCCGTCGGTGACCCCGTCGGGCAGGTCGTGCGCCAGGTACGACTGGACGGCGGCCTTCTGGGCGTATCCCCCGTTGTCGGTGAGGGCGACGACCCGGCGGCCGTCGGCGGTGCGGCCGACGACCTCGGCGCCGGGCACCATGGGCAGGGTGGAGCGGGAGAGGTACGAATTCTCCACGGTGTGCGTGTCGGCGTAATTCACCCCGGCGGAGTCGACGTCCAGCAGCAGCTGCCCCTCGCCGGCGACCGGGTCGGGCAGTTCCGCCTCCCGCAGGACCTCGGGTCCGCCGAATTCGGTGATCTGGATCGCGCGCACGCCGGCTCCTCCGGGGGTGGGTCGGTGCCGGGGACCCGGCACCGACCACACATTACCGACTGGTCGGTATGGAGACCAGCCGCGGCAATGTGCCGCGACTCCCCCCTTCCACCCCGTGCCGCCGGGCTCCGCGGTCAGGCCGCGGGGACCGGGCGGGGCGGCGGCGGACCCACATAGCGGGCCGACGGGCGGATGATCTTGCTGTCCGCGGCCTGCTCCAGGATGTTGGCGCTCCAGCCGACCACCCGGGCCGCGGCGAAGGTCGGGGTGAACATCTCCCGCGGCAGCCCGCACAGCTCCATGACCACGCCGGCGTAGAACTCCACATTGATGTGCAGCTCCCGTCCGGGCTTCAGCTCGGCGAGCAGCGCCTCCGCGCGCGCCTCGACCAGCACGGCGAAGTCGACCAGGTCGCCGCCGATGTCCCGGGCTATGCCCTTGAGCAGCCGGGAGCGCGGGTCCTCGGTGCGGTAGACGGGGTGGCCGAAACCCATGATCCGCTCGCCGGCCGCGATGTGCTCGCGCAGCCAGGGGTCGACGCGGTCCGGGGTGCCGATCTCGTCCAGCGTGTCCAGCGCGCGGCTCGGCGCCCCGCCGTGCAGCGGCCCGGACAGCGCGCCGACCGCCCCGACCAGGCAGGCCGCCAGGTCCGCACCGGTCGAGGCGATGACCCGGGAGGTGAAGGTGGAGGCGTTGAAGCCGTGGTCGACGGTCGAGATCAGATACTGCTCGACGGCCCGCGTCCGGACCGGGTCGGGCTCCTCGCCGGTGAGCATGTACAGGTAGTTCGCGGCATACGGCAGGTCGTCGCGCGGCTCGATCGGCGCCAGGCCGCGGCCGAGCCGGTGCAGCGCGGTCAGCAGCGTCGGTACGGCCGCACAGGCGGCCAGCGCGTCGGCCTGCCGCTGCTCGGGGTCGAGGTCGTACAGCGGCCGGAATCCGGCGGCGGCACCGGTCAGCGACAGTGCCGTACGCAGCCCGGCCAGCGGCCCGGACCCGCCGGTGGCGCGGGCGACGGCGGGCAGCGCGTCCCGCACGGCGGCGGGCAGGTGGCGCAGCCGCGCGGTCTCCCGGGTGAAGCGGGCCCGCTCCTCCACGGTCGGCAATGTGCCGTGGAACATCAGATGCCACACGTCCTCGAAGCTGCGGCTCGCCGCCAGCTCGACCGCGGAGAACTCGCGGTAGTGGTAGAAGCCCTCGGCTCCGCGGACGTCACCGAGCACGGTATCGGTGACGATCACGCCCTTGAGGCCGCGCGGGACGTCGAGCGGCGCCGGCGGTGCCGGCTGCGGCGGGGCGGACTTCGAGGCGGCGGGGGGTGCGGTGGTGGGCATCGGTTTCCTCCTTGACTCTTCACTTGACTGTCCATGATTGATTCGTAGCGTGTCAACATTGATTGATCAATGTGAGCAAGGGTTGACGCGAGGCGGATACGGTGGCGCCCATGACGGACGGGACAGCGGGCGGCGGCGACGGCCGCATCGGTACGCGGGAGGCGGCGGCGCGGCTCGGCGTCAAGCCGGAGACGCTGTACGCCTACGTCAGCCGGGGGCTGCTCGGCAGCCGGCGGGCCGCCGGCGGGCGGGGCAGCACCTTCGACCCGGCCGAGGTCGCGGCGCTCGCCGCCAGGGGGCGGGCGGGTGCGGGTGCGCCGGGCACCGCCTCCTCCGCCTCCTCCACCTCCGACGGCCCGGCCGAGGGATGGGGCCGGATCCGCACCGGCATCACCCTCATCGACGCGGCGACCGACACCTACGCCTTCCGCGGCGTCGACGCGGTCGCCCTGGCGGAGGCCTACGCCTACGAGGAGGTCGCGCAGTGGCTGTGGACCGGTGAGCTGCGGGTCGGCATGCGCTTCGGCGCTCCCCCGCTGCCGCTGGCCGCGGCCCGGGCCGCGGCGGGGTCACTGCCCGCCGGCAGCGGGCCGATGGACCGGATGCGGGTCGCGGTGATCGCCGCCGGCGCGGCCGATCCGCTGCGCTTCGACCTCACCCGGGAGGCGGTGCTCGGCTGCGCCCGCGGGCTGATCCCGACGCTGGTCGACGCGCTGCCGCCGGCCGGGCGGACGGACGTCCCCCGCGACGCGCCGCCGCCCGCCGGCGGAGCGGACACCCCCGGCGACGCGCCCATCGCCCGGCGGCTGTGGCCCCGTCTCACGGCCCGGGAGCCGGACCCGGCGTCGCTGCGGGTACTCGACGCCGCGCTCGCGCTCCTCATCGACCACGACCTGGCCACGTCGACCCTCGCGGTCCGGGTCGCGGCCACCGGCCGCGCGCACCCCTACGCCGCGGTCTCGGCCGGGCTCGGGGCGCTCGACGGGCCGCTGCACGGGCAGGCCAGCGCGCTCGCCCACCGGATGCTCGCCGACGTCCTGGCCGGCGGCAGCGCCGGCCCCGTCGTCGCGGCGCAGCTGCGCGCCGGGCAGCGCGTGCCGGGGCTCGGCCACCGGCTCTACCGCGGCGAGGACCCGCGGGCGCGGCTGCTCCTCGCGCTCCTCGCCGACGTGCCCGCTGCGGCGGACGCGCTCGCCGCGGCGCGCGACGTCGTCGCCACGGCGGCGCGGCACACGGCGCTGCACGCCAATGTCGACCTCGCGCTCGGCGTCCTGTCGGTCGCGTCCGGGATGCCGCCGGAAGCCGGCGAAGCGGTTTTCGCCGTGGGCAGGACCGCGGGGTGGATCGCGCATGCGCTTGAGGAGTACGGGGAACAGGCGCTGCGCTTGCGGCCGACGGGGGTTTACGTCGGGGCGGCGGCGCCCCAGCCGCTACCGCTGACGCGGGGGTGAGTGGGGGCGCGCCGCGCCTGCTGCCCGGTGGGGGCTTGTCGCGCAGTTCCCCGCGCCCCCGGGGTGGGTGCCCCTTGCGGTGGGTGGTCGGCTGACCCCGTGACGTGGTGGGGCGGGCAGTTCCCCGCGCGCGTCGTGGGGGTCAGGGGAGGGTGACGTGGGGGATGCGGGTGATCAGGTCGGACCATTCGGTGTCGGTCTGGCCGGGGACCATGCGGCCGGCGGAGCGCCATTGGTCGGCCAGGGCGGCGAAGACCGGGGCGTCCGCGCGGGTGTGGTGCAGAACCGTTCCACCTCGGGCCGGCTCCGCGGCGGCTTGCGCGTTCCTCTGCATCGGTGCCATACGCGGACAACGAGTGTGCGGGGCCCCACGCCATGGAGGCGCGGTCCGCTCCACCCGGACGAGTGAAGGGTGGAATTTCCCGGCGCCGCCACCCGTTGGGGAGGGCATGAGCACTGTGGAGCTGACCAAGGAGAATTTCGACGAGGTCGTGTCTGCCAACGACTTCGTCCTCATCGACTTCTGGGCCGCCTGGTGCGGGCCGTGCCGGTCGTTCGCGCCGGTCTACGACAAGTCTTCCGAGAAGCACCAGGACCTGGTCTTCGCGAAGGTCGACACGGAGGCCCAGCCTGAGCTTGCGGCGGCCTTCCAGATCCAGTCGATCCCGACGCTGATGATCGTCAGGGACAAGGTGGCGATCTTCGCCCAGCCGGGCGCGCTGCCCGAGCCGGCCCTGGAGGACGTCATCGCGCAGGCCCGCGCGCTGGACATGGCGGAGGTCCACAAGTCCGTCGAGGAGTCCCAGGCGCAGCAGGGCTGACCCCCGCCCCCGAGCCCGGTAGGCGCCATGCGCCGCCGGGCTCTTCGGCGATCCCGAAAGCGGCCGCCGGGGGCATTGTCGGTGGTCGGACCTACTCTCGAGGAGTGGGTGCAGCCGTTGGCGCCGGAGCCGGGCGGGTCGCCGTCGTGGCCGATGCGGTCGGCGGCGGCGGGCGGCTGTGCGGCGTCGGGGAGGACGGCGGGGCGGTCGGCGGGACCGCGGTGGTGGCGGATCTGGCCCGGGCGGTGCGGGAGGTCGAGGCGGCGGCAGCGCCGCGCTGGGTGTGGGGCGGGACGGAGGAGGTCTACCAGGGGCTGCTCGACCGGGGCGGGGTCCGGGTCGGGCGGTGCCATGACGTGAAGCTGGTCGAGTCGCTGCTGCTCGGCCAGGAGGGCAGGCACGGCAGGCCGCGCTCGCTGGGGGCGGCCTGGGCGCGGCTGCACGGGCTGCCCGAGCCGCCGGACGCGCCGGAGGCGGGCGCCGACGACCAGCCGGTGCTCTTCGCCGCCGACCGGCACCACCTGCCGCAGGACGTGGACCCGCTGGCCGCGCTGGTCGAGGTGCACGCCGAGCAGCAGCGGCGGATCGCCGCGGGGGACCGGCCGGACCGGATGCGGTTGCTGTGCGCGGCGGAGTCCGCGGGGGCGCTGGCGGCGGTCGAGATGGGCAGGGACGGCCTGCCGTGGAGCGCGCGGGCGCACGACGAGTTGCTGACCGGGCTGCTCGGGCCGCGCCCTGCCGGCGGTGCCAGGCCGGCCAGGCTCGGCGAGCTGGCGCAGCGCATCCAGGACGAGCTGGGCCGCCCGGTCAACCCCGACTCCCCCGCCCAGTTGCTGCCCGCCTTCGCGCGGGTCGGTGTGCCGTTGGCGTCGACCCGTTCGCACGAGCTGCGCAAGGTGGAGCACCCGGCGGCCGGGCTGCTGCTGCGGTACAAGGAGCTGTCGCGCATCCATGCCGCGCACGGCTGGGCGTGGCGCGAGGCCTGGGTGCGCGACGGGCGCTTCCGGCCCGAATATGTGGTCGGCGGTGTGGTGTCGGGGCGCTGGGCGACCCGGGGCGGCGGGGCGCTGCAGATTCCGCGGCCGCTGCGGGCGGCCGTGGTCGCCGACCCCGGCCATCTGCTGGTGGTCGCGGACGCGGGCCAGCTGGAGCCGCGGGTGCTTGCCGCGATGTCCGGCGACCAGGGCCTGGCGCGCGCGGCGGCCGGCGGCGATCTTTACGCGGCCGTCGCCCAGGACGCCTTCGGCGGCGACCGGCCGCGGGCCAAGATCGCCCTGCTCGCCGCGATGTACGGGCAGACCAGCGGTGAGGCGGGCCAGTTGCTCGCGGTGATGCGACGGCGCTTCCCGGTGGCGCTCGCGCTGGTGGAGGCCGCGGCCCGTACCGGCGAGGCGGGCGGGATCGTACGCTCGCAGCTCGGCCGTACGTCCCCCGCGCCGTCCGCCGACCGCTTCCTGGACGAGGCGGCGGACCCGGCGGACGGGGCGTCGCCGGACCGCAGGGCGGCCAGGTCCTGGGGGCGCTTCACGCGGAATTTCGTGATCCAGGCGAGCGCCGCGGACTGGGCGCTGGCGATGCTGGCGGCACTGCGCAGGGAGCTGGCCGGGATCGGTCCCGCCCCGCGGCTGGTGTTCTTCCAGCACGACGAGGTGGTCGTGCACACCCCGGCGGACCTCGCGCCCGCCGTGGAGTCCGCGGTCGCGGCGGCGGCCGACGAGGCCCGCCGCCTGGTCTTCGGTGCGACCCCGGTGCCCTTCCCGCTGGAGACGCACGCGGTGGAGCGCTACGCGGACGCGAAGTAGCCCGCCGGGGGTGTGCGGGCGCCGTCAGTCGCCGGCCGCGGTCACTTGTCGGCTGCCGCGTCGGAGTCGGCCACGGACGCGGCCGAGTCCGCGTCGTCCACCAGCTTCTGCATGTGGGCCAGATCGGAGGCGGCCGGCGCCGGCGAGGTGCTGCCCGGGTCGGCGGAGCCGTCGGCGCCGCTGTGGCCGCCGCAGCCGGTGAGCAGCAGCGCGGCCAGCGCTCCCGCGGGCAGCAGGGCGAGGGCCCTCCGGTGCGCCCGGGTCATTTGCCGGCGCCCTTCTTGGCCTTGGCCGGGAAGTGCTGGGTGCCGCACCAGGTGCGGACGGCGTCCAGGTCGGTGGAGCGCTTGGTGAGGGTGGGGACCAGCGACTGGCGGAAGGTCAGCCGGTCCTTGAGGAGGGTCGACACGGCCGTGTCGCCCTTGGCGTCGGCATTGGTGACGCGCTGCTGGAGCCGGGCGACGGAGCCGCGTTCGGTGACCGGGCCGTTCAGCCTGGCCAGGGCGCGGTCGATGCGCGCGTCGACGGTCGGCAGCCGCTTGCACAGCGCGCGGGCGCCGTCCCCGGTCGGCGCCTTGCCCGCCGCGTGGGCGGCGGCGGAGGGCGTGGGTGCGGTGGTGTCGGCGGCGGCTGTCCCGGCCGCGGCGAGCAGGGCCGCGGCCGCCGCGGTGACGGCGACCGCGGTACGGGTGGTGCGCATGGTTGACCTCCTCGGTGACGGCACCGGCTGCTGTGCGGTGCCGGTTCGCCGGGAGGCTAGGAGCGGTCTTTGTGGAAATCTTGTGGCCCGGCACCCGGACCGGTGGGAGCGGGGGTCTGCGCGGTGAGCCAGTCGCGTTGCCTGGGCAGCGCGGGGCCCTGCTCCATGTGCGGGATGTCGAGGACGAACCAGGCGCCCGGTGCGCCGTCGGGCCGGTCGGTGACGGTGACGGCGCCGCTGTGCAGTGCGGCCTGCTGGCCGACCAGGGCCAGGCCGAGGCCGGAGCCAGGGCTGTCCTGGCGGCGCTGGAAGCGGGTGAAGACCGACGCGCGCGCCCCGGGAGGCACCCCGGGGCCGTGGTCGCCGACGGTGAGCCGCACGGCGGCGCCGTCCGCGGTGGGCGCCAGCGCCGCCTCGACCGGGCCCGAGCCGTGCACGACGGCGTTCGCGAGCAGGTTGTCGACGGCGGAGCGCAGGCCCTGCGGCCAGGCGCGTACGACGCAGGGTCCCGCGGTGTGCGCGGTGATCCGGGCCGCGGGGTGGTCGCGGCGCAGGTCGCGTACCGCGGAGTCGAGCAGGTCGGCGAGGTCGACGGGCACGAAGGCGTCGGCCCCGACCAGGTCGCCCTGCGCGAGGGTGCGCAGCATCACCAGCAGGCCCAGCAGCCTTTCGTGGCCGGCCCGCAGGTCGGCGACGACCTCGGCGCGCTCGGCACCTTCCGGCGCCGGGTCGCCGTCCAGCACGTCGAGGTTGATCCGCATGCTCATCAGCGGGGTGCGCAGTTCGTGCGAGGCGGCGGCGGAGAAGGAGCGCGCGGTGACCAGGGCCTCGGCGGTGCGGGCGGCCTGCTCGTCGTAGCGGGCAAGGACGGTCTGCAGGGTGCGGGCCAGGTCGTCGACCTCGGGCACCCCGGTGCGGCTGTGGTCGAGGCGGGTGGCGCTGGTCCGCGGGTCGATGCCGGCGGCGCGGCGCTGGAGCGCGAGCAGCGGGCGGGCCAGGCGTACGGCGGCGAGCCAGGCGAGCAGGCCTGCGGCCGGTGCGGTCAGCAGGGCCACGGTTACGACCCGGCGGCGCACCTGCGCGATCTGCCGCCGGCCCGCGCTGTCGGTGGAGAACAGCCACAGGGTGCCGCTCGCGGCGGGCCGGACGGCGGTGAGGGGCACGGCGAGCACCCGCCAGCTCTGCGCCCCGGCCGCCACGGTGACCGGGCGGGCGGCGTCCGCGGCCGGGGGCAGGGTCGCCGAGGCGGCGGGCTGCGGGCCGCCGGTGACGGTGCCGCCCGGCCCGGTGACCCGGATGCCGACGTCGAGCGCGGCGGTGAAGAGCTTGCGCTGCCTGGCCTGCTCGACGTTCGCCGGGCGGTCGTTGGCCATGGCCCGCAGCAGTCCGAGGGCTTCCGGGCGTACCGCGGTGGCGCGCTCACGCAGGTGGGCGTCGCCGGCGGCGTGCACGTCCCGGCCGACGAGCCTGACCATGATCCAGCCGGAGCCGAGGACCAGCAGCGGGACGACGACGGCGACGGCCAGTGCGATACGGGCGGACAGTCTCATGTGCCGCTCCCGGCGCCGTCGCCCCGGCGCAGGACGAAGCCGACGCCGCGGACGGTGTGCAGGACGCGGGAGCGCCCGCCGGCCTCCAGTTTGCGCCGCAGGTAGCTGACGAAGGTGTCGACGGCGTCGGTGCGGACCTCGAAGTCGTAGCCCCACACCCGGTCGAGCAACTGGTCGCGGGTCAGCACGATGCCGGTGTTGCGGGCCAGGGTCTCCAGCAGCTCGAACTCCCGCCGGGTCAGGTCGAGCGGCTCGCCGTCCCTGGTGGCGGTCCTGGCCGCGGGGTCCAGGACCAGGCCGCAGGCGCGCACCTGGTCCTCGGGGCGGGGCGGGCGGCGGCGCAGCAGGGCGTTCAGCCGCAGCACCAGCTCTTCCAGTGCGAAGGGTTTGACGAGGTAGTCGTCGGCGCCGGCCTGGAGTCCCGCGACGCGGTCGGCCACCTCGTCGAGTGCGGAGAGCACCAGGACCGGCAGGTCGTCGCCGGCGGCGCGCAGGGTGCGGCAGACCTCGATGCCGTCGACGCCGGGCATGGAGATGTCGAGCACCAGCACGTCGGGGGCGCCGGGGCCGCGGAGCTGTTCCAGGGCGGCGGCGCCGCCGTCCGCCTCGCCGACGGTGAAGCCGCGCAGCCGCAGGGCGCGGCCGAGCGAGCGGCGGATGGCGGCGTCGTCGTCCACCACCAGGACCCGCCCGCGCGCGTCACCGCCGCCGGGTCCCGCGCTGCCTGTGGTGCCCGTCATGTCCGCCCTGCCTCCGCTCCCCGGCCGCCGTCGCATGGTGCATCGCGAGAACCATGCCTACACGGCCGGGGGGCGGAGTGCTGTCACCGGGGTCTCATCCGCCGTACTGCGCGAAGGTGCGGGTGAAGTCCCAGGCCTGCTGCGAGACACCCGAGCAGGTGTCGTCGTTGGGGTAGCCGCCGGGGCAGGGCCGGTCCCGGTTGGCGGACCAGAAGGTCAGCCGGGCCAGGTGGTGGGTCTGCGCGTAGGCCAGGATCGTGCGGAAGTCGGCCAGGGTGACGGTCTCGCTGTTGTCGGTGATGCCGTTCATCGAGGAGATGCCGCTGTGCCGGTAGGCCTGGTCGTCGGTGTAGCCGTAGGCGCTCTTGAGCGCGTTCTTCAGGCCGTCGGCGGCCCTGGTGGTCAGGGTGCCCATGTTCTGGCCCGCGCCGCCGAAGTCGAACGGCATGATCGTCCAGCTGTCGACGGTCAGCCCGGAGGCGGCCGCCTTGTTGATCAGCCCGGTGTCCGGGCCGCTCTGCCCGGTGCCGATGGTGACGTAGACCGCGATGCCGGGGTTGTTGGCCTTGACGGTCTTGAGCGCGTCGACGGTGCGCTGCTGGACGGTGCCGTTGCTGTAGGCACTGGCCTCGATGTCGATGTCGATGGCCTTGAGGCCGTAGGCGCTGATCACCTTCTGGTACGCCCCGGCCAGCGCGCTCGCGCTGGTGCAGGACTCCTCCAGCTTGTTGCCGCTGTAGCCGCCGAAGGACGGGACCACGTCGCCGCCCGCGGCCCTGATCTTGGTGATGGTGGCCTGGTCGACGCCGCCGGTCAGCGCGCGCCCGCCGTCCCACTGCGGGTTGCAGGTGCCGTTGCTGAGCACGAAGGCGAGGGTGAACCACTTCACGCCGGTGGCGTTCATGATCGTGGTCGGGTCGGGCGGATTGCCCCAGCCGTTGTAGAGGTACGGCGCCACGGCCCGCACACCGCTCGCGGGCGGCGGGTCGGTCGGCGGAGGGGTGCCGGTGCCGGTGCCGGTGGGCAGCGTCCAGGTCTGGTTGGCGGAGCCGGCGCAGTCCCAGATCTGCAGCCGGGTGCCGTTGGCGGAGCTGGGGCCGGTGGCGTCCAGGCAGCGGCCGGAGCCGGTGTTGACCAGTTCGCCGCCGCTCGCGGTCCACTTCTGGGCGTTGGTGCCGTTGCAGTCGTAGAGCTGGACCGCGGCGCCGTTGGCGGTGCCCGCCGCGGTGACGTCCATGCACTTGCCGAGCGCCCGGAGCGTTCCGTCCGAGCCGACCGTCCAGGACTGCGCCGCGGTGCCGTTGCAGTCGTAGAGCTGGACGGCCGCGCCGTTGGCGCTGCTTGCGCTCGCGACGTCGACGCACTTGCCGCCGTAGCCGGTGATGGCGCCCGCGGGGTCGGCGCCGGCGGCCTGGGTGATGCCGAAGGTGCCCAGGGTGCCGGCGGCCAGGGCGGTGGCGAGGATGACGGCGTGCTGCCTTCTCATCAGCCGGTCACCGTCCACTTCTGGTTGGCGGTGCCGGCGCAGGTCCATATCTGCAGCCGGGTGCCGTTGGCGGAGCTGTTGCCGGTCGCGTCGAGGCACTTGTTCGCCGCGGGGTTGACGATGTCGTGGGCGGCGGAGACGGTCCACTTCTGGGCGTTGCTGCCGTTGCAGTCGTAGAGCTGGACCTTCGTGCCGTCGGCGGTGCCCGCCGCGGTGACGTCCAGGCACTTGCCGAGGGCCCTGATCGTGCCGTCGGAGCCGACCGTCCAGGACTGCGCCGCGGTGCCGTTGCAGTCGTAGAGCTGGACCGCGGCGCCGTTGGCGGTGCTGGCGCCGGCGATGTCGACACACTTGCCGCCGAGGCCGGTGATGGCGTGTCCGCCGGTGCCGCCGCCCGAGGTGTCGGAGGTCGTCACGTGGACGTAGTCGACCACGAGCTGCTGCGGGAAGGTGGTGCCGCCGTCCGGGTCGCCGGGCCAGTAGCCGCCGACCGCGAGGTTCATGATCAGGTAGAAGGGGTGGTCGTACACCCAGCGGTTGCCGTTCAGGTCGGCGGGGGTGCGGGTCTCGTAGACGTTGCCGTCGACGGACCACTTGATCGAGTTCGGCGCCCAGTCGACGGCGAAGGTGTGGAAGGCGTCGGAGAAGCTCTGGCCGTTCGGCAGGGTGTATCCGGCGCCGATGCCGTTCGCGCCGGAGTAGCCGGGGCCGTGGATGGTGCCGTGCACGCTGCCGGGCTCGAAGCCGACGTTCTCCATGATGTCGATCTCGCCGTCGGTCGGCCAGTTGCCGCCGCCGAGCATCCAGAACGCGGGCCACATGCCCTGGCCGCGCGGCAGCTTCATGCGGGTCTCGAAGTGGCCGTAGGCCTGGCTGAACTTCTGCGGGGTGGACAGCCGGGCCGAGGTGTACTGGCAGGTGCCGTACCAGCACTGGTAGTTGGCCGGGTTCTCCTTGCGGGCGGTGATGACCAGGTCGCCCTGCCCGTCGAGCGCGGCATTGTGGGTGCCGCTGGTGTAGTACTCGCGCTCGTGGTTGTTGACGTTGTCACCGGTTTCATAGCCCCATTTGGAGCCGTCGACCGCGCTGCCCGCGGGGCCGTTGAAGTCGTCGGTGAAGGTGGCGGTGGCGGCCGCGGGTGCCACGGCGGGCGCGGCGGCGGCCCGGTGGGGCGACGCGGTCTGCTGCAGCAGCCCGCCGAGCAGCAGGGCGGCGGCGGCCAGCAGCGGGAGGGGGCGTATCCGTCTGATCCGTCGGGTGGGGGGTGATGCCGGCATGCCGGGCTCCTCGGTAGGGGCGGCGGAAACACGGGACCGGAGCACACGGGGAGGTCATGCTCCTGACAGACAGCGGGCCGAACCGCACCCCCGGCGAGTCGCATGCATCGGGGGCGCACTTCGCCCACGCCTTAGTTCAGGACGTGATTTAAATGGCGGGGAGAAGTGCCGTCAATACTTCCGACAAAGGTCTGTACCAAGAACTTCCCGCGGCCCCCTCACAGTTCGCGGCGTCGCACCAGCATCGCCAGCACCAGGACGCCCGGCATCAGCGGCAGCCAGGTCGTGACCAGCCGGTAGCCGAGGACCGCGGAGGTGGCCGCGACCGCGGAGGCGCCCGCGGTGATCAGGGCCAGGCCGAGAGCCGCGTCGAGCGAGCCGAGCCCGGCCGGCGTCGGCAGCCAGCCGGCCGCGGTGCTGGCGAACAGATACGCCACCACGACGCCGCTCACCGGCACCGGAGCGTGCACCGCGCGGGCCACCGAGACCAGCACCGCCGCGTGCATGGCCGGGAAGGCGAGCGAGCCACCCCACAGCGCCGCCATCCGGGCCCGGTTGCCGCGCAGCACCCGGACGTCGTGCGCGACCGAGCCGAGGAAGTCCCGCAGCCGCTCCCGCAGCCGGCGGGCGCACCGGACCAGCACCACGACGCCCGCCGCGATCGCCGCCCCCACACCGGCGATCAGCAGCGGATGGTCGGGGATCTCGGGTCCGCCGCCGGTGACCCGGTGCAGGTGCAGGGCGCCGGGGAAGAGCCCGAGCACCGCGAGCAGCAGGACGATCCGGCCGATCGCCGCGGCGCAGGCGCGTACCGCGAGCGCCGCCACGGAACGCGTCGGGGTCAGCCCCCTGCGCACCAGGAAGCGCAGGTTGACGGCATTGCCGCCGACACCCGCGGGCAGGATGTGGTTGGCCGCGGAGGCCGCGAACTGCGCCGCGAGCAGCAGCCCGGGGGGCATCCGTTCGATCACCGCGCCCTGCAGCGCGGTGGCCGAGAAGACCCAGGTCATGAAGGCGGCCAGGCAGGCCACCGCGATCCACTCGCCGTCCGCGGAGCCCAGCTGCCCGGCGCTGGTGTTGATCATCGTCCACTTGCCGGCCACCAGGGCCGCCACGGCGGCCACCGGCAGCACCACGGCCATCGACCGCACGGAAGTGCGCTGCCAGCCGGCACCCTCGTTGCGGGCGATGGACACGGGGACTCCTCGTCGCGTGGGGCACGGCGGGCGGACGCTCCAGCCCAGGTTAGGCGGCTGCGGCCACCGCGTCCCCTTCACACACGGCCACCTGGGTCAACGTCTGACAAACAGCTGTCGACGACTCGGCTCCCGGCCGGCCCGGACATTCCGCTTCCGGGCACGCCGGACCGCCGGCCCGCGCCGACTGCGCGGGACCGGCGGCCGTCTTCCTCTTCCTTCGGCGAGGCCGGGCGCGGTGAGAGGTCCGCGACCGGCCGTTCACGGGGTCAGCGGATCACCCGGCGGGCGCGGTCCACTGCTGGTTGGCCGCACCGGTGCAGTCCCATATCTGCAGCCGGGTGCCGTTGGCGGAACTGGGGCCCGTCGCGTCCAGGCATCTGCCGGACTGCGGGTTGACCAGGGTGTTGTTGGCGCCTCTGGTCCAGACCTGCGAGCCGGTGCCGTTGCAGTCGTAGAGCTGCACCTTGGTGCCGTTGGCGGTGCCGGCGGCGGCGACGTCCATGCACTTGCCGAGCGCCTGCAAGGTGCTGCCGGAGGCGGTCCAGGACTGGGCGGCGGTGCCGTTGCAGTCGTAGAGCTGCACGGCGGCGCCGTTGGTCGAGGCGGCTCCGGCGACGTCGACGCACTTGCCGCCGTATCCGGTGATGGTGCCAGTGTGGCCGCCGGTGCTCCCGCCGGTCCCGGGGGTGCCGGCCCAGGTGAAGGTGGCCGAGGCGCCGCCGGGCAACGAGTAGGAGAAGTTCTCGTTGCCCCAGTCGACCCGCACGGTCTGGGCGGAGGACGACTCGTTGTAGGCGATGAGCGCCTTGGAGCCGTCGGGGTTGCGCCAGGCGACATTGCGCACGGTGGCGTTGTCGGTGGAGGCGATCCGGGTGGCGCCGGGCTTCACGAACTTGGTGAGCTGGCCCATCGTGTAGTACTCGATCGTGTAGTCCACCTGCCCGCTGCGGCTGTCGCCGTTGTGCACGGTGATCAGTCCGGTGCAGGTGCCGCAGCCGCCGTTGTGCGGCCCCATGTTCTGGTCGACCGCCAGACTCCACTTGACCCAGCTCTGGCCCCAGTTGCGGGTGTAGTCGATCAGGTTCTCCATGTCCTCCTTCTGCTGGTTGGCGATCCAGGTGCCACCGGAGTGCTCGGTGTCGAAGGCGGGCAGGTTCGGGTACTGGTTGTGGACGGTGGTCTGCTCGGCGACGTTGCCGCCGTAGCCGTGCCAGGCGATCCCGCCGAAGTTGGGGTCGTTGCGCACGGCGGCGTCGGTGACGGTGGGGGCCGCGTAGCTGTCGTAGGTGTCCCAGTTCCAGTCCAGCGCCAGGACCTTGGTGGACAGCCCGGCCGCGTGCAGCGCGGGCAGCAGGTTGGTCTTGGTGAAGAACGCCAGGCCCGAGCCGTTCCACTGCGCCGACGGGTAGCCGCTGCAGCAGGTGGGCTCGTTCTGCACGGTGATGTAGTCCACCGGGACGCCCTGCGCCTGGTAGGCCTGGAGGTACTTGACGAAATACTGCGCGTAGGCGGCGTAGTACTGCGACTCCAGCCAGCCCTGGCTGTAGGCGTCGCTGTCCTTCATCCACGGCGGCGGGGTCCACGGGGTGGCCATGACCTTGACGTTGGGGTTGAGCTGCCGTGCCTGCTTGGTGAGCGGGACGACGTCGGCCAGGTCGTGGGCGATGGAGAAGTGCGCCAGCGTCGGGTCGGTCTGGCCCGCGGGCATGTCGTCGTACGTGTAGTTGCCCCGCGCCAGGTCGGAGGCGCCCATGGGGTTGCGCAGGAAGCCGAGGCCGATCCCGTTGACCGGGTCGAACAGCTTCTGCATGACGGTGTTGCGGGTCGACGCCGACAGGGCGCCGCTGCTGTTCATCAGCCAGGCGGCGGTGTCGGTGAAGGACGCGCCGCCGCCGGTGAACTGCTGGTAGGTGGTGCCTTCGTCCACCGTCACGTTCTGCCCCGATCCGCCGGTGCCGGACGCGAAGGACAGCGGGGCCTGCTGCTCCAGGCCCTTGACGACGTTGCGGCCGCCGGAGTCGCCGGTGGTGGTGAGGTAGACCTGCACGCTCTCGCCCGCGGCGTGCGCGGTCGCGGGTACGGCGAGCATGGGGGTGATCGCCGCGGCTGCGGCGGTGAGCGTCCCGACGATGACGCGTCGTAGTCGGGATCCGGAGGATCTGCCCGTGTGGGGCCGGGTTGCTGCGCTCATGGGTCGTTGCCTTTCTCGGCACGGCACGATGGCATGGGCCTGACATGGTCAGTCGTGCGGTGAGGGGGTCCGCACGCCTTGTTTCACACCTTGTTTCACGACTTATATCGCGACGTGATTTAACTAGGGCGCATCACGGCCGTCAAGGGATCGAACGGCGGGCGCCGGGGTGAAACACCATGTAACGAAAGGCGGTTGACCGCTTCAGCGGATGCCGCGGCCGGCCGCACGGGCACGCCGGCGGGCGTGCGCACAGCAGGTGCGCCGCGTGAGTGCGGGACGCGTGCGGACGCGCTTCGGGCGGGCCGGTCACGCCCCGCAGGGCGCGGTGCTGCCGCGGGGCACGAGGGCCGGCGGCGGCAGCAGGATGTCGGGAACGGGGGTGCCGTCGATCAGCGAGAGCAGCGCGGTGGCGGCCCGCTCGCCGTATTCCATGACCCGCCGGCTGACCGCGGTCAGCGCGGGGTGCACCAGCCGGCACAGCTCGCTGTCGTCCCAGGCGACGAGGGACAGTTCCGCGGGCACCGACACGCCCATCTCCTGGGTGACGCTCAGCGCGGCCACCGCCATCACGTCGTTGTCGTAGACGATCGCGGTGGGCCGCAGCGATCCGGACAGCAGCCGCCGGGTCGCCCGCGCGCCGTCCTCGCCGGAGTAGTCGGTGTAGACGCACGGCACGCCGTCGATGCCCAGTTCCGCCGTGGCGGCGTCGAAGGCCTCGCCGCGCTCCCTGGTGTGCACGAAGTGCGCGGGGCCCGCCACCCGGGCGATCCTGCGGTGCCCCATCGCGGCCAGGTAGGCCAGCGTCTCGCGCACCGCGGCGCCGTCGTTGATCCACACCGACGGCACACCCGAGGAGAGGGCCGCGTGGCCGACCACGACCGCGGGCAGGCCCAGTTCGGCGACCAGGCCGAGCCGGTGGTCCTGCTCGCGCAGGTCGACCAGCAGCACACCGTCGACCCGGCGCTCGCCCCACCACCGCCGGTAGGCGATCTCCTCGGCCCTGGCGTCGTCGGTGACCTGGAGCAGCAGCGCGGTGCCGGTCGGGGCGAGGCCCGCCTCGACGCCGGAGATCAGCTGCATGAAGAACGGCTCGATGCCCAGCACCCACGCGGGCCGGTCCACCACGAGCCCGATCGCGCCGCTGCGCCCGTCGGACAGGGCGCGGGCCGCGCTGCTGGGGTGCCAGCCCATCCGCGCGGCGATCTCCAGGATCCTGGCCCTGGTCTGCTCGGAGACTCCCGCCTTGCCGTTGAGCGCGTAGGAGACGGCGCCCTTGGACACGCCGGCGGCCTCGGCGATGTCGGCGATGGTGGGACGCTTCTTGGGGCTCATGTCGGCCTCGATACGGCAGGGCGGCCCGCGGGCCGTGAACGGCGGGTGCGGCGTGGGGGGATGAGCGGACTTCGGTCGGTGACGGGCGGGTTCGGCCCGCTGCCTCAGGTGATCGGCCCGCACACCTTAACAACGCCGAACCCGCTCCGGCACGGCCGCTCCGCCCCCTGCCCGGCCGCTCGCGCTCAACCGGTTGAGCGCGAGCCGGTCATGCCCGGGTGGCCGAAATCTCCAGCCGTACGTAGTCCGCGACCGGCTCGGCGAGGCGGGCGGCCACCGCCTTCACGAACGACTCGCGGTCGGCGTCCGCCATGGCGTCCAGATACGCGCCCAGGATCACCGTGGCCAGATACGCCTCGAACTGCTCGCCGGGCTCGAACCTGGCCGGGTCGGGCCGCAGCGCCACCTCGACGTCGACGAAGCCGGCCGCCGCCAACCGCTGCCGGGTGTCCTCCTCGCCGGCGAATTCCCACCTGTCCCGGGCGCCGCCGAGGATGTCGGCGGCGGCCGCGTCGACCGCGGCGATGTTGCCGCGGCCGCCGCACTCGGTGACCAGGCGGGCGCCGGGGCGCATCCGGGCGGCCAGCGCGGAGAAGAGCGCGGCGTGGTCCTCGATCCAGTGGAAGGCGGCGACGCTGAAGACCGCGTCGACCTCGCCCTCGAAGGGCAGCGGCTCGGTCAGGTCGGCGTGCACGACCTCGACCCGGTCCAGCCGGCCGGCCAGCCGGTCACGCAACTGGTCCAGCATGCGGACGGAACCGTCCACCGCCACCACCCTGCCCTCCGGCAGCAGGTCGAGCAGGCCCTCGGTGTCGCGGCCGGTGCCGCACCCCGCGTCGAGCACCCGCTCGTCGCCCTTGAGCGGCAGCCTGGCCAGCGTGCGCCGCCCCCAGCCGAGGTGCGGCAGCGGCAGGGCGTCGTAGGCCTTCGCGTCCCATTCCCGAGACATGGTGTGATCTCCCGTTCGTCGTCGGAGGGTTCGGGGATCACGCTACGCCCGCGTGTCCGCATGATGATACCGCCGTCTCGCCATGTGATCTAGGGTGCGCTCGACCAGGTGGGCTTGCGGTCCTTGTCGACCAGGGCGGCGCGGACGCCCTCGTGGAAGTCGGCGGTGCGCGCGGTGCGGCAGGCCAGGTCCAGCTCCCGTTCCAGGCACTGCTCCAGCGTCGAGCCTGCGCCGGCCCGCAGCAGGTCCACGGTCGTCGCCAGGCTCGCCGGCGAGGCCGCGTCCAGCAGGGCCAGGGTGTCCGCCGCCCATTCCCGCGCCCGCGTCTCCGCCGCCAACTGGGCCCGCACCCGCGCGAGGTCGGGTACGGAGAAGCAGCGGGCGACCGCGTCCGCATGGGCGGCGGGCGGCAGGGCGTCCGCCTGCGCGGCGAAGTCCCGCAGTACGGCGTCGGGCCCGTCGCAGGCCGCCGTCAACGCGGACTCCAGCGCGGGCAGGTCGGCCGCCGCGACATAGTGCGTGCCGAGCCCGCACGCCACGGCGTCCTGCCCGGTGACCCGCGCCCCGGTCAGCCCCAGATACCAGCCGAAGGCGCCCGGCAGCCGGGGCAGGAACCAGCTCGCGCCGATGTCGGGGAAGAAGCCGATGCCGGTCTCCGGCATGGCGAGCACGGCGCGCTCGGTCACCACCCGCGCGGAGCCGTGCACGGAGATGCCCAGACCGCCCCCCATCGCGTAGCCGTCGATCAGGGCGGTGTACGGCTTGGGATAGCGGGCGATCAGCGCGTTGAGCGCATATTCGGCGGAGAAGTAGCCGCGGACCGCGGTGTCGTCGCCGGCCAGCCCGGCCGCGCGCACGGCCCGGATGTCGCCGCCCGCGCAGAAAGCCTTCGGCGAGGTGCTGCGGACGACCACGGACTTGACGGCGGGGTCGTCCCGCCACGCCGTGAGGGCTTCGGTCATGAGGCGGACCATCGTGAGGTCGAGGGCGTTCAGCGCGGAGGGGCGCGTCAGCTCCAGGACGGCGGTGCCGGCCCTGCCGACCCGGGTCCGCACGGAGGCTGCGGGCTCGGCCCGGTCCGGCGAGTGCATGCTGGCTCCCTGCGTCGAACGGCCTGCCCTTCGCGGGCCGCGCTCCATGAAAACACCCGGCCCTCCGGGACTTTCCGCCGGCCGCCGGACCGTCGGCCGGCGGGCGGCGGCCGCGCGGCCGCCGCCTGGGGAGGGTCCCGCGGCAGGTGGACGGGGCAGGGCGGGGGCACCGGGGAATTGATAAGGTGCGGGCGGGTCGTGACTGGCGCGCTGGGATGGGGTCAACCATCGGGGAGCGGCTCGGCGGGAGATGAGAGCCGTGCGCCTGGGCCGTCCGTTGACGACAACCGGAGGACCGCCATGGCAGCAGACGCGTACAGCACAGAGTCGATCGCCTTCCGCAGCGCGCTGGAGGTGATCCGCGGGGTCGAGCCGCGGGTGGCCGACGCCATCGCCGCGGAGCTGGGCGACCAGCGCGAGATGCTGAAGCTGATCGCCAGCGAGAACTACGCCTCCCCCGCCGTCCTGCTGGCGATGGGCAACTGGTTCAGCGACAAATACGCCGAGGGCACGATCGGCCGCCGCTTCTACGCGGGCTGCCGCAATGTCGACACCGTCGAGGCGCTGGCGGCCGAGCACGCGCGCAACGTCTTCGGCGCCGCGCACGCCTACGCGCAGCCGCACTCCGGGATCGACGCGAACCTCGTGGCCTTCTGGGCGGTGCTGTCGCAGCGGGTGGAGACGCCGGGTCTCGCCAGGGCCGGGGTGCGGCAGGTCAACGACCTCTCGGAGCAGGACTGGGCGCAACTGCGGGCCGAGTTCGGCAACCAGCGGATGCTGGGGATGTCGCTGGACGCCGGCGGCCACCTCACGCACGGCTTCCGGCCGAACATCTCGGGGAAGATGTTCGACCAGCGCAGCTACGGCACCGACCCGGTGACCGGGCTGCTGGACTACGAGGCGCTGCGGGCGACGGCCCGCGAGTTCCGCCCGCTGATCATCGTGGCGGGCTACTCCGCCTACCCCCGGCTGGTGAACTTCCGCATCATGCGGGAGATCGCCGACGAGGTGGGCGCGACCCTGATGGTCGACATGGCCCACTTCGCGGGCCTGGTCGCCGGCAAGGTGCTGACCGGCGACTTCGACCCGGTGCCGCACGCGAACATCGTCACCACCACCACCCACAAGTCGCTTCGCGGCCCGCGCGGCGGCATGGTGCTGTGCGACGACTCACTGGCCGAGCACGTGGACCGGGGCTGCCCGATGGTGCTCGGCGGCCCGCTGCCGCATGTGATGGCGGCGAAGGCGGTGGCGCTGGCCGAGGCGTCCCGGCCGGAGTTCGGGGCGTACGCGCAGCGGATCGTGGACAATGCGCGGGCGCTGGCCGAGGGCCTGCTCACCCGGGGCGCGAAGCTGGTCACCGGCGGCACGGACAACCACCTGGTGCTGATCGACGTCTCCGGCTACGGCCTGACGGGGCGGCAGGCCGAGGCGGCACTGCTGGACGCGGGCATCGTCACCAACCGCAACTCGGTGCCGCAGGACCCGAACGGCGCCTGGTACACCTCGGGCATCAGGATCGGCACCCCGGCGCTGACCACCCGCGGCCTCGGCGCCCAGGAGATGGACGAGATCGCCGGGCTCATCGACACGGTGCTGTCGGGCACGACGGCCGCGGCGGCGCCCAAGGGCGGGCTGTCCAAGGCGCACCACGTGCTGGACTCGGCGGTCGCCGACCAGGTCGCCAAGCGGGCCTCCGACCTGCTGTCCGGCTTCCCGCTCTACCCGGGCATCGACCTGAGCTGACGCACGTACGCGTATACGGCGAAGGCCCGGCCGGTCCGGCCGGGCCTTCGCCGTATACGCGTACGGGTCAGGTGAAGGACCAGAGCACGCCGTGGCCCGCGACCACCACCCCGACCTGGATCGCGAGGGCCGCGACGCCGAGGGCGAGGCCGAGGAAGGCGCGGGCGCGGCGGCGGGTGCCGCGGGTCAGTGCGGTGAGGGCCAGCACGATCGCGGCCGGGCCGAGCACCAGGTTGAGGACCAGCAGGCCGGGCAGGCCGAGCAGGAAGGAGGCGACGGCCATGCCGTCGGCGTCACGGTTGGTCGCGGCCGGTGTGCCGGTCGCGACCGGGTGGGCTGCGGTGTTCACGGTGTCCTCTCCGGAGAGCTTGGGGATGTGCGTGCGGTTCGGTCGTGCCGCGTAAGCGGCGCGGCGGCCGGTCAGCCGCGGTGCCGTGCGAGGGCCTCGCGTACGGCGAAGGCCAGCAGCCAGACCGCGATGGCGGCGGACGCGGCGGTGAAGGCGGTGAGCGAGATGTGGGCACTGGTGCCCATGATCACGCCGAAGCAGAGCAGCAGGACGACGAGGCTCATGTCGACCGCACCTCCGAGGAGTTGGGGTTTGGGATAACACTTGTTCACTGAGTCCGATTTTACAGTGGCGGGATCGGGCGAACGGTTGTTTACTGAATGACATGAGTCACACACCGGGCGTCCGGCAGGCCCAGAAGGAGCAGACCCGGCAGGCACTGCTGGACGCCGGGCTGCGGCTGCTCGACCGGCAGAGCCTGAGCAGCCTGGGGCTGCGCGAGGTCACCCGGGCGGTCGGGGTGGCGCCGGCCGCCTTCTACCGGCACTTCCCCGACATGGGGGCGCTGGGCGTGGCCCTCGTCGGCGAGGCGCTGGGCAGCCTGCACGCGGTGATCAGGGACGCGATGGCCGCCGGCGGGCAGGACTCCGACGAGCTGATCGACCGCACGGTGGCGATCACCGCGGCCTACGTGGACGAGCACCGCGCGCATGTCCGCTTCATCGCGCGCGAGCGCTACGGCGGGGTGCGGCCGGTGCGCGAGGCGATCGCCGCCGAACTGCGGCGCTTCACCGACGAGGTGGCGGCCGGGCTCGCGGCGCAGCCGGTCTCGGCGGGCTGGAGCACGGCGGACCTGCGGGTGCTGGCCGGGCTCTACGTCGACCATATGGTGCTGACGGCCGCGGCCGTCATGGAGGTTCCGCAGGACGATCCGGCGGCGCGGCAGGAGATCGTCCGCGCGGCCCGGCTGCAAATGCAGATCATCAGCCTCGGGCGTAGCCACTGGGCGGAGAAGCGGGCGTGAGCACGCCCGGCGGCGTCGTGCTCGGCGGCACAGGCGACGAGGCCGGCGCTCCCGCCCGGCGTGCGCGGCAAGGCGTGCGCTCCCGATTCGGCGTGCGCGACGAGCAGGGCACTCTGCGCGGCACGGGCGGCAAGAAGCGGCACAGACAGCAGGAACACGCCGTCCGCGGCATCAGCGACAAGGCGCGTGCTTTCGCCGGCGCGAACGGTGACCCGCTCGCGCCGGCGCCCTCCCCCTACTGTCGCCGCACCTCCCCCGCGCGAGCGACCCGGCACCCTTGAGCACCATTGCCCCGATCTTGGCCCCGGCGGGTCGCCCGCGGGAGGACGGAACGCGCCAGACAGCGGACAGAACGCGCCAGCTCGGGCGTAGGCTGCCGGGGGCGCCCCGACGCGGCGCGCACCGGCTGTCCCCTGTTCGTTCCCCCACCTGCGCAGACCGCCGCAGACCGCAGACTTGCCGAGGTGACTGGCATGCCGCACTCCGAGCCTCCGCCGCCGAGCGCCGCCGAGCCGGCCGCGACCGCCCCGCTGACCGACTGCGTCGTGGTGCCCAGATTCATCGCCAGAGCCGCCGCGCGCGACGGCGCGGAGGCCGACGCGCTGGTGAGGGCCGCGGGCCTGCCGACCGCGCTGCGCGCCCCGGCCACCGCGCGGATGCCGTCGGCCGGCACCTTCCGGCTGTGGCGCGAGGTGCTGACCCGCACCGGGCGGCCGGACGCGGGCCTGCTGACCGCCATGCGCTACCGCCACGGATTCTTCGACCTGGTCGACTATCTGATCAGCACCGCGCCCACCCTGGGCGAGGGCCTCGCGCTCGGCGCCAGGCACGTGCACCTGGTGAGCAGCAGTTCCCGGCTCACCACCGAGGTGTCGGGCGACGAGGTCACCGTCACCTACGACATCCTGCGCCCGGACCACGAAATGCACGGTGTGGTGGCCGAGTTCGTCCTCGCGGTGCTCACCGGGCAGTTCCGGCACGGCACCGGGAGAGCGCTCTCGCCGACCCGGGTGTCCTTCGCCCACCAGGCACCGCGCCGGACCACGGCGTACGCCGACAGCTTCGGCAGCGCCAGGGTCGACTTCGGCGCCCCCGCCGACACGATCACCCTGCACCGCAGGGACCTGGCGCTGCCGATGGTCACCGCGGACCCGGCACTCGCAGCGATCATCAAGCGGTCCGCCGCCGCCTTCCCGCCGCCACGGCGGGGCCCGGCCGACCCGCTGCCGGGTCTGCGGACCGCGATCCTCGCGCAACTGGCCGACGGCCGACCGTCGTTGGACAGCACGGCCCGAAGGCTCGCGGTCAGCCCGCGCACCTTGCAGCGCCGGCTCGCCGAGTCCGGCACCACCTGGCGGGCCGAACTCGACACCGTACGCAGGGAGCGTTCGGCCGGCCTGCGCCGCTCCGGCGCCGAATCCGCCCAACGCGCCGCCACCCGGCTCGGCTTCGCCGAGACGCGGTCGCTGCGGCGGGCGATGAACCGGTGGGACGCCCGTGACACCGGCCCGGCGGCGGGGCCCGTCCCCCGGCCGGGACAGGAGTCGTGACCGCATGACCGACGGCCACGACGACCGGCCGGAGCACGAGGAGCACACCGAGGGGGGCGACCCGGTCTGCCGGCTCGACCGGGTCTGCGACGCGTGCGGTGCGATGCGCGAGGACATGAGAGCCGCCCGCTGCCCCCGCTGCGGCACCCCCTTTCCGGGCGCCGCAGACTAGCTAGGGCCTGTCGTTTGGATCTCCGCGGCGGCAGCCCGCACCGACTGTTCGACGTCCGAACCCCCTTCACCCGTACCGCAGGAGCGAACCGCACATGCCCGAGGACGTCGCCGTCTTCAGCGCGACCGCCGGCTACCGGCACGACTCGATCGGCGCCGGCGCCGCCGCGCTCGCCGAACTCGCCGCCCCCGAGGGCCTGTCGGTGCGGCACACCGAGGATCCGCGGGAGCTGGCCCGCCTGTTGGCGGCGGGCTGCGCCGCGGTGGTCTTCCTCTCCCCCACCGGTGAGGTGCTCGACGACGACGCCCGGCGCGCGCTGCGGGCGTACGTCACCGGGGGCGGCGGCTTCCTCGGGGTGCATGCGGCGACCTGCGCCGAATACGAGTGGCCCTGGTACGGCGAGCTGACCGGGGCGCGCTTCATCGGGCATCCGGCGGTGCAGACCGCCGCGGTGACGGTGGAGGACCGGGGCCATCCGGCGACCGCGCACCTGCCGCTCGTGTGGGAGTGGACCGACGAGTGGTACGACTTCGGCGCCGGCCCGCGCGGCACCGGGGTGCGGGTGCTGGCGTCGGTGGACGAACGGCGGTATGAAGGCGGCACGATGGGCGCCGACCATCCGCTGGTCTGGTGCCGGCAGGTCGGTGCCGGCCGGTCGTTCTACACCGCTCTCGGGCACACCGCGTCGGCCTACGCCGACCCGCGCTTCCGCGCGCATCTGCGGGGCGCGCTGCTGTGGTCGGCCGGGCGCGCGCAGGGTTGATCCGGTCGCAGGGGGGCGCGAAATTCGGCCGCACGCCCGGAAATGTCGTCGTTCGCGGGCGCAATCGGCGACGACGCTACTACCCTGAGTCGCCGGTGGGGTTGGGGTACGGCGAAGGCCGGGAGGACCGTATGGACGTGGAAGGCGCGGACACGGCAGAACCCGAGCGGGCGGGCGGTGCGCCGGCCGAACAGCTGGCCCGGCTGCTCGAAAGGGCGGACAACGGCGCCGCGGCGGCACGTGAACTGGGCGCCGTGCGCTTTGCGTTGATGCACTACTGCGGGCTCCAGTCGTGCCGCCACACCAAGGGCCCGCCGCGGCGGATGAACCGGCGGACCTTCCGGCACAGCTTCCTGCTGCCGGACGGCAGTGTGCGGGTGCTGTGGGAGCTGGAGCACGACACCGGCCCGGACGGGCTGCCGCACCGCTCGGTCTTCACCGGGCAGGAGGGGCTGACGCTCGCCGAGTGGGAGGTCGACACGGCCTTCGGCGGGTCGACGGGCCCGCAGGAGATGCCGTACGACACGCGGAGCGGCGGTTTGCGGCTGGAGCGCGGCAGCGAGGACGTGGACGCGCTGCTCGCCCCGGGCTCGGAGACCGCTCTCCGGCGGGCCTACACCGAGGGCGACTCGGCCGAACACGCCAGGCGGCTGCTACGCAGGGCCGCCAACGTCAACGCCGGGGCGCCGGGCAGCGATGTCGCGATCCGGCTGCGCGCGGCCATCGCGCACGACATCAGCATCGTCACGCGCGGGACGGCGCTGGTCGCCGGCCGCCACGTGTCGTGGTCGCTGTACGAGCACGCCTTCCTGCTGCTGGACGGCAGCGAGGTGAGCCTGTGGGAGATCGACCACACCCGCACGCCGAGCGGCGACCCGGTGTGCGAGGTCTACCCGTCGCAGGACGCCGCGCTGGACACCGCGATCCGGCGGATCGAGGCGGGCTGACGGCCGGGGCTGGGCGGCTGGGGCTGGGCGGCTGGGCCCGGCCTGGGCCTGACGGCTGAGCAGCCGGCAACCGGTCAGCGCACCGGCAGGCCCGGGGCGGTGCGCCCCGCCCTGTCGACGGCCGCCGCCAGTGCCGCGGCGCTGATCAGCTCCTCGTGCGTGCCGGGGCTGCCGCAGGCGTAGGCGCCGGAGACCGATCCGGCCAGCACGCAGGCCTCCAGCGTGGCGCCGGAGAAGCGGCTGTGCAGGAAGGCGGTGAGGAAGGCGTCACCGGCGCCGTTGCTGTCCACCACCGGGCGCTCGGGTGCGACGGCCGGGAAGTGGCGCGGCCCGTTGTCGCCGCGCTCCATGACATGGCAGCCCGCGGCGCCGTCCGTGGCCACCACCAGGGCCGCTCTGCCGTGCTCCAGGATCTGCCGCATGACCGCGGGAATGCGCTCTCCGACAGTGGCGGCGCTGAGGAAGACCAGGTCGGCGCCGTAGGCCCAGGGGTGCGCCGAGCTGTCCTCGCCGTCCCAGGCGTGCAGGTCGGTCGAGACGGTGCGGCCGAGCCGGACCGCGTCGGCGAAGACGGTTTCCGCGTGCGGTGAGCGGGAGACGTGCACATGCCGGGCGGCTTCGAGGTAGGGCAGGTAGAAGTCGCGGGGCAGCGCGAGGTCGTGCGGGTGGCGGCCGTCGTAGAAGGAGAAGCGGCGCCCCTCGCGGTCCACCAGGTTGACGCTGCGCGGGGTGCCGGCCGGCGCCGGCCGATGGCTGAAGTCGAGGCCGGTGGCGGCATAGCGGTCCAGGATCATCCGGCCCTGCGCGTCGTCGCCGAGGAAGTCGATGAATTTGGTGGCCAGCCCGAGGGCGTGGAAGCCCAGCGCCACGCCGTTGCCGGTGTGCGCCACGTAGTCCCTGATCGGCCGGACGGCGAGGAAGTCGCCGCCGGGGACGGCCAGTTCGTCCACCAGGACGATGGTGTCGACCCCGGTGCCGCCGACCACCAGCACGTCGTAGGCAGGCCCGGCCGGTGCGGTGCTGGTCATCCGTGCTCCCCGTCGCCGTCCAACGCGGTTCACCGCGCTGTAACTTGCTGCAAGATATTACCGAACGGACCCGCCCCGCAAGGGATCATGGAGCGCGGCGGTCGTCCGGGCCACCGGACCGCGGCTCGCCGTGGACGCGCTGCCAGTCGCTCTCCCGCTCCCGGTCCCGCGCCCGCTCGTGCTCCTCGCGGTCGGTGAGCACGATCAGCGAGAGCCGGGAAAGCGGCGGTACGGGCCCGCAGCGGCCCGCCCGGCGCCAGGCGATGGTCACGGTCAGCCGGATCATCTTCCTGGCCGCGTACAGCAGCAGCGCGGCCAGCGGCAGTTCCGCGGCCACGGCGGTCACGACGGCGCCGGTCAGATCGTCGCTGTTCCAGTCGAGCACGATGTCGAACCACGCGTCGCAGCACAGCAGTGTGGCGGTGGCCACCGCCCACGGGATGAAGATCTGCAGCCGGCGCCAGGCGCACAGCGCGGTGACACCGAGCGCGACGATCAGCGCGCCGTCGAAGCCGACCCAGGCGTAGCGCCAGTTCGCGACCGTGCGGTGGGTCGGCAGGCTCACCGACAGGTAGGCGATCCACGGGATCAGGAAGAGGAAGCTTCCGGTGATGACGGCGAGGAACATCGCCCGCATGTGGCGCACATGCGGGTCGTTCGGCGACGGGACCTCTGGCTGCATGCGGCCCACTCTGCCCGATGGGCCCCTGGCGCCCCGGGAAGCCGGGTCATTTCGCCGCCGCGCCGGGCGCGGCCGCCAGCAGGGCGCGGCAGTAGGCGGCGACCCGGTGGCTCCCGCCTGCCTCCCGTTGCAGCCGGGCCGTCAGCTTCGCCCCGGGCGTGCGGCCGTTCCGTACGGCCGCCGCGTACGCCCGGCACAGCGCCCTGACCGCGCGCGGCGGCGCGGCGGCCCGGCTGTGCGGGGGCGGCGGCACGGCCGTGTCGGGCGGGCGGGACGCCGGCGGGCGGGGCGCCGGCGAAGGGGACGCCGACGGGCGGGCACCGGCGGAAGGGGCGGCCGCGGTCGGCGCCGGGAGCGCCGTACGGGCGACGGGCGCGGGCGGCGGTCCGCTGTGGGCGGCGTGGCCGCGGGCCGGCAGGACATCGGCGCCCGCGGCGACCGCGACACCGCACAGCGCGAAGACCGCCGCCAGGCCGCCCGCGAGCGCCCGCGCGGACCGCAGCGGCCTGCGCCGCCGCGCCCGTCCGCACCGGCCAGGCCGGGCCGGCCTGCCGGTCGCGGCGGCCTGGAAGGCGGCGACCGCGGCCTGCTCCCGCTCGGGATCGACGGCGCTCCCGCGGGCCGCGGCGTTCAGCACCACCAGGAGAGCGCTCCACCGCGGCTCCCCCACCTCGCCGTCGGCCACCCGGTCCACCAGCCGCTCGACGTCCGTCCCCCCAGGCTCACTCCCGCCCAGCACCTCACGCCTCCCTGTCGCCATCGCATTCCGACCCCCCGGCGCCCACCCCGCCCGGCGGCCCGCCGCCACCTCCCGCACCCGCCGGATCCACCACGGCACGCGCGTCCGCCACATCCGGTCCGGCCAGCCCATCGGGAGCCGTCGGCGCCTCCGGCTCGCCCTCCGTATCCGGCTCGGCCCGCCCGTCCGCCGGGGCGGAGGTCGGGTTCGGCGCGTCAGTGACGCGCGTCGGGGCGAGTTGCTCCGCGAGACGGCGCAGGCCGCGGTGGGCGGCGGTGCGGACGGCGCCGGGGCGCTTGCCGAGCACTTCGGCCGCGGCCGGCCCGCTCAGGCCGATGACCACGCGGAGCAGGACGGCTTCCGCCTGGTCGGGGGGCAGGGCGGCGATCATGGCCAGGGCTCGGGCGGTGGACAGGTTCTCCAGGGCGACGCCCGCGGAGTCGGGCGCGGCGGCGGGTTCGGCCGCGACCGTGTCGAGGGCGGTGGTACGCGGGCGGGAGCCGAGCCTGCGCAGGTGGTCCAGCGCGCGGTGCCTGGCGATGGTCGCCGCCCAGCCGCGGAAGGCGGCGCCGTCGCCGTGGAAGGCGGCCAGGTCGCGGACGATGTCGTGCCAGGCGTCGGAGGCCACGTCGTCCGCGTCGTCGCCGACGAGACCGCGTACGTAGCCGAGCAGCATCGGCTGGACCGCGCGGTAGACGTCGCCGAAGGCGGCCTCGTCGCCGTCGCGGGCCCGCGTCACGGCGCGGCCGAGTGGCCCGTCGTCCGCCCGGGCACGCCGCCGCCCACCGGCACCGACCACCGTTCCCTCTTCGTACGTCGCGGCACCGCTCATCGTGCCCATGCCCCCCGGGCGGTGGTCCCCGCGGGGTGGCCGTCCCGACAGATACAGCGCCGGGGCCGCGACAGGTGTCACACCGCGCCCCGGCCGGGCGCGGTGCCGGGAGCCGGGCGGTACGCCCGTCGCGCCATGCCGCCCCCTCTCCGCTGGCTGGCGGACCGCGCGCCGCCCTCGGGCGCACGGTCCTGATTCTCACAGCGCACAGGACGCGGAAAACGTCACACCGGCCCCACCCGCACCCCGCATGCCGGTACTGCGGCGCGGGGTGCGGACGGGGCCGGGGACCGGACCGGGGCGGTGTGTCAGTGCGGGAGCAGCGACGGGTTGGCCTTGTGGACGAGTTCGAGCGCCTGCTGCGGGAACCACTTGCCCGCCGCCGGGTCCTGGTAGCCGCGCTCGGGGTCGGCGGGGCCCGCCGTGCCGCGGGTGCACTGGCCGTCGGACTCGCCGGGGATCTTCACCCAGAGCCTGGCGTCCTGGAGCGGGTCGCCGGTCTTCAGGGTCGGGCGGGCGCCGAGGCCGCGTCCGGGCGGGTTGCACCAGTCCTGGGCGTCGCTGTAGACGCCGGCGGGCGGGGTCCAGGGGCCCTGGCCGTTGCGGCTGGTGTCGGCGATGAAGTGCTTCATCGCCGAGGGAGCGGTGCGGACGTTGGCGTCCAGCCAGGCCTGGGCGTCGTTGACCGGCCAGTACTGGTTGGGGCAGGCGGTCGCGGCGCCGCCGTTCGAGACGTAGGCCAGGCAGGACGACAGCAGCTTGCCGTACCAGGCGATCTCGCTGTCGGAGCGGTAGTTGGAGATGTTGAGGTAGAAGCCGGTGGCGTCGCCGACGCCGCCGGCGATCAGCCGCGGCACGATGTCGTTGATGCTGTGCCAGCCGCTGTGGCCCGCGTCGAGGTAGACCTTGGTGCCGGCGAGCGGCTCCAGGGCGTCGACGGCGTAGTGGATCTGGGCGTAGCGCTGGGCCGTCATGGTGCCCTGGGCGTCGTCCATGCCGCAGTCGGAGGGGACCAGGGCCAGCGAGTCGGGCTCCAGGACGACGTCGGCGGGGCGGTTGCCGATGCCGGCCTTCACCGCGTCGATCCAGGCCTGGTATCCGGCGCTGTCGGCGGCGCCGCCGGCCGAATACTGGGCGCAGTCGCGGCCGGGGATGTTGTAGAGCGCGAGCACCGGCAGGGCGTGCCTGCGGGCGGCGTCGGTGACGGTCTTGTCGACGGCCTTGCGGGTGTCCGCGGGGCTGGTGCCGCCGGTGAACCAGACGGCCTGCGGGGTCAGGGTCATGGCCAGCAGGCCGGCGGCGTCCTTGAGCTGCCAGTGCTTGAGGAGGTCCAGGATCTGCGCGTTCGCGTCCGGGTTGGCCGGCGGGGTGAACAGCGTGGTGGGGGCGGCTGCGTGGTGGCCGGGCGCCGTGGCGTGCGCGGGCACGGCGGCCGTGACGGCGGCAAGGGCGGCGGTGGCCGCGGCGACGGTGAGCGTACGGGTACGTGCGCGGACGCGTGCGGTCATGCGGGTGGGCTCCTTGGGAAGCGGACGCGAGTGCCGTTCGGGGAAGCGCTCTTCGATCCGAATGGGAGCGCTCCCACATCCAGAAGGAATTAACTCCTCACCGTTGACCGCCGTCAATCCCCTGTGCGGGCTTCAAGAAATGAAGACTCCTGGAGCCCGCACAGGGTCGGGGCCGGACACAGGCGCGAGTCGCGGTCCCCTACTTGATGGCCCCCGTCACCAAGTCGATCCGCCAGAAGCGCTGGAGCGACAGGAACAGCGCGATCACCGGGAGGACGGAGAGCAGGGTCCCGGTGATCACCAGTGAGTAGAGCGACGCCTCCGCGGCACCGTGCCGCAGCAGGCTGTAAAGGCCCACCGTGAGCGGGAACTTGTCGTCGGAGGTGAGCATCACGTACGGCAGCAGGAAGTTGTTCCAGATCGCGATGAACTGCAGCAGGAAGACCGTCACGAGGCCGGGTCCCATCAGTCGCAGGCCCACCGAGAGGAACAGCCGCCCCTCGCCCGCCCCGTCGATCCGCCCGGCTTCGAGCAGCGAGTCGGGGACGGCGGACTGGGCGTAGATCTTGCACAGGTAGATGCCGTAAGGGTTGAACAACTGCGGCAGCAGCACCCCGATCAGGCTGTCCGTCATGCCGGCCTTGGACAGCAGCAGGTACTGCGGCACCGCGAGCACGATCTGCGGCAGCAGCACCCCGGCGAGGATGGTGTTGAACAGCGCGCCGCGGCCGCGGAATTCGTACTTGGCCAGCGCGTAGCCGGTCGCGGCCGACACGAACGACGCGAGCAGCCCGCCGACGGCAGCGTAGAAGAAGCTGTTGAGCATCCAGTGCCAGAAGATGCCGCCCTGGTAGTCGGACAGGTCGCGGATGTTGTGCACGATGCCGAGGTCGAAGGACGGCGTGTAGGTGTCGGTCGAGAAGAGCTTGGTGCGGGACTTGGTGGCCGCGACGAGGATCCACAGCGTGGGCACGACGCAGTAGAGCGCGCCGAGCACCAGGGCGGTGGTGGGCAGGACCGCGATCCGCCGCGGGCGGCGGGCCGCCGGCGCCGGGGCGCCGCGGTCGCGGGGCGGGGCCGAGGTCCCTGCGATGGCGGTCATGCGGCCTCCTGCTGGACCCGGGACTGGATGATGCGGGCGGTGGTGAAGGACACCGCGAGGGCCGCCGCGGTCAGCACCACGGAGGTGGCGGCGGCAGAGTAGACGTCGGAGTTGCCGAAGGCGTCGTCGTAGATCTTCATCAGCGGCACCCAGGTGGACGACACCGCGTTGGAGAGCGGTTTGAGGGTGTTGGGCTCGTTGAAGACCTGGAGCGCGGCGAGCACCGTGAAGAGGGTGCACATCACGACGGCGGGCAGCACCATCGGCACCTTGATGCGCAGCACGATCTGCCACTCGGAGGCCCCGTCGAGCCGCGCGGACTCGAAGAGTTCGGGGGGCAGGGCGCGCAGCGCGGTGTAGATGACGATCATGTTGAAGCCGACCGCCCCCCACACCGCGACATTGCCGACCGAGAAGTAGACGGCGACCTGGCCGAAGAAGTCCACCCGGTCGCCGCCGATCGGGCTGGTGGCGGGCAGGTAGAGGAACCCCCACATCAGCGAGGCGATCACGCCGGGGACCGCGTACGGCAGGAAGATCGTCAGCCGGGTGATCCTCTTGAGCCGGGTCCGCTCCAGGTCGAGCAGCACCGCGAAGAGCAGGGCGAAGAAGACCGTGGCGGGCACGGTGAAGGCGCCCAGCGCCAGCATCCGCAGCACTCCCGACCAGAGGTCGGAATCGCCCAGCACGTCACGGTAGTTGGCAATTCCCGCGAAGACGGTGTGGGTGCCGCCGCCGAGGAGGCCGCCGTTGACCTTGCGGCGCTGGAAGCTGAGCAGCAGCGCGTAGCCGCCGGGGGCCACCACGAAGGCGGCGAAGAGCAGCACGGCGGGCAGGACCAGCAGATACGGGAATCCGCCGGTCCTGCGCGCGGTGGTCGTGGTGCGTGCCATCAGCCGACCGTGAATCCGAGCTTCTTCATGTCCGCGACGGTCGCGCTCTGCATGCTGTCCAGCGCGCCGCCGAAGGAGCCGCCGGACTGCAAGGCCTTGCCGAAACCGTCGGTGTAGCCGGTGAAGGTGACGGTCACGTCCGGGCCCCACATCGGGAAGCTGCGGGCCGCAGGGGCGACCTTCTTCACCTCGGCGTAGAAGTCGGGCTGGTTGGGGAAGAAGGCGGGCGCGGCCTGGAGCACCGGCAGCGAACGGCCCGAGGTGGCGGCCGGGTAGACGTTGATCTGCTTGACCTGCTCGGTCACCGCGGCGTCGTCGGTGTTCAGCCAGGACGCGAACTCGGCCGCTTCCGCGGGGTGCTTGGAGTCGCTGGTGACGGTGGTCGCCGAGCCGCCCCAGATGCCGGTGGTCGGGTCGCCCGGGGTCCAGGCCGGCAGCGGCGCCACCGCCCATTTGCCCTTCGTGCCGGGCGCGATGCCGCCGAGCTGGGCGGGCGCCCAGGCGCCGGAGATCCAGGTGAGGAGAGTGCCGTCGTTCATCTGCTTGTTCCACTGCGGGGAGAACGACGGGTTCTTGGCGATACTGCCGTCGTCGACCAGGCCCTGCCAGTAGCCGGCCACCTTCTTGGTCGGCGCGTCGGCGATGTCGACCTTCCAGGAGTCCCCGCTGGTGGACCACCAGTCGGCGCCCGCCTGCTGGGCAAGGCCGGTGAACCAGCCGGGGTCGGCCGCGTCGAAGTTGGTCAGGTACGACGACGGAGCCTTGCTGCGTACGGTCTTGGCCTCGGCGGCGAACTCGTCCCAGGTCTTCGGCACGCTCAGGCCGTATGTGGCGAAGAGGTCGGCGCGGTAGAAGAGCATCAGCGGGGCGACGTCCTGCGGGACGCCGTAGACCTTGCCCTGGAAGACGGTGCTCTTCAAGGTGGCGTCGTCGTATTTGGTGACGGTGTCCTTGGTGTAGTCGGTGATGTCGGAGACGACGCCCTTGGACACCAGCGCGGGCAGCGACTGGTATTCGACCTTGGCGATGTCGGGGCCGTTCTTCGCCTCGTGGGCGGTGATCATCTTCGCCACCAGCTGGTCGCCGCCGGCCGGGTTGGAGAGCTTCACCTGGATGTCGGGGTGGCTGCTGTTCCAGACGGCCACCACCTTGTCGATGTTCGGGTCCCAGTCCCAGAAGGTCAGCGTGACCTTGCCCTTGCTCTTCGCGGTGTCCGACGCGTCGGCCTTCCTGTCGGAATTCCCGCCCCCGCAGGCCGCGGTCGTGGCCAGCAGCCCGGCTGCCAGCAGCGCGACGGCGGCCGTACCGCGCCGTCTTCTCGGTATCACGCTCATGGGGTCGTCCTCAGCTCTCTCGGGTGGCGGGCGCGGTGGCCCAGTCGGGGAAGTCCAGCGGGGTGCGCTGCAGGCCGATCCACTGGCGCCGGGTGAAGCCGGGCATCTGGTTCTCGGCGCCGTGCCTGGCGTGCGCGTCGTTGACGTGCACCTCGCCGGCCTGCAGCTGCTCCGCGACGGACAGGCCGCGGATCAGGTCCCGGGTGAAGACCGAATTCATCAGCATGGGCAGGCCGTTGGTGAGGGCGATGGCCTCGGCCTCGGTGTCCACGACGGTGACCGGGATGACCGGGCCGAATATCTCCTCGCGGAAGGCGGGCATCGCCTCGGTCACGCCGGCGAGCACCGTGGGCCGGTAGAACAGCCCGTCGTAGGTGCCGCCGGTCACCAGCCGGGCGCCCATCGCCAGCGAGGGTTCCACGATGCCGCGGTGCACCCGGTCCCGCTGGGCCGCGCTGATCAGCGGTCCCAGCGCCGTGCCCGGGTCGAAGGGGTCGCCGACGGCGAGGGCCGCCGCCCGGCGGGTCAGGGCGTCGAGGTAGTCGTCGGCGACCGCGCGCTGCACGATGTGCCGGCTGGCGCTGATGCAGGTCTGGCCCTGGAATTCGAGCGAGGCGATCATGGCGCAGTTCGCGGCGGTCTCGACGTCGGCGTCATCGAGGACCACGAAGGCGTTGCTGCCGCCCAGTTCGAGGCGGATGTCGCGCAACTCCCCCGCCGCGGCGCGGTCGATGGCCAGGCCGACCTCGCGCGAACCGGTGAAGTCCAGCATGTCCAGGCCCTGGTGGCGGGCCAGCGGCCAGCCCGCGTCGGGGCCGTCGCCGGTGACGACGTTGAAGACGCCGGGCGGCAGGCCCGCGTGGTCGGCGGCGGCCGCGAGCACCTGCCCGCCGATCACCGGGGTCAGCTCGGCGGGCTTGAGCACCACGGTGTTGCCGAAGGCCAGGCCGGGCGCGAGGGCGCGCATGGCCAGGTTCATCGGGTAGTTCCAGGGGGTGATCAGGCCGAGCACCCCCAGCGGCACCGCCCGTGACAGCGAGAGCTTGCCCGCCTTGTACGGCGGCAGGATGTCGCCCGCGCTCTCGCCGGCCTGGACCGCGGACAGCGCGAGCTGCCGGATGCTGGTGCCGACCTCGTCCTCCGCCTTGGCCCGTACGCCGCCGGTCTCGCGCATGCTCTGCTCGACCAACTCGTCGTAGTGCGCCTCCAGATACCCGCAGAAGGCGCGCAGGTAGCCGGACCGCTCCGGCGCGGAGAGCGCTCCCCAGCCGGGCTGCGCGGCCCGTGCGGCGGCCACCGCCCGGTCGATGTCGACGGCCGAGCCGAGCGCGTAGCTGCCGATCGGCCTGCCGGTCGCCTTCTCCTCGACGACTCCGGTGAGTCCGGAGGCGGCGGGCACGAAGGCTCCGTCGATGTACAGCCGGCCGTCGCCGGGTCGGGAGGGCATACGGGCTCCAGGGTGCGGGAGGGTGACGGCGGACCGCCGCTTTTTCCAGGACTTAAACTAAGTAGCAGCCGATGGGGGGTCAACGGTCGTGGCGAACAAATCTCGCGAGGATCGCGGAAGGCGGGGACGCCGAGGGCGTCAACGAGGCGGAACGGGCGACGCGATGGGCTCGCGGAGGGGCGACGGAACGCGCACGCGGACCGGCGGCGGGCTCACGGACCGGCGGCGGCACGGGCGCCTCGACCGGCGCGCGGCCGGGGACTTCGACGGGCACGCCGGCAGGGCCCGAGCGCACGGCGCCGGCGCGGGCGGTCGGGTCAGCGGCCGCCGGCCGTGAGCAGTCCGTGGACCGGGAGGGTCGCCGCGCCCAGGGCGACCTGCTCGGGGCCGAGCCTGCCCAGTTCGAGCACCGTGTGCTTCTCCAGGTAGTCCAGGGTGTGCCGGCGGGTCGCGTCGCGGACGGCGGGCAGCATCGCCGGGCCCATGGCGGCACTGACCCACCCGGACAGGATCACCCGGTCCGGGCCGAGCAGGTTGATCAGGTTCGCGATCCCGATGCCGAGGTATTCGGCGGTGGCGCGTACCGTGTCGGCCGCCGGGCCCGGCCGGGCCGCCTCGGCGACCAGCGCGGCCAGCCGCGCCTCGGTGTCGGCGCCGCGGCCGGACCCTCGCGGGGCGGCGGGGGTTTCCGGCAGGCCGGCCAGCCGCCCGTAGCGCTCCAGGATCGCGTCCGCGCCGACGTAGGCCTCCAGGCAGCCGTGCGAACCGCAGCGGCACAGCGCTCCGCCGGCCTCCACGACCGTGTGGCCCCACTCGCTGGTGGTGCTGGTCACCCCGCCGGGCGAGCCGGTGGCGACCGCGGCGCCGACGCCGACCGCGAGCAGGCCGACGATGGCCCGCTGGGCGCCGCGCCCCGCGCCGCGCCACATCTCGGCCTGGCCGAGGGTGCGGGCGCAGTTGTCCAGGTGCAGGGGCGCGGGCACGTGCGGGCGCAGCAGCATGTCGAAGGGGACGTCGGACCAGCCCAGGGTCGGCGCGTGCACCAGCCCGTCGGGCAGGACGGCGCCGGGCACCCCGACACCGACGCCGAGCAGCGCGGCCGGGTCGGCGCCGGCCTTCGCGGTGACCTCCTCGATGCCGGCCCGCACCAGCTCGGCGAGCACCGCGGGTTCGGGGCGGCCCTCGTCCATCGGGTAGGTCGCGGTGGCGACGGTGTCCAGGGTCCAGTCGAAGAGGCCGACCTGGACATGGGTCTCGCCGATGTCGACCCCGACCACCTGGGCGTATCCGGGGCGCACTTCGAGCAGCGTACGAGGACGGCCGCCGTCGGAGTCCAGCAGTCCGGCCTCGGCGACCAGGCCGTCGGCGACCAGGTCGGTGACGACGTTGCTCACCGTGGCGGAGCTGAGCCCGGTGGCCTTCATCAGGTCGAACCGGCTGGCGGCGCCGTGCAGGTAGAGCCTGGTCAGCACGGAGGTTCGGTTGTGCCGGCGAAGGTCTCTCGTCGTCCGGCCCACCTCGCGCGTCACCGGGCTCCCCCTCATCATCTCGGGCCCCGCGGTCCGGGTGGGCCGCCGGTCCGGGCGCGGGACCCGGGCGGCCGGAGCCGGGGTGCGGTTCGGCTGCACGGCACCCCCCGGGAATCACGACGACATGGCACATAGTGCCAGATCGCGGCCTTCGCGCCGCCCTTCGGGGAGCGCTCTCCCAGAATTGCGCCGCCTCGCCGGACCGCACACCCCGTCCCTGTCGGCGCCCCCGGCCGACCGGTGAGGGCGCCGACAGGTCCCGCCCGTCACGCCGGTCACCCGGTCAACAGCGCCTCCAGCGCGGTCGCCGTGTCCGGGTGGCGGCCGAGCAGCACCGCGCCCGGCCCGGCGTCTGCCGCCGACCAGGTCCCCTCGCAGCCCAGCAGCTCCGCCAGCGCGTCGCAGGCCGCCGGATGGGCGGCGAGCAGCACCGCGCCGCCACCGCCGGTGCGGGCCTTCGGCAGCCCGGCGGCCGGGTCGCCGGCCAGCCACGGCGGCACCCACGCGTCCAGCTCCGCGAGCCGGCCGGGGAAGATCCGCCCGGCCTCCCGTATCAGCAGCGGCGCCAGCTCGGCGCCGCCGGCGCGCAGGGTGCCGATCAGCGTCGGCAGCCACGGCAGCAGCACCGGGTCGGGCAGCCGGCCGAACGCGTTGGAGACCAGCTCCACCACGAAGTCCGCCATCTGCGGCGCCGGTTCGAGCGCGTGCAGGAAGCCGCTCAGATAGCGCGGATAGGCCGGTATCACCAGGGGATTGCCCAGCAGCTCGTCGCAGCGGGTCCGCAGATCAGCCCGGGTCAGCTGCCCGAGCTGCACCTGGGCCGCCCACAGCAGCGCCACCCTGGCCGGCTCCCGCGGGTGCGACTGGGCGAAGGCCAGCTCCAGCTGCGTGCGGTCGCAGCCCAGCGACAGCGCCAGGCCCTCCATGCTGAAGAGGAAGCCCAGCATCGCCGCGACCTGCCCGACCGTCGCGTCCTCGTCGGTGAAGGCGGTCGGCAGCAGCGTGCAGTAGTGCGCGTAGCCGGTCGTGACGAAGGACTCGATCCAGGCCGGCAGCACCGGCTCGCTGGTGCGGTAGTAGGCCAGCAGCCGGCGTATCCGGCGCAGCACCTCGGGGGCGCCGTCCACGCCGCGCTCGGTCGCCAGTACCGCGAGGGCGTGCTGGCCCAGCTCGTCGGAGAGCCTGCGGCTGCGCAGATACAGCGTCGCGTCCTCGACGGCCCGCAGCACCTCCGCCGTGGTGGCCTGCGGCCCGTAGGCCGTACGCCGCAGGCGCTGTTCGAGCACCTGCTCGATGCTGACGCCCTCGTAGCCCAGCTCGATCAGGGCCCGCTGGTGGGTGCCGAGCGCGACGTCCCAGGACTCCTGGACGGGCCGTTCGCCCAGGCGCCGCTCGCCCATGATCGGCCGCGCGGTACCTGGCGGCATCAGGTAGCGCAGCATCCACAACACGTCTGAGCAGTGCGACAGTTCGGGCCTGCCTGCCATGTCGAGCAGGGCCCGCTGCACACCGCGCTGCTGGAGCCTGAGGCCGAGCGGCGCGAGCCGGTCGTGCACGTCGCGGGCCAGCGGCGGCAGCGCGTCGTAGCCGACCTGGCCGATCCGGTCGCCGCCCATCATGATCTCCACCAGGCGGCGCACATCGCGCCTGCCGGGCACGGCGTCCTTCTCGATGCAGGTGACCGCCGCGTCCTGGAAGTCGTACGGCGTGGGCCTGGCCCGGTCGCGCATGCCGGCCAGCAGGATCGAGGTCTCGAAGACGGCGATGGCGTCGGCGGTGGAGGCCAGGTAGCCCGCCCGACGGGCGGCGCGCACGATGTCGACGGACCAGCCCAGGAGTTCGGCCTCGTCCAACTGGTCGAGCACCGGCGGGCGTTGCAGGAAGCCGGTGAGCCGGTCGGCCATCGCGCCGTCTGTCGCGGCGGGCACCGCGGGCACCGCGGGCTGCCGCGCCCTGCCGCTCCCTGCCGTCTTCCCCGCCCCCGCCTGCCCGGCGAGCCGGAAGGGCCGCACCCGGGTCCGCTTGAGATTCTTCGCCCACTGGGTCGCGGCGATCGACACCGAGCCCGCGGCGAGGCCGAACTGCGCCTCGATCGCCGTGTGGCTGGACGGGATGAGGCCGTATTGCCAGGTGCTGGCGCTGCGCGGGGTGATCGCGAAGGTGCCGGTACCGTGGACGCCGAATTCGGCGACCCGGCTGGCCGCGTGGAAGGCACCGCAGACATACAGGCAGTCCGCCGGGTCGGTGCCGGACGCGGCCAGGTGCTCGCGCATCCGGGTCCACATGTAGCGCTCGCGGTCCTCGTCCACCGTGACGCGCTCGGCGTCCCCCGGCGCCAGCCGCCGGAAGAGGCTGCCGATCAGCAGCATGACCTGCCGGTAGGTGTCGTGGTCGCTGTCGCCGAGCGGCAGTTCGACGTACTGGTGCCACCATTCCGACCAGTGCCGCACCCGGCCGTGGCGCAGCAGGTGCTCCTCCAGCTCGGCGAAGCGCGGCCGCAGGTCGCCGATCTCCACGCCGACCGCGTCGCCGTGCAGCGCGGCCTCCTCCTCGGCGGGCGCCGTCCCGGGTGCCGCGTCGGGGTCGGCGGGCGCAGCGGCCCTGCCGCCCCGGTCCTGCCACTGGAAGACGTGGTCGCTGGACCGGTCGACCAGGACGAGGTCGACGCCGGGGGTGTCCAGCGCGTAGGCGATCGCCTGGTATTCGGCCGACGCCTCGGTGAGGGGCGCGACGACCGACAGCGGCGCCCAGTCGGGCGGGAAGCCGTCGACCTCGCTGGCGAAGGCCTGCACCGCCACCGGCAGCCGGCAGTTGCGCAGTTCGGACAGCAGCGGGGCCATGTCCTCGCACAACTCCAGGTAGACGGTCTTCGGCTGCTTCTCGCGCAGCCTGCGGGCCATGGCGACGGCCGAGGCCGGCGAGTGGTGGCAGACCGGGAAGATCTCCAGCGGTTCGCGCACTGCCCGGTCGACGTCGTCCACGATGCCGCGCAGGATGCCTTCCAGCGCGTCCGGTCCGTCGGCGAAGTCGGCCGCGGCCTGCTGGAGTTGGGCGCGCAGCGCGTCGAACGACGTCCCCTGCCCCTGCTCCTGCGCGGGCTGCGCCCGGGTGGCGGCGGTCACGACAGGGTGGCGATCGCGTCGCGGCCGCCTTCGAGGAACTCCGGCCAGGAGCCGCCCACTTCCCTGCTGCGCGGCTCCACGACACCGTGCAGGTACTTGTTCAGTATCGCCAGGTCCTCCGGTTCGCGCCGGGCCAGCGATCCGACGAGCGAGGAGGCGAGGGTGTGGGCGGTCAGGGCCCGCTCGCCGAAGAAGTTGCTGTGCAGGATGGCGTCCTCCAGGACGCCGATCTGCTCGGCGGTGGACAGCGCGGACTCCAGCTTCTCGTCGTCGCTGCCCGCGGCGGCCGCCGAGGTGCGCAGGTCGGCGAAGCTCTGCAGCAGCACGTCGAGCAGCGTCGGCGGTACGTCCAGCTCGATCCGGTGCCGGCGCAGCAGCTCCTCGGTGCGGAAGCGGACGATCTCCGCCTCGCTCTTCTTGTCGGTCACCACCGGGATGCGGACGAAGTTGAAGCGGCGCTTCAGCGCGGACGACAGGTCGTTGACGCCGCGGTCGCGGCTGTTGGCGGTGGCGATGATCGAGAAGCCGGGCTTGGCGAAGACGATGCTGTCACCGCCGTCGTTGTCCAGCTCGGGCACCGAGATGTACTTCTCGGACAGGATCGAGATCAGCGCGTCCTGGACGTCGCTGGTGGAGCGGGTCAGCTCCTCGAAGCGGCCGATCGCGCCGGCCTCCATCGCGGTCATGATCGGCGAGGGGATCATCGACTGCCGCGACTGGCCCTTGGCGATGACCATGGACACATTCCACGAGTATTTGATGTGGTCCTCGGTGGTGCCGGCGGTGCCCTGCACCACCAGCGTGGAATTGCGGCATATCGCGGCGGACAGCAGCTCCGCCAGCCAGCTCTTGCCGGTGCCGGGGTCGCCGATCAGCAGCAGTCCGCGGTCGGAGGCCAGGGTGACGATGGAGCGCTCCACGAAGCTGCGGTCGCCGAACCACTTCGGGGCGATCTGCCGGTCGAGGCCGTCGGAGCGCTCGGAGCCCAGCACGAACAGCCGGACCATCTTCGGCGAGAGCCGCCAGGTGAAGGGCTTGGGGCCGTCGTCGACCGACTCCAGCCAGTCCAGCTCCTCGGCGTACTTGATCTCCGCGGGGGCGCGCAACAGGTCGGACATATCGGGAGCCTTTCTAAGCCAGGAAGGTCTTGAGTTCGTGGACGAGCTTGCGGATGTGGCCGGAGAGCACCGGTGTGCCGAGGTCCTTGAAGCGCTCCCGGAACCACGGGTTGACGCTGCCGCGGCCTGAGCTGGTCACCGAGCCGACGGGGATGAACTTCGCGCCCGAGCGGTGGACGGCGGCCATGCTCTCGAACAGCGGTTCCGTCCGCCATTCGTAGAAGTCGGAGATCCACACCACGACGGTGTTGCGCGGCTCGGCGATCTTCGGCTGGGCCAGCGCCATGGCCACGGTGCCGTCGGTGCCGCCGCCGAGGTTGGTGCGCAGCAGCGTCTCGAACGGGTCGTGCACCCACGGGGTGAGGTCGAGTGCCTGCGTGTCGTACGCGATCAGGTGCACGTCGACCTTGGGCAGCCCGGCGAAGATCGACGCCAGGATGGTGCAGTTGACCATCGAGTCGACCATCGAGCCCGACTGGTCGACCACCACGATCAGCCGCTGCGGTGTCGTCCGGCGCGCGGTGTGGCGGTAGTAGAGGCGGTCGACGTAGAGCCGCTCCTCCTCCGGGCTCCAGTTGGTGAGGTTCTTCCAGATCGTGCGGTCCAGGTCGAGGTTGCGGAAGACGCGCTTCGGCGGGATCGAGCGGTCGACCGCGCCGACGGTGGCCTTCTCCACCTGGGTGCGCAGGACTTCGGCGACCTCGTCCACGAAGCGGCGGATCAGCGCCTTGGCATTGGCCAGCGCGACGCCCGACAGGTTGTCCTTGTCGCGCAGCAACTGCTCGATCAGCGACATGCTCGGGGTGAGCTGCGAGGCCAGCCGGGGGTCGGCGAGGACTTCGCGCAGCTGCATCCGCTTGACCAGGTCGGCCTCGATGGCGCCCAGCTCCGGCCCGATCGCCGGGATCAGCCGGCTCAGGTCCGGAGCGGTGCCGCCGCCGCCCGAGCCGTACGGGCTGACGCCGCCGCCGGGGCCGCTCCCGGCGCCGCCCGCGCGGCGGCCGCCGCGCAGGTCGCCCGGTGAGCAGCCCAGCGCGCGCTCCAGCCAGCCGGCGTCGGACTGCCAGCGGGACAGCTGGCCGGCGGTGACCGTGCCGCTGCCGGTCGCGAAGACGTTGAGCAGCACCTTCGAGACCAGGGCGGCCCGACGCACCTCGGCGGCGCGGTCCCGCGCGTCGCCGTCCGGCGCGGGGTCCGGCTGCGACCGGGGCTGCGCCATCAATCCGTCGAATTCGGCGGCCAGTTCCGGGTGGCGCTGCACGACGGAGTCGACCGTCGCCTGCGGGTCGAGCAGCGCGGGCGGCAGGCCGATGGCCTCGACCACGGCCAGGCTCGCCGACTCCAGCGCCGGCTGCTCCTCATGGTCGAAGAGCCGGGCCAGCAGCCGCCAGTACATGACCTGGCGCCGGTTGTCGTAGGAGAGCGCCTCGACGTCGCCCGTCTCCCCCGTCATTTCCGCAACAGCCTTCCCGCGCGCTCCCGCAGCACCGCCGCCGCGTCGGTGGCGGCCTTCTCCGCCTTGACCCCGGCCTTGTCGGCGGTGCCGCCGGCCCATGCCCCCGACTGCACGGCGACGGGCTTCTTCCGTACGGTCGTCTCGACCGCCAGCGGCTGCACCCCGAAGGCCCCGGCGTCCCAGCGGAGCAGCCCGATGCAGGCGACCGACGCCGCGACGGCCTCGGGGGTGAGCGGTCCGGCAGCGGGGATACGGTCGGTGTCGACGGCCAGCCGCTGCCCGGCGACGGTGAACGCCAGCCCCTCGCCGTCCTCCTCCGCCGTGTAGCCCTCGATGAAGACCGGGACGGCGATACGCGCCGGGTGCCGGTCAAGGGGCGCGGTCGCGGGACCGGTCGCGGTGGGCAGCGCCACCCGGGCGGTGCTGAACGCGTCGGCCGGCTCGCCCTGCCGCGCGTGCGCGTCGCTCCAGAGCAGGTCGCCCTCGGCGGTGACCGGCATGCCGACCAGGTCCATCGAACGGCCCTCGCTGACGGCGGCCAGCAGCGACATGTGCGGGCGGAGCAGCTGCCACAGGCCCGCCCCGACGACCGTGTCGGGCTTGGGCGCCGACACGCCGGCCCGCACCAGCAGCGGCGCGGCGCCGTCCGCGGGCTCGAAGACCGCGTGCACCTGGGCCTGCACGGCGGTCGCGTGCTCCTGAAGGTCCACGCCGAGCGGCAGCAGCCGGCCGGTGGCCTCACCGGTCGCGGGCACATCTGCCGCACCGGGCAGCGTCAGCAGCATCGCCCTGGACCACAGGTCGCCCCAGCGGCGGGCGGGCACGCGCTCCAGCGCTGCTCCCGGGCAGGACGCTGCCAGCTCGGCGGCGAAGCCGTCCAGCAGCGCCGCCGGGCGGCGCAGGGCCGGATCCTGGAGCAGCGCGGAGACGACCTGCGCGGCGCCGGACACGAGATCGTGGTCGATGCCCCGCCAGCCGCAGCGGGCCAGGTCCGACAGCCACGACCGGGCGGCGGCCAGCACATTGGCCGGCTGCCGGTCGGCGGCGGCCCGCGGCGCGGTCCACTCGCCGCAGGGGCGCCCGGTGGCCTGCTCGGCGAGGGCGGTCAGGGCGTCGTGGGCCGAGCCGAGCAGTGCGGTGCGGGCGGCGGCCAGCGCCACGAGGTGGTCCTCGCCCGCGGTGCCCGCCGCCGCCTTGTCGGCCGCCTCTGCGACCCTGGCGGCCAGCGGCGACCCCGCGACGGCCGCGGCGAGCCCGGCAAGGCCGGCGGCCTGGTCGGGGCGCGGGCGCAGCAGCCCGCCGGCCAGAGCCTGGTCGAAGCCGTCGACGGCGGCCAGCGCCTCGTCGAGCCCGTCGACGCGGTCGGCGAGCAGGTCGGCCCGCATCATGCCACCGCCCTGGTCGGCGGGAACCACTGCATCTCCGGCAGCGGTGCGGTGGTCGGGGCGATGTCGAGGTAGGCCAGGTGGCGGAGGAAGCGGCTGAAGACGGACGCGGCGGCCGTCGGGTCGCCCTGCCCGGGTCGGGCACCGCTCATCTGCGTGAGCAGCAGCATCGCGTCGGCCTCCGCCCCGGCCGGCTCGACCCGCATGTAGCGGCCGACCCGCTCCGCGCCGTACTGCAGCACGGCCTCGCCGGCCAGGGCGCGGATGTGGTTGCAGAAAGCGCCCCGGGCGCCGCCGCACGGCCGGTTGTTGTTCGTACTGCACGTGAAGGCGAAGCTGCCCGCGGCGACCGACGAGACATAGACCCGCTCGACGTCCGACCCGCTGGACACCACCCCCTGCAACCGCCCGTCGGCCAACTCGACGAAGGGCACCTTCGCGAGCTTGCGCGGCCGCGCGGGCGGCACCACCCGCACGGTGCTCGACCTCTCCCAATCAGCCCGATCTGACAACGCGTCATCTCCTCTGCGCACGGGGGGGATTTCCACGCCACGACGGCGGGACACCACTGAACATAGCGGCGACCACTGACAATGGATCTTGGAAGCCGCGCCGTCCGCGCCCGCCGCGACCCGGCGGCCCGAACGGCCCCTCCGCAGAGGCCACCGCGCGCACAACCCGGCACGGCTGGCGGGCCCGAGCGAAGCGAACAGCCCCCTTCGGACCGTGGCGGCCCCCTGAAGGGCTCGGCTCCGCCGCAGAGGGCAACCGTTCAGGGGCGCGGGGAACGGCGCGCGCGACCCACCACCGGCCGGTGGTACGGATGCGACAGCAACAGCCCCCTTCGGGCGGTGGCGACCCGCGCGCGGTCAGAGGCCGGCCGCGCGGTCCCCCGCGCCCCCAGCGGGCACCGCCCGCCGCGGGGGTGGGCGCCCCCCGTGTCAGGGGCGGGGGGCGCCCGGTTTCGGGGGCTACAGCAGGTGGGAGAGGGGGTGGTGGGCGGCGGAGGGGCCGGCGTGGAGGGTGTACGGGGCGGGGCGGGGGATCCAGCCGGCCCGCTGGGGGGACCAGCGCTGGAAGGCGCGCGGGGCGATCCTGACCTCGGCGACCGCCGTGGCGCCTGGGGCCGCGTGGACGGCGGCGTAGCCGGCCAGGCGCGGGCTGCCGTCGTCGTGGTCGTCGGCGCCGGTGGTCAGGTACACCTGCACGACCTCGCGCCCGGTCCGCGCGCCGGTGTTGCGTACCGTCACGAGGGCCAGGGCGCCGTCCTCCTCGGCCCGCAGCGACTCGTACTCCCACGTCGTGTAGCCCAGTCCGTGGCCGAACCAGTACGCGGGCGTCGCGCCCGCCCGGCGCCAGGCGCGGTGGCCGAGGTAGGGGCCCTCCGCGTAGTGCAGCACCCCGGCGTCAGGAGCGGTGGCCGGCAGCGGGGCGCCGTCGGCGCCCGCGGCCCAGGTGGTGGGGAGCCGGCCGCCCGGCTCCGCGCGGCCGAACAGCACGTCGGCCAGGCCGTGTCCGGCCTCCTGGCCGGGGAACCAGCACAGCAGCACCGCGGGAGCGCTCTCCCGCCAGGGCAGTTCGACCGGGCCGCCGGAGTTGACGATCACGACGGTGCGCGGGTTGGCCGCGGCCACCGCGGCGACCAGTTCGTCCTGGCGGCCGGGCAGCGCCAGCGAGGCGCGGTCGAAGCCCTCGCTCTCGATCTCGTCGGTGGTGCCGACCACCACGACCGCGGCGTCGGCGCCGCGCGCGCACGCGACGGCTTCGGCGAGCGCCTGGTCCTCGTCGGGGCGGGGCGGGTCGGCTGCCAGCGCGACGGCGAGGCCCTGCTCCGGCGCCAGCTCCCGGGTGGCGACCAGGTGCAGCGGCTCGCCGGGGGTGACCTTGCGGACGGCGGTACGGAAGGACGGGGCGACGTGCACATAGGTCGGGTCGTCCGACTCGGCGGCCACATGCGTGTCGATGAGCGGTTCGCCGTCCGCGTGCAGGGTGACCGCGCCGAGGCCGACCACGGCGAAGCGCCACTCCCCCGGTGTGGTGGGGGTGACCAGGGCGCTGACCTCGACGGTGGCGGCGGTACGGGCGAGTTCTGGCGCGTCGCCGGGCTCCAGGATGCGCCCGCTGAGCCGGTGCTCCGTGCAGACCTCGGTGCCGTCGGCGGCGAGGTAGCGGACCAGCACACCGGGTTCGCCGGTGCGCGGGTCGCGGGAGTTGCCGGGGTGCAGGGGGGTCGGGCGGGTGGCGAGGTTGACGCCCTCCGCGTACACGACCTCGGTTCCGGTGCCGGAGAGCGCTTCCCCGATGCCTTCGAGCGGCGAGACGACCGCCTCGGGGAAGACCCCGGCGCTGCCGCCGCCTTGCACCCGCGCGGCGGCCGCGTTCGGCCCGATCACGGCGAGCCGCCTGACCGGCCGGTTCGCGCCGCCCTCGCCCCCGTCGCCGCCGATCGCCGCGCCTTCGGCGCCGGGGCCCGCCGCCGCTCCGTTCCTGTCCGCGCCGGGCAGCCCCCCGGTCCTGCCGCCCGGCGCGGGGTCCGTCGACGCGCCGGCGGGGGCCGGCGCGGGGGTCAGCGGGAGCAGGCCGCCCTGGTTGCGCAGCAGGACGCAGCCGGCCGCCACCGCGCGCCGCAGCAGCCGGCGGGCGGCGTCCGGGGCGGGCGCGGGGGCGGCCCTGGGCGGCCGGACGCCGTCCAGCGCGCCGACCCTGGCGGCCAGCCGCAGGATGCGCCGCACCTTCTCGTCGACCGCCTCCCGCGGCACCCGTCCCTCGCGCACCGCCGCGAGCAGCGGCTCGCCCCACAGCGGGTGGGGCCCCGGCATCGCCAGGTCCTGCGGCGCCAGCGCCGCGCCCTCGGTGCTGCGGACCGCCCCCCAGTCGGAGACCACGACGCCGTCGAAGCCCCAGGAGCCCTTCAACGGCTCGGCCAGCAGCGGGCTTTCCGACATGGTGATGCCGTTGACCCGGTTGTAGGCGGACATCACCACCCACACCCCGGCCCGCACCGCGGCCTCGAAGGGCGCCATGTAGACCTCGCGCAGGGTGCGTTCGTCGACGCGGGCGTCAAGCGTGAGGCGGTCGGTCTCCGAGTCGTTGGCGACGTAGTGCTTGGCGGTGGCGGCGACCCCGCCGGCCTGGACGCCGCGGATGTAGGCGGCCGCGGTGCGCCCGATGAGCAGCGGGTCCTCCGCGTAGCACTCGAAGTGCCGGCCCGCGGCGGGGGTGCGGTGCAGATTGAGCGTGGGGGCCAGCAGGACGTGGATCCGCTTGCGGCGGGCCTCCGCGGCGAGCAGCCCCCCGAGTGCGGTGACCAGGTCGTCGTCCCAGGCGGCGGCCAGCGCGGTCGCGGAGGGCAGCACGAGGGCGGTGTCGCGCTCGTCCCACTTCTCGCCGCGTACACCGGCCGGGCCGTCCGACACGCCCATCGCCCGCAGCCCGACCGCGGGTTCGGGCCACGTACGGAAGGTGCTCGCGCCGGACAGCAGCCGTATCCTGGCGGGCAGGTCGAGCCGGGCGACGAGGGCGTCGATCTCCGCGTCGCTGATCGCGGGCGCGGCGGCGGGCTGCGGGGCGGACACGGACCCGGGGGTGATCATGGTCATCCCTTCATGGCCTCCTGCCTGGCGCCGCCCGCGGCGTGACGGCCCATCGGCAGGGGGGCCGCGGTGAGCGGCAGGCTGGTGACGAGCGTCGCGGTGGGACGGCGAACAACAACTGGGAGAGCGCTCTCCCGATACCTCGTAGACTCGCCTGTCGCCGGTCCGCGTGTCAAGGCCCGCCGGGCCCGGACCGCCAGGAAAGCGGCCTTACGGACGGGTCATTCCGGCACATCACGACCGACCGGCCCGGCGGCCGGGGACCGTTCGCGTCCGATCCCTTGACACCCCGGAAACCCAGCGGCAACCATCAGGGCCACTGAGAGAGCGCTCTCCCACCGCCTCACACCTGTTCACGCCGCACCCGGGGCCGCTCTCTCCGCTCTCCCCTCCCCACCCCCCACCGCTGGAGTCCGACATGAGAGCGTCACCCCCGGCACGCCTGCGACCAGGAGCCCTTCCTCCCCCGCTGCGTGTCGCCTTCCTGCTGCTGCTGGCCGTCGGCCTCGCGCTGTACGCGCTGGCCGTCCCCACCACACCCGCGCACGCCGCCGACACCCTGCTCTCCCAGGGCAAGCCCGCGACCGCCTCCTCCACCGAGGGCGCCGGCTACCCGGCCACCGCCGCAGTCGACGGCGACGCCGCCACCCGCTGGGCCAGCGCCTGGGCCGACCCGCAGTGGCTGCAGGTCGACCTCGGCGCCACCTCCACCATCAACAAGGTGGTGCTGAACTGGGAGAACAACGCGTCGGCCTACCAGATCCAGGTCTCCGACGACGCCTCGCACTGGACGTCGGTCTACTCCACCACGACCGGGGCCGCCGGCACCCAGACACTCACCGTCAGCGGCTCGGGCCGCTACGTGCGGATGAACGGCACCACACGCGCCAACGGCTACGGCTACTCGCTGTGGGAATTCCAGGTCTACGGCACGGTGGGCACCGGCGGCACCACGGGTGGCACCACCGGCGGTGACAACGGCGGCGCCAACGGCGGCAGCACGGGCACCCCGCCGCCCGGCGACTGGACCACGGTGTGGAGCGACGACTTCAACGGCGCCGCGGGCACCTCGCCCAACGCGGCCAACTGGATCACCGACACCGGCACCGCCTACCCCGGCGGCCCCGCCAACTGGGGCACCGGCGAGGTCGAGACGGCCACCGACTCCCCCGCCAACGTGGGCCTGGACGGCGGCGGCCACCTCAGCCTGACGGCCCTGAAGTCGGGTACGGCGTGGACGTCGGGCCGGATCGAGACCAGGCGCACCGACTTCACCGCGCCGGCCGGCGGCCGGCTGCAGATCTCCGCGACCCTCAAGCAGCCCTCGGTGGCCAAGGCGCTGGGCTACTGGCCGTCCTTCCGGGCGATGGGCGCCGACTACCGCGGCAATCTCGCCTCCTGGCCCGCCGTCGGCGAGAGCGACATCATGGAGGACGTCAACGGGCGCAACCAGTTGTCGGCGACCCTGCACTGCGGGACCGCGCCCGGCGGCAACTGCTCCGAGTACAACGGCCTGACCAGCGGCCTGGCGAGTTGCACCAACTGCCAGAGCGGCTACCACACCTACTCCGAGATCATCGACCGCACCACCTCCGACGAGCAGATCCGCTGGTATCTCGACGGGAACCAGGTGTGGCAGGTCAGCGAGTCGCAGGTCGGGGTGTCCACCTGGAACGCGGCGGTGCACCACGGGGTCTACGTCGACTTCAGCCTGCGCATCGGCGGTTCGTACCCGAACGCGGTCTGCGGCTGCACCTCGCCGGGCGCCGACACGACCTCCGGCGGTGTGCTGAGCATCGACAGCGTGACGGTGTCGCAGACCACCGGCAGCGCCCCCTCCCCGCTGACCGACCCGCCGGTGCCGACCGCGCCGAGCAACGTGCACGTCACCGGCAGCCAGGGCAACTGGCAGCTGACGGTGGACGGGAAGCCCTACCAGGTCAAGGGCATGACGTGGGGCCCGGCCAACTCCACGGCCGACTCGCACATGCGGGACCTGAAGTCGATGGGCGTCAACACGCTGCGCACCTGGGGCACCGACGCGAGCAGCAAGCCGCTGCTGGACTCGGCGGCGGCCTACGGGCTCAAGGTCGTCAACGGCTTCTGGCTCAACCAGGGCGCCGACTACGTCAACGACACGGCGTACAAGACGAATACGCTCAACGACATCAAGAACTGGGTGACCACCTACAAGAACCATCCCGGCGTGCTGATGTGGGACGTCGGCAACGAGGTCATCCTGACCACGCAGGACCACTACACGGGTGCCGCGATCGAGCAGCAGCGCATCGCCTACGCGAAGTTCGTGGAGCAGGTGGCGCAGGCGATCCACGCGATCGACCCGAACCACCCGGTGACGTCGACCGACGCGTGGACCGGCGCGTGGCCGTACTACAAGCAGTACACCCCGTCGCTGGACCTCTACGCGGTCAACTCCTACGGCGCGGTCTGCAATGTGAAGCAGGACTGGGTCAACGGCGGTTACAGCAAGCCGTACATCGTGACCGAGACCGGTGAGGCCGGCGAGTGGGAGGTGCCGAACGACGCCAACGGGGTGCCGACGGAGCCGACCGACGTCCAGAAGCGGGACGCGTACGTCTCCGCGTGGAATTGCGTCGTCGGGCACACCGGCGTCGGGCTCGGGGCGACGATCTTCCACTACGGCGACGAGAACGACTTCGGCGGCGTGTGGTTCAACGTCCGCCCCAGCGGCTGGAAGCGGCTGGCGTACTACTCGGTGGCCAAGGACTACGGCGGCACGCCGCAGGCCGACACCCCGCCGGTGATCAGCTCGATGACGGTCGCCGACAGCGGATCGGTGCCGGCCGGCGGGCAGTTCTCGGTGTCGGCGACGGCGAGCGACCCGAACGGCGACGCGCTGCGCTACCAGCTGATGTACTCGTCGAAGTACGTGGACAACGGCACCGGGCTGCACCAGGTGGACTTCACGCAGACCGGGAACGGGCAGTTCACCGCGACCGCCCCGAAGACGCCCGGGGTGTGGAAGGTCTACGTCTACGTCTACGACGGGCACGGCAACGCCGGGATCGAGACCAAGTCCTTCCGGGTGGTCCCCCCGCAGGTGGGCGGCACCAACGTGGCGCTCGGCAAACCGACCACGGCGTCCTCCTACCAGAGCGACCCGACCGGCGGCTGCCCGTGCGCACCGGGCATGGCGACGGACGGCAGCATGAGCACCCGGTGGGCGAGCGACTGGAGCGATCCGCAGTGGATCCAGGTCGATCTGGGCGCGGCCACCGCCGTCAAGCACGTGCAGTTGGCGTGGGAGTCGGCCTACGGCAAGGCCTACCAGGTGCAGTTGTCGAACGACGGCACCAACTGGACGAACGTCTACTCCACGACGACCGGGACCGGCGGGGTCGACACGTTCGACGTCAGCGGCTCCGGGCGCTACGTGCGGGTGACGATCGGGCAGCGCGGGACGGCGTACGGCGATTCGCTGTACGAGTTCGGGGTCTACGCGTGAGCGGCCGACCGCGACCGGCCGAGCAGTGGCCGGCGGAGCAGTGGCCGGCGGAGCAGTGGCCGGCGGAGCAGTGGCCGGCGGAGTGGTGACCGGCCGACCGTGAGCGGTCGGCCCGGATGAGACCGGGGCGGGGCGCGGCAGGCCTGTGGGGGGCTGCCGTACCCCGCCCCATCCGTGCTGTGGCCTGCACCGGGACCCGGAGAGCGCTCTCCGCACCGTGGTATAACTGCACGCATGACGAGCAGCCGTCCGGCGGGGCCACGCCAGCCCACTCTGGAAGACGTCGCCCGGTCGGCCGGGGTGTCGCGGGCGACGGTCTCGCGGGTGGTCAACGGGACGCGGAATGTGGACCCGGAGATCCAGCGGATCGTCCAGGAGGCGGTGGCGGCCACCGGTTACGTGCCCAACCGGGCGGCCAGGACGCTGGTGACCCGGCGCACCGACTCGGTGGCCCTGGTGTTCTCGGTGCCGGCCCACCGCACCGCCGACGACCCCTTCCTCGGCCAGGTCTTCAGCGACCCCTTCTTCGGCCGGGTGGTCGGCGGTCTGCTGACGGTGCTGCGGCCGCGCGGGGTGCATCCGGTGCTGATGCTCGCCGACTCCGAGGACGCGCGGCACACCCTGGTCGCCAACCTGCGCCAGGAGCACATCGACGGGGTCGCCCTGGTGTCGATAGCGCCGGGCGACTCGCTGCCCTTCCTGCTGACCGAGGCGGGGCTGCCGACCGTTCTCTTCGCGCGGCCCTCGACGCCGATCCCGATCAGCTACGTGGACGTGGCGCAGCAGGCGGGCGCGAAGCTGGCGGCGGAGCGGCTGCTGGCCCGCGGGTGCCGGCGGATCACCACGATCGCCGGCCCCTTCGACTCGCCGGCCGGGCAGGACCGCCTCGCGGGTTTCCGGGAGGCGATGGCCGAGCACGGGCACGCGTATGTGCCCAGCGTGGAGGGCAGTTTCACGCAGGTCGGCGGTGAGCGGGCGATGCGGGAGCTGCTGGAGCGCTTCCCCGACACCGACGGGGTCTTCGTCGCCAACGACCTGATGGCGCAGGGCGCGCTGCTGGTGCTGCGGGACTCGGGGCGCCGGGTGCCCGAGGACGTGGCGGTCATCGGTTTCGACGACAGCAGCGCGGCGCTGGCCTCCCGGCCGCTGCTGACCACCGTCAGGCAGCCGGTGGAGGACATGGCGGCGGAGATGGCGAAGCTGCTGATGGCGCTGATCGACGACCCGTCGCAGGAGACCAGGTCGGTGATCTTCAAGACGACGCTGGTGCTCCGGGATTCCGCCTGACCCGGGGTCGCTGCGGCCGGGAAGGCGGCGGTCCGCGACGGCACACGGGTGCGAAGGCGGCGGGTGCGATGACTTTCGGCGTCAGGACCGGTCTGTGCATGCGACGGCCGGAGGTCGGCCGGGTCAGGAGTTCCGCCATGGAGATGGGCAAGCCGCGCGTCCTGCTGGACGGCATCGCCTTCGGTGAGTCGCCGCGCTGGTACGGCGACCGGTTGTGGTTCGCCGACTGGGGTGCGGGCGAGGTGGTCGCGGTCGGCGCGGACGGCGGCAGCGAGGTGGTACTGCGGCCGGACTTCCCGACCTTCCCGATGTGCGTCACGTGGCTGCCGGACGGCGGCGGCCTGCTGGTGGTGTCGTCCAGCCAGGACCGGGTGCTGCGCAGGGCGGCGGACGGCTCGCTGGTGCCGTACGCGGACCTGGGCCCGGTGGCGCACGGCTGGAACGAGATCGTGGCGGACGGCCGCGGCCATGTCTACGTCAACGGCGGCGGCTTCGACCTGATGGCCGGCGAGGACTTCAAGCCGGGGGTGATCGCGCTGGTCACCCCGGACGGCGCGGCGCGGCAGGTCGCGGACGGGATCGCCTTTCCGAACGGCATGCTGGTCACGCCGGACGACTCGACGCTGATCGTCGCCGAGTCGTACGCGAACCGGCTCACCGCCTTCGACATCGGGCCGGACGGCAGCCTGTCGCGCCGCAGGGTGTGGGCGGACCTGGGCGACGGCTGCCCGGACGGCATCTGCCTCGACGCGGAGGGTGCGGTCTGGTACGCCGATGTGCCCAACCAGCGGTGCGTGCGGGTACGCGAGGGCGGCGAGGTGCTCGCGTCGGTCGAGCTGGACCGGGGCTGTTTCGCGTGCGCGCTGGGCGGCCCGGACGGCAGGACGCTCTTCCTTGTCGCGACCGAGTGGGCCGGCGTCGAGAACGCGCGGGGCGGCCCGCGTACGGGGCAGCTGCTGACGGTGGCGGCGCCTGCGCCCGGCGTGGGGCGGCCTTGACGCGTACGCCCGTTTGGCGGCGTCGGGCCGTGGGGCCGCGGCGCGGGATCAGGCCGGGGGCCGGGTCAGGCGGTGGGGCCGCCGTCGGCGTCGGCGTGCGCCGGGACGACGATGGCGGTCGCCAGCAGGCCGTCGCGGACGATCCAGCGGCCGGTGAAGACCTCGGGCCCGACGCCCTCGGCGAGCAGCGGCCCGGGTACCAGCACCCGGGCGGTGTAGCCGCCGCGGTCGGGCGTGTCGCGCTCGTACGCCCCGGCCGCGTCCGGCGTGTCGGGGCCGGCGGTGAAGAGCAGCTCCGCCTCGTGGAAGCCGAGCATGCGGTGGTGGTAGGGATACCACGCCTTGTAGACGGTCTCCTTGGCGCTGAAGAACAGCCGCTCCCAGTGGATCCCGGGGGCGCTCTCGGCGAGGGCGGCGAGCGCGGCCCGCTCGGCGTCGGTGGCGAGGATGGAGTTCAGGACACCCTCGGGGAGGCGGTCGTGGGGTTCCGCGTCGATGCCGATGGTGAGGATGTCCGCGCTGCGGGCGACGGCCGCCGCGCGGTAGCCGTCGCAGTGGGTGATGCTGCCGACGACGCCGTCCGGCCACTGCGGGGCGCCGCGGTGCGCGTCGCGCAGGATGGGGCCCGCCGGGAGGCCGAGCCGGGCGAGGGCGTCGCGGGCGCAGGCGCGGCCGGCCGCGTATTCGCGCCGCCGTTTGGGGACGGCCCGGGCGACGGCGGGCGCTTCCTCGGGGTAGAGCGGCGCCTCGTCGAGTTCGCCCCCGTAGGCGGCGCGGGAGAACGCACCGGGGGGCAGCAGGTGCTCGATCACCGGCGGGCCGCCTGCTGCCGGCCGGCCAGGATGCGCCGGGGTCCGGCGGGTCCGGCGGGGCGGCGGCCCCATTCGCGGGGGTAGCCGAGCGAGACCTCGGTGAAGCGGACGCCGTCGCGCCAGATGACGCGGGGGATGTGCAGGTGGCCGTAGACGACCTCGGTGGCGCGGAAGCGGGTGTGCCACTGCTCGGTCAGCTCGGTGCCGCACCACAGGGCGAACTCCGGATAGTGCAGCACCGCGGTGGGCTCGCGGTGCAGCGGCCAGTGGTTGGCGAGCACCGTGGGCAGGGCGGGGTCGAGCGCTTCGAGGCGGCGCGCGGTCTCGGCGACCCTGGCGCGGCACCAGTCGTCGCGGCCCGGCAGCGGGTCGGGGTGCAGGAACATCTCGTCGGTGCAGACGACGCCCGCCTCCCGTGCCTGGGCGAGCGCCTCCTCCTTGTCGCGGGCACCGGGGGTGCCGTCGCGCCAGGTGTAGTCGTACAGCAGGAACATCGGGACGACGGCGACCGGCCCGTCGGGGCCCTCCCACAGCGGGTACGGGTCCTCGGGGGTGATCACGCCGAGCCGGCGGGCCTCCTCGACCAGGTAGCGGTAGCGCTGCTCGCCGCGGAGCTGGACGGGATCGTCGGGCGGTGTCCACAGCTCGTGGTTGCCGGGCAGCCAGATGACGGTGGAGAAGTGCTTCTTGAGGGTGCCGAGCGCCCACTTGATGTCGGTGGAGCGCTCCGCGACGTCCCCGGCGACCAGCAGCCAGTCGTCCTCGTGCTCCGGTCTGAGCGCCTCGACGATCAGCCGGTTGGCCTGGTATCCGACGTGCAGGTCGCTGATCGCGAGCAGGTGCGCCCCGTCAGGGCCGGTCATGGCGACTCCGCCCCTCGTGGTGTCGGTAGCAGCACGCCCTCGATTCTCCCAGACAGCCGCCCGGCGGCCAACCCCCTACTGATCACCAGGGGGTTGGGCAGCCGGGCCGGCTCAGCCGCCGCCCGGACCGGGGCGGGCCGAGCCGTGCAGGCGGAGCCTTTCCAACTCGCGCCGGTCGCGCTTGGTGGGGCGCCCGGCGCCCCGGTCGCGCAGGCCGAGCGCGAGGACGTCCTCGCGGGGCGGCGGGGGCGGGCTGTTGTCCACGAAGCAGTCGACGGCGATGGCGGCGCCGACCCGCTTGTTCACCACCTTGGACACCACGACGACCCGCTCGCGTCCGGCGTGGTGCAGCCGCACCTCGTCCCCCGGCCTGACCGCCTGGGCGGGCTTGACCCGCTCCCCGTTCACCCGGACGTGGCCCGCGCGGCACGCGGTGGCGGCCAGCGACCGGGTCTTGGTGAGCCGTACGCACCAGATCCAGCTGTCGACCCGTACGCTCCCGCCGGGTCCTTCCTGCGCAGCACCTGCCATACCTGCGAGCCTAACGCGGCGGGCGGGCCCCGGGCACGGTGGTTTTCCCCCTTCCCGCGCGGGGGCGGCGGCCCGTCGTGGCTTGTCGCGCAGTTCCCCGCCACTCCCTGCGGGGTGCTGCTACGGACTCCACCGTTGCGCTGCGTGGGGGCTTGTCGCGCAGTTCCCCGCCACTCCCTGCGGGGTGCTGCTACGGACTCCACCGTTGCGCTGCGTGGGGGCTTGTCGCGCAGTTCCCCGCGCCCCTGGGTGATTGCCCCTTGCGGTGGCGTTGCTTTCTTTCCCGCCTCGCCGGCGGGCGCGCAGTTCCCCGCGCCCCTTGTGGCCTGCGTCCTCCTACGCCCAGGCGTTCGCCCCTGCCAAGGGCTGCCGTGCCGCGGGGGCACCGGCCCCCGGGGTCAGCCGGGGATTCGGGGTGGCGCGCCCCGGGGAGGGGCTCAGCGGGCGTAGACCGCGACGAAATCGCGGGTGGCCTGCGCGTAGTACCGGTCCGGCGGATCCTCGAAGTCGAGGATGTTCGTGGGGGTCGGATCGGCAGGTGTGCGCGTGCCGTCGTAGGACATGAAGGAGGGCCAGGCCCTGTTCATGTCCAATGGCATGGCGCGCACCGCCCCGGCCCGCTGCATCAGCTGCGCCAGCGTCTGCGCGGAGAGCGCCTGGCCGACGACCATGACGATGTCGCCCTGCGCGGTGACGCCGACGCCGGAGCGCGGGACGAACATCCGGCTCTGGTCGCTGACGCCCCACTTGGAGTCGTCGCCGATGTCGGGGACGACCCGGCCGCGGTCGACCATGAGTTCGAGGCACTGGCGGACGCCGGTGACGTCGGGGGTCATGCGGACGTCGCGGCCCCAGACGCCGATGCGGATGGAGCCGTCGCGGTAGAAGACTTCGGAGGCGGCGCCGTCGCGCAGTGAGCCCGCGGTGCGGCCGTCGAGGTAGAAGCCGCCGCGGGAGCCGCCGTCGGTGATGCGGAAACCGCCGTTCCAGGTGGCGACCAGCCCGGTGCGCAGGCCCTTCGGGATGCTCGGCGGCACATCGAAGGTGCCGCCGGGCTCGCGGAAGCCGGGGTGGAGCTGGAAGCGGGCGTATTTGCCGCTGATCCAGGCGACCGCGGCCTCGTAGGAGGTGTGGTCGCCGTCGGGGCGTACGTAGGTGCCCTGGACGATGGGCTGGTCGTGGGCGGCGGCCAGTGTGCGGTAGACGCCCTCGCCGGGGAGTGCCGGGCTGACCGGCGGCGGCATCGGGGCGTGCAGCGGGACCAGGGGCTGGGCGGTGACGTGCGCGGGGGTGGGGGCGGCGCCCTGGGTGGCCTTCATGCGGGCCAGCGCGTCGGCGGGCAGGGTGCCGCCGACCTTCGGCGGGTCCATCGAGTACTGCATGTCCTCCAGCTTGTCGACCACGAAGCCCAGTTCGTGGTCGCGGGCCCATTCGGCGAGGCGGGCCGTGGTGCTGTCCTTGCCCGGGTAGGTGAGCGCCTGGCCGACGGACCAGCCGAGGGTGCCGACGCAGATCACGCAGACGCCGGTGAGCGAGCGGGTGACCAGTTTGCGGCGGCGGAGCTGCTCGGGGGTGAGGTCGCGCCGGTGCTTCCACGGCAGCAGCCGGCGCCAGCGGGTCCTGGCGGGCCGGGGTGGGCCGCCGTCGGGGCCGGCGGCCCGGTCGTCCGGCCGCGGGTCGGTGGTCTGCTGGCTCATCCCGGTCCTTCCGCGCTGCCCCGATCTTCCGGTTTTCTGCTTGTCCGACCGGCGGCCGTGGCAATCGCCCGCGGCGCGGGAAGCACCCGCCCGCCGCAGCGGCGGCACCCTCCCGGGTGTACGTACTGCGCCGGGAGCAGGCGTACGGCCTCCCCGGCGACGACGCGGCGGCCGGCGGGCACGGCCTAGCGTGGGCGCGTTCCGCCCGGGAGCGGCCCGGGTGACGAGGAGTCGGGAGCCGGCCATGTCCGCCACCACCGCGGCGGCTGCCGCCGTCACAGGGGCCGTACGGGCGGCGCGGCCCGTCGAGCGGGTGGCCTGCGCGGTCGGGGCAGCGCTCGTCGGCTCGGGGCTCTTCCACCTGGGGGTCTTCTTCGTGGACGGCGGTCCGTGGGACGGCCCGGTGTCCTGGCGCAAGCCCTTCACGTTCGGGGTGTCGTTCGGTCTGACGCTGATCGCGGTCGCCTGGGTGACGTCGTACGTGCGGATACCGGCGCGGACCCGGGCGGTGCTGCTGGCTCTTTTCAGCGCGGACTGCGTGCTGGAGGTCGGCGGGATCACCGTGCAGGCGTGGCGCGGGGTGCCCTCGCACTTCGACATGGAGACGCCCGCGAACACGGCGGTGGCGATGTCGCTGGCGGTGGGGGGCGCCCTGCTGGTGGGGGTGCTCGGCACCTTCGCGGTGGCGGCCTTCCGCGGGGTGCCGGGCGGGCCTGCGGGGATGCCGCCGGCGCTGCGGGCCGGGTTCGCGCTGCTGATGGTCGGGCTGCTGTCGGGGGCGGCGATGATCGCCCGCGGGGTGGCCGACACCAGGACCGGCCACCAGCAGGCGGCGTATCACTCGACGGGGATGCTCAAACCGCTGCACGGGGTGACGCTGCACGCGGTGCTGGTGCTGCCCGCGCTGGCCTGGGCGGTCTCGTTCACGGGGTGGCCGGCGGCCCGGCAGCGGCGGGTGGTGCTCGCGGGGGTGTGGCTGTACGCGGCGGCCGCGGTGGGCGCGCTCTGCTGGGGTGCGGTGACGGCGTAGGGTGCCTTCCGGACGACACGGGGAGGGCCGGTGGCGGTGCACACGGTGGGCCGGGAGGCGGTGGACGGCCTGCTCGCGCGGGCCGGGATAGCACGGGCGCGGGTCGCCTCGCGGACGGCGATGGCCGGCGGGTCCTACAACGCGCTGCACGAGGTCGGCCTCACCGACGGCACCCGGCTGGTCCTGAAGGTCCCGCCGCCCGCGGGCACCCCGCGGTTGCGCTACGAGGCGGAACTGCTGTGCGGCGAGGCGCTGTTCTACGAGTCCGCCGCCGCGGCGGGGGTGCCGGCGCCGCGGGTGGTGCACGCGCGGTGGTCGGAGGACGCCCCGGGGGCGGCGCCCTTCCTGCTGATGACGCATACGCCCGGGGTGTCGTGGCACGAGGCCGGCGAGTCGATGGCGGACGGTGAACGCGACCGGTTGCGGGGGGAGTTGGGCGGCCTGGTGGCACGGCTGCACACCGTGCGCGGTCCGGGCTTCGGCTATCCGGCGCAGCGCGTGGCGCCGCTCGCCGGCCGCTGGGCACCGGCCTTCGGGGCGATGACCGACGCGGTGCTGGACGACGCGGCGGCCTTCGGGTCGTGGCTGCCGCTGCCGGCCGACGCGATACGGTCCGCGCTGGCGGGCGGGTCGGCGGCGCTCGCGGAGGTGGCCGAGCCTGCGCTCGTGCACTTCGACCTGTGGCCCGGCAATGTCCTGCTGGACGGTGCGCCGGGGGCGCGTAAGGTCAGCGGGCTGATCGACGGCGAGCGGATGTTCTGGGGCGACCCGCTGGCGGACTTCGCGTCGCTGTCGCTGCTGAGCCCTCCCCTTGAGGACGATCCGGCCTTCCTGGCGGGTTACGGCGCGGCGGGCGGGCGTACGGCCTTCGACGGCGCGGCGCGGGTGCGCCTGGCGCTCTACCGCTGCTATCTGTACCTGATCATGCTGGTCGAGGTCGTGCCGCGCGGCACGGAGGGCGCACACCTGGCCTGGGTGCGGGACTTCACCACCCCGCGGCTGACCGCGGCGCTCGACACGGTGGTCAGGGGCTGCTGACCGCCCGCCCCCTCTTCGGGGAGTCGCCCGCCGCGTTCGGCCCGTCGGACCCGCCGGGGCGCGGGCCCGATCCGCGGGCGGCCAGGAGCGGGGCCGCGGCCCTGGGGGCCGCGCGGGAGCCGCTGGTCGAGCAGGGCTGGGCGGCGGTGACGCATGTCGCGGTCGCCGCCCGCAGCGGGGTCGGGCGCGCCACCGTCCACCGGCGCTGGCCCGACACGTCCGGCATGCTCAGGGACGCGATCGTGCAGCGGACACGGGCCGCGCGCATCACCCCGACCGGCGGTCTGCGCGCCGGCCTGGTGGCCGGGCTGGACGCGCTGCGCAGGGTGCTGCACGGTCCGGTGGGCGGGCACGGGAGGCGGGCGGTCATCGCACGGGCGGGCGTGGACCCGGTGTTCGCCGAGCTGGAGCGGGAGCTGTACGCGGCGGGTTCGCGGGTGCGGCGGGAGAGCGGGCGCGGCCGGTCGGCGAGCTGCCGGCCGGCCTCGACGTGGACCTGGCGATCGACCGGCTGGCGGGCCCGCCGGTCTACCGGCGGCCTGCGGGCCGGCGGCGGCTTCGGCACCGACGTGGTGCGCGCGGTGGTCGGCGGCTTCCTGGCCGCGGCGGCGCAGGGCGCCTGAGGCCCGCCTGCCGTACGGCTGTGCGCCCGGCCGCCGCGTCCGGCGGCCGGGCGTACGCGCTCAGGGCAGGGTCGCGACGAGTGCCGCGTAGGACAGCCCCGAGCCGTAGCCGAGCAGCAGGGCCGTGTCGCCGGTGGCGGCCCGGCCCGAGGCGAGCAGCGACTCCATCGCGAGCGGGATGGAGGCGCCCGAGGTGTTGCCGGTGGTGACGATGTCCTTCGCGACCGCGACCCGGGCCGGCAGGGCCATGGAGCGGGTCATGGAGTCGATGATCCGCTCGTTCGCCTGGTGCGGGATGAAGGCGTCGAGGTCGTCCGCGGCGATGCCGGCCGCGTCGAGCGCCTGGACGGCGACCTTGGACATCTCGTAGACCGCCCAGCGGAAGACCCGCTGCCCGTCCTGCCGCAGCGCGGGGAAGGGCTGGTCCGGGGTGTCCCGCAGCGCGTCCCACGGCACGCTCTGCTCGATGGCGTCGGCCTGGGAGCCGTCGGCGCCCCAGACGACCGGGCCGATGCCAGGGGTGTCCGACGGGCCGACGACGACCGCGCCCGCGCCGTCGCCGAAGATGAACGCGGTGGAGCGGTCGGTCAGGTCGAGGATGTCGGACATCCGCTCGACGCCGACGACCAGCACATGGCCGCCGCGGGCCCTGACCGCGTCGGAGGCCAGTGTGAGGCCGTGCACGAAGCCGGCGCAGCCGGCCGAGATGTCGAAGCCGGCAGCGCCGGTGGCGCCGATCCGGTAGCCGATCTCGGTGGCGACGGCGGGGGTCTGCTTGAGGTGCGTGAAGGTCGCGGCGATCACGCAGGTGATGGCGTCGGGGGTGATCCCGGCCGCCGCGATCGCCTTGCTCGCGGCCTGTTCGGCCATGACGCCCAGGGTCTCGTCGGGCCCGGCCCAGCGGCGGGTCACGATGCCGGTTCTCGACCGGATCCACTCGTCGGTGGAGTCGATGTGCCGGCACACCTCCGCGTTGTCGACGACCCGGCGGGGGCGGTATGCGCCGACCCCGAGGATCCGGGTGTGCCGCGCACCTGCGGACACGGCGATCTCAGCTTTCATGGGAGCCTTTCAGGCCTTCGGCCGGGACGGGACCGAACCACGGTACCTGGGCGTGATCTCCCTGATCCGCAGCGGTTGCTGCCGGTGCCGGGACCGGCGTCCGACCCGGCGCCCATTCTACGGCGCGCGTATGTTCCGCCGGTGAACGAGCCGTTCCGGAGCGGTCGCGCCGCACCCGCCCGCAAGGACGGCCGGTTCGGGTCTTTGCCCGCGTCCCGGGCGCCCAGGCCGTTGCCAACGCCTGCTTCCGAGCCGCACTTTGGTGCCGTCATGTTCGGGCCCCGGGCGGCCCCCCACGCCCGGCGTACGGAAAGGACCCGATGTGCCCCGCAGACTCCCCGTCCTCGTGACGGCCGCCGCCGCGCTCGCCACAGCCGCCGCGGTGACGGCCGGCGGCCCCGCCGCGGCGGCCGCTCCCCCCGCCCCCGCGTCCCGCACGCCCTGCGCGACCGCCTCCGTCATCAGGGTCGACAGCTTCGCCTTCGATCCGGCGGCGGTGCCCGCCGGCGGCTCCTCGGCTGCCACCCTCACCGCGACCAACTGCACCGGTCAGTCCCAGGCGATCAGCGAGACGTGGTCGGGCCGCTTCCTGTCCGACACCTCGACCGGCTACCCGACCGGCTGCCCGGTGTACGACCCGCTGCCGCGGTCGGTCACCTTCGCCCCGCACGCGCGGGTGTCGACGACGACGACCTACCTGACCTTCGCCGGCTGCACGGCCGACCGGTTGCGGGTGACGGTGTCGGTGAGCCGGGGCGGCGTCGTGCTGACGAGCACGACGGCCGACCTGCTCATCGAGCGACCGGCTACGGTCGGGTGACCGCGCGGGGAGGCCCGCCGGCCGCGGCACAGGCGTGTCCGCGGCCCTGAGGCCACCGCCTTGCCGGGCGGCCGCCGTAGGCCCTTCACGGGGCGTACGGCGGCCGCTGTGCGTGGTGATACAGGATGCCAACCGAAGCGAACATGTTTCAACATCCACTCGACATCACGGTCCGGCAACGCATCAGGATCAGGGCGTTGACGGCCCCCTGCATGTGGCGTAGAACTACCCTGCAGTTGCGATGGCGTTTCATCTTGGTGACTTCTGTTGGAAACGGCTCGGCGCTACAGACCCGCCAGAGTCTCCGCTCCGTCAGCATTTCGCCTTCAGCTCTCCCACAAGTCCCCTATAAGCGCCCACACACACATGGAGGCACCATGTCGGACGTCGAGACGTCGGGAATCGGCACGGGCAGCGGCCCGTCCCCGTCGCGGAGGAATCTGCTCAGGGGCGTGGCCGGTGCCGCGGGGCTCGCGGCAGTTTCCGGCGGCCTGCTGACGGCGTGCAGCAGCGACTCTGACTCGTCGGACAAGAAGTCCGGCGGTTCGAGCAGCACCGGTTCGGTGGCCGGCAGCACCGTCACCTTCGGGTCGAACTACTCCGACCCGGCCGCCAAGACCGCGTTCGCCGCGCTCACCACCGCGGCCACCGCGTCGTCGCAGGTGAAGGTCACCGTCAACACGGTCGACCACAACACCTTCCAGGACAACATCACCAGCTACCTGCAGGGCACCCCGGACGACCTCTTCACCTGGTTCGCCGGCTACCGCATGCAGTACTTCGCCGCGCAGGGCCTGGCGCAGCCGCTGGACGACGTCTGGGAGAAGATCGGCGGCAACTTCGGCCCCGCCGCCAAGAAGCTGTCCACCGGTCTGGACGGCCACCAGTACCTGGTGCCGCTCTACAACTACCCGTGGGTGGTCTTCTACAACAAGAGCGAGTTCGCCAAGCACCACTACACCGTCCCCACCACCTGGGACGAGTACATCGCGCTGGCCAAGCAGATGAAGACCGACGGCCTGATCCCGCTCGCCTTCGCCGACAAGGACGGCTGGCCCGCGCTGGGGACGTTCGACATCCTCAACATGCGGATCAACGGCTACGACTACCACATGCAGCTGATGACCCACAAGATCCCGTGGACGGACGCGGGCGTCGCCACGGTCTTCCAGCACTGGGCCGAGCTGCTGCCCTACGCGCAGTCCGGCGCCAACGGCCGGATCTGGCAGGACGCCGCCAAGACGCTGGAGTCCAAGCAGGCCGGCATGATGTTCCAGGGCACCAACCAGGTGGCCGCGCAGTACGTCACCGACAAGGCGAACCTGGACGACCTGGACTTCTTCACCTTCCCGACGGTGAACCCCAAGTGGGGCCAGGACTACATGGACGCGCCCACCGACGGGTTCATGCTGAGCAAGAAGGCCAAGAACACCGACGCGGCCAAGGCGATCCTGGAGTACATCGGCAGCGGCCCGGCCGAGGCGGAGTACCTCAAGACCGACCAGTGGGACGTGGGCCTGGCCAACGGCCTGCAGGTGCCGACGTACAACGCGATCCAGAAGAAGTCGGTCACCGAGATCGGCAAGTGCAAGGCCGTCGCGCAGTTCATGGACCGCGACTCGGACCCGGCCATGGCCAAGGCGATGATCTCGATCCTGCAGAAGTTCATCGACGACCCCAGCACCGGCAACATCGCCTCGCTCCAGAAGAGCGCGGAGCAGCAGGCGAAGGCGATCTATACCTCATGAGTTCGACGTCCCACGCGGACACCGCGGCAGCGGCGCAGGACGGGGCCACGGCCCCGGTCCCGCGCCGCCGCCGCGGCGTGCGCAGGCTCAGCCTCCGCGACCGCATCGTGGTCGCCGTGCTGCTGGGCATACCGCTGCTGCTGGATCTGGCCTTCGTGTGGTTCCCCGCGATCGGGACCGCGCTGCTGTCGTTCACCAAGTGGAACGGCGTCGGCAGCCTGCACACCCAGACCTGCAAGCCCAATGTCCCGTCGATCCTGAACAACGGCTGCTGGTACGGGGTCCAGAACTACCACCAGGCCGCCACGATCTACCCCGAGTTCTGGCCGGCGGTCCGCCACAACCTCATCTGGCTGGCCGTCTTCGTCGTGATCGCCACCCCGCTGGGCATGCTCTTCGCGGTGCTGATCGACCGCGGCATCCGGGGCAGCAGGATGTACCAGAGCATCCTGTTCCTGCCGGTGATGCTGTCGCTGGCGCTGGTCGGCATCATCTGGGAGTTCATGTACTCGCAGAACTACGGGCTGATCAACACCGTCATCGGGCACACCAGTGACAGCAACGCCATCGACTGGCTCGGCAATCCGCACCTGAACCTGTGGTCGGTGCTGGTCGAGGCGACCTGGCGGCAGTCCGGCTACGTGATGGTGCTGTACCTGGCCGGCCTGAAGGCCGTCGACCCGACGCTGCGCGAGGCGGCGACGGTGGACGGCGCCAACGCCTGGCAGACCTTCTGGCGGGTGGTCTTCCCGGTGATGAAGCCGATCAACATCGTCGTCATGGTGGTCACCGTCATCGAGTCGCTGCGCGCCTTCGACCTGGTCTACATCACCAACAAGGGCATCAACGGTCTGGAACTGCTGTCGGTGCTGGTCACCTCGAACATCGTCGGGGAGACCCAGCGGGTCGGCTTCGGCTCCGCGCTGGGCGTGGTGCTGCTGGTCATCTCGCTGGTGCCGATCTCGGTGTTCCTCTACCAGACGTTCCGCCGGGAGGAAGCGTCATGACGACCGAAGCCCTCACCAGGCCGGGGACGGCAGTGCCGTCCGCACCCGGCCGCAGGAGGACCCGGCCGTGGGGCCAACTGGCCTCCCAGGCCTTCCTCATCGTCGCGTCCGTGCTGTGGCTGCTGCCGATCGCGTTCGCGCTGTACGTGGCGGTCCGGCCGTACAGCGACACCAGGAAGTACGGGTATGTCTCGCTGCCGCACCATCTGACGCTGAAGAACTTCAGCGACGCCTGGACGCAGTCGGACATGCTGCACTTCTTCTGGAACTCGGTGCTCATCACCGTGCCCGCGGTGATCATCGTGCTGGCGCTGGCGTCGGGTGTGGCCTTCGTGCTGACCCGGGTCGACGTCAAGGTCAACATCGCGCTGCTGATCCTGTTCACGGCCGGGAACCTGCTGCCCCAGCAGGTCATCATCACCCCGCTCTACCGGCTGTACCTGAAGATCACGCTGCCGCACTTCCTCAGCGACAGCGGTCTGATGTACAACTCGATCTTCGGCCTGATCGCCATCAACGTGGCCTTCCAGTTGGGCTTCTGCGTCTTCGTGCTGAGCAACTACATGAAGTCGGTCCCCGAGGAGATGTACGAGGCCGCGCTGGTCGACGGGGCGTCGCTGTGGACCCGCTTCTGGCGGCTGACCATCCCGCTGTGCCGCCCGGCGCTGGCGGCCCTGGCCACGCTGCTGACCACCTGGATCTACAACGACTTCTTCTGGGCGATCACCCTGATGTCGTCGGGCGACAAGCGGCCGGTGACCTCGGCACTGGCCAACCTCCAGGGGCAGTTCGTCAGCAACCAGAACCTCATCGCTGCGGCCGCGATGATCGCGGCGGTGCCGACGCTGGTGGTCTACATCCTGCTGCAGAAGCAGTTCATCGCCGGCCTGTCGCTGGGTGCCAGCAAGGGCTGACGGCGCGGGCGGAGGCACGGACGGGGACGGCGGCGCTGATGCGCCTCCGGCCCCGCCGCCCGCCTTCCGGCCGGGGACGCGCCTTCCGGCCGGGCGCGCGCGAGGGGCATTGACAGCGGTTGGGTGCGCTTCCATAGTGTGGGAGCGCTCCCACACCCCTGTTCGGGAGCGGAACTCCCCCCACATGCCCAGGAGGTCCCCGTGCGCGCATCCTCGCGGCGGTTAGTCGTCAGACCATGGCTGTGGCCGGTGGCGGCGGTGGCGCTGCTGCTGCCTGCCCTGGTGGCACTGCCCACCGCCCACGGTGCCGCCACCGGCTGCTCGATGACGTACACCGTCAACGAGTGGACCGGCGGCTTCACCGCGCAGATCAAGATCACCAACCTCGGCTCCCCGGTCACCGGATGGAAGGCGACCTGGAACTACCAGGGCGACCAGCACATCACCTCCGGCTGGAACGCCACCGTCACCCAGAGCGGCACCGCGGTCACCGCCACCGACGCCGGCTACAACGCCTCGGTCCCGACCAACGGCTCCGCCGAGTTCGGGGTGCAGGGCACCTGGAGTTCGGCCGACCCGTCGCCGACCGTGATCACCTTCAACGGCCTGGGCTGCACCGCGAACGGGTCGATCCCGACCACCACTCCCCCGACGACGCCGCCCACCACCCCGCCCACGACTCCCCCCACCACGCCGCCGACGACACCGCCCACCACCCCGCCGACCAGCTGCTCCGGCGCCGTGATCTGCGCGGACTTCGAGGACCAGAGCGGCACGGCCCCCTCGGGCCAGTGGACGACGGCGGCACCGGACTGCTCGGGCAGCGGCACGGCCACCGTCGACACCTCCGTCGCGCACAGCGGCAGCCGGTCGATCCGGGTGAACGGCCACGCCGGCTACTGCAACCACATGTTCCTCGCCGACACCCAGGACCTGTCCGGGGTCGGCCCGGTGATGTACCTACGGATGTGGGTGCGGCACACCACCGCGCTGCCGACCGCGCATGTCGCCTTCGTGTCGATGCCCGACTCCTCGCAGGGCGGCAAGGCGCTGCGGATCGGCGGCCAGAACGGCGCCCTGCAGTGGAACCGGGAGTCCGACGACGCGACACTGCCCGCCCAGAGCCCGGCGGGCGTCGCGCTCAGCACCCCGCTGCCGACCGGCAGCTGGCAGTGCCTGAGGTTCGCCGTCGGCACCACCTCGCCGAACCTGCAGACCTGGCTGAACGGCCAGGACGTGCCGGGGCTGCGGGTGGACGGCGTGCCCACGTCCGACATCGACCAGCAGTGGCTGTCCCGCACCACCCCGCCGCGGCCGACCGCGCTGCGGCTGGGCTGGGAGAGCTACGGCACCGGTGACGACACGCTGTGGTTCGACGACGTGGCGGTCGGTTCCTCGCCGATCGGCTGCTGAAGCCCCTGGCGCACGCGTGGGCGGCCGGTCCGCCGTCGGTGGTGGACCGGCCGCCCGTATCGGCTGCCGGGGGCTTCAGGAGCCTTCCGGCAGCCGCTGGCGTATCGCGTCCATCACCGAGGAGTCGGTGAGCGTGGTGACGTCGCCGAGTTCGCGGTTCTCCGCGATGTCCCGCAGCAGCCTGCGCATGATCTTGCCCGAGCGGGTCTTGGGCAGTTCGGCGACCACCAGGATCTGCCGCGGCCGGGCGATCGGCCCGATCTCCTTGGCCACATGGGCCCGCAGCTCCTGCGCCGGGTCCTCCTCGGCGCCCCTGCCCGCCGCGTCGCCGCGCAGGATCACGAAGGCGACGATGCCCTGCCCGGTGGTCGCGTCGGCCGCGCCGACGACCGCGGCCTCGGCGACCAGCGGGTGCGAGACCAGCGCCGACTCCACCTCGGTGGTGGAGATCCGGTGCCCGGACACGTTCATCACGTCGTCGACCCGGCCCAGCAGCCAGATGTCGCCGTCGTCGTCCTTCTTGGCACCGTCACCGGCGAAGTAGCGGCCGGGGAAGCGCGACCAGTACGTGTCCAGGTAGCGCTGCTCGTCGCCCCAGATCGTGCGCAGCATCGCCGGCCAGGGCCGGGTCAGCACCAGATACCCGCCGGAGCCGTTGGGCACCGGCTCGCCCGCGTCGTCCACCACGTCGGCGGAGATGCCGGGCAGCGGGCGCAGCGCGGAGCCCGGTTTGCAGGTGCTCACCCCGGGCAGCGGGCTGATCATCTGGGCGCCGGTCTCGGTCTGCCACCAGGTGTCGACGACCGGGGTGCGGTCGCCGCCGATGGCCCGGCGGTACCACATCCACGCCTCGGGGTTGATGGGCTCGCCCACCGAGCCGAGCAGCCGCAGCGACGTGAGGTCGTAGCGGCCGGGGATCGCGTCGCCCCACTTCATGAAGGTGCGGATCGCGGTCGGCGCGCAGTAGAGGATCGTGACGCCGTATTTCTGCACGATCTCCCACCAGCGGCCCTGGTGCGGGGTGTCGGGGGTGCCCTCGTAGAGGACGGAGGTCACCCCGTTGGCGAGCGGGCCGTAGACGATGTAGGAGTGGCCGGTGACCCAGCCGATGTCGGCGGCCGTCCAGTAGACGTCGGTCTCCGGCTTGACGTCGAAGACCGCGAAGTGCGACCAGGCGACCTGGGTGAGGTAGCCGCCGGTGGTGTGCAGGATGCCCTTGGGGCGGGCGGTGGTTCCCGAGGTGTACATGATGTAGAGCGGGTGCTCGCTGTCGAACGCCTCGGGGGTGTGCTCGGCGGGCTGGGCGGCGACCAGGTCGTGCCACCACAGGTCGCGCCCCTCGGTCCAGCCGACGTCCTGCCCGGTGCGGCGGACCACCAGCACGCTGCGGACGTCGGGGCACTGCTCCAGCGCCTCGTCCACGGCGGGTTTGAGCGCGGAGGCCGCGCCCTTGCGGTAGCCGCCGTCGGCGGTGATGACGACCCGGGCGTCGCAGTCCAGGATCCGGCCGCGCAGCGCCTCGGCGGAGAAGCCGCCGAAGACCACGGTGTGCGGGGCGCCGATACGGGCGCAGGCCAGCATCGCCACCACGGTCTCTGGGATCATCGGCAGGTAGAGCGCGACCCGGTCGCCGGCCTTCACGCCCAGTGCCAGCAGTGCGTTGGCGGCCCTGCCGACCTGGTCCTTGAGGTCGGCGTAGGTCAGGGTGCGGGTGTCGCCCGGCTCGCCCTCCCAGTGGAAGGCGACCCGGTCGCCGCGGCCGGCCCGCACATGGCGGTCGACGCAGTTGTCGGCCACGTTGAGCCGGCCGCCGACGAACCAGCGGGCGAAGGGGGGCCGGCTCCAGTCGAGCACCTGCGTCCACGGCTCGGCCCAGTCCAGCCGGGCGGCCTGGGCCGCCCAGAAGGCCTCGGTGTCCGCGGCGGCCTCGTCGTAGGCCGCCGCCTTCACGTTCGCCTGCTCTGCCAGGTCGGCCGGCGGTGGGAAGCGCCGCTCCTCCCTGAGCAGGTTGGACAGGGTCCCGTCCGTCATGAGTGGGCGCTCTCTACCGGGCCGGCCGGCGCCACGCCGCCGGACGCCGCGCCGGGGAAGACGGGCACCACGGCGCGCTTCCAGGTGCTGTTGGTGACCACAGCGAAGGAGGCGTACCAGGCGAGGAGCGCGGTGAGCAGGCCGAGCCAGCCGCCGACCTTGGTGATGCCGGTCGACTGGTCGAACTCGGCGACGGTCAGCACGATGAAGGTCGCCGCCAGGGCGACGAAGACCGCGAGCAGGGCGCCGTTGGTGCGCAGCGCAGCGATCGTCATGTACACCGTGAAGATCGCCCAGATCAGCAGGAACAGCCCGGTCGCCTGGTGGGCGGTGCCGGCGGGCAGGTCGGCGGCCACGAATTTCACGTAGGCGGCGTAGGACAGCCAGAAGGCGCCGTAGGACCCGAAGGCGGTGGCCCCGAAGGTGTTGCCCTTCCTGAACTCCCACATGCCGGCGAGCAGTTGGACCAGGCCGCCGTAGAACAGCGCGAGCGGCAGCACCACCGGCAGCAGGTCCGCGTCGATGAGGTGGGCGTTGAAGGAGCTCAGGACGAAGGTGGTGGCGGCGAAGCCGGCCAGGCCCAGCGGGCCGGGGTCGGCGATGGCGGGCTCGGGCGCAGTGGTGCTCATCTGCGGTTTCCCTCCTCGTTGAGGAACGGCGGGGCGGTGGGGAGACCGTCTCGGTCGCGGCACACGCTAGGACCGGCCGCCTGCCGCGACGAGACGCCCGTCACCGTCCGTCGCCGAGCGGCGCCGTCGGCACGGCGGACGGTACGTCAGCTGCGCCCAGCGGTCGGCGGCCGGACCGGCGGGCGGACCGGCGGCAGCGAGGCGCCGCCGGAGCCGACCTCCTCCGGCAGGTGCATCCGCAGCATCACCCGGTCCACCGCGGCCGGTGACAGGCGGTGCCTGGTCAGCAGCGACACGGTGATCATCACGGCGAAGGCGACGGGCACCGTCCAGGCCGCGGGCTGCTCCAGCAGGGCCGCGCTCCAGCCGTGTCCCGCCCCGCGGACGCTGGTCAGCACCACCGCGACCGCGGCCAGGCCGCCGCCGGCGACCAGGCCGAGCAGCGCGCCGAGGTCGGTGAGGCCGCGCCACCAGATGCCGAGCACCAGCAGCGGGCAGAAGGACGAGGCGGCGACCGCGAAGGCCAGGCCGATGGCGTCGGCCACCGGCAGCCCGTGGGTCGCGGTGGCCATCACCAGCGGCGGTACGCCGGCGGCCAGCGACGCCCAGCGGAAGCCGCGGGTCGAGCCGCGCAGCAGGTCCTGCGAGACCACGCCGGCCACCGACACCGTCAGGCCCGAGGCGGTGGACACGAACGCGGCGAAGGCACCGGCGGTGGCCAGCGCCGCGAGCAGCCGCCCGCCCTCGCCCGCCTGCGTGAGCTGCGGCAGTACGAGTACGGCCGTGTCCGTCTGCCCGGTGAGCAGCAGTTGCGGTGCCAGCGCCCGGCCCAGCGCCCCGTAGACGGTGGGCAGCAGGTAGAAGGCGCTGAGCAGCACGAGCACCAGCAGGGTGGTGCGGCGGGCCGCCCGCCCGTCGGGGTTGGTGTAGAAGCGCACCAGGACGTGCGGCAGCCCCATCGTGCCGAGCAGCGTGGCGAGCAGGATCGAGTAGAGGGCGTAGAGCGGGTGGGACCTGCCGCCCGCGCCGGACAGCGGATCGGCCCAGCGGGCGCCGGACGCGGGCGCCAGGCCGTGCTTGTGCGGGACGGCGGCGCCGCGCGGGAAGGTCAGCGCGGTGCCGGCCGTCGCGGTGTGCCCGCCGTCGCCGAGGCGGACCGCGCCCGCTCTGTAGGGCGTCCCGTCGAGCCGTCCGGTGACCGTCACCGTGACGGGCTGTGTCACGTCGAAGCGGACCGGGTCCTGGAGCGTGACGACCGTACCGCGGTCGAAGCGCGGGATGTCGGGGCCGGTCAGCGCGGGCGCACCGGCCGAGCGCCAGGCCATCACCAGGAAGAGCGCGGGCACCGCGATGGCGGTGAGTTTCAGCCAGAACTGGAAGCCCTGCACGAGGGTGACGCTGCGCATGCCGCCGGCCGCGGCGACGCCGACCACGACGACCGCGACGACGACCGCGCCGGCCCAGCGCGGGGCGCCGGTCACCGTCTGCAGGGTCAGCCCGGCGCCCTGGAGCTGCGGCACCAGGTAGAGCCAGGCGATGACGGCGACCAGGACTCCGGCCACCCGGCGGACCGCGAGCGACCCGAGGCGCTCCTCGGCGAAGTCCGGCAGGGTGTAGGCGCCGGAGCGCCGCAGCGGGGCGGCGACCAGCAGGAGCAGCACCAGGTATCCGGCGGTGTAGCCGACCGGGTAGGCCAGCATGTCCACGCCGTAGGCCATGACCAGGCCCGCGACGCCGAGGAAGGAGGCCGCCGACAGGTATTCGCCGCCGATCGCCGAGGCGTTGAGCAGCGGCGAGACCTCGCGGGAGGCGACGTAGAAGTCGGAGGTGCCGCGGGAGAGCCGCAGCCCGTAGACGCCGAAGGCGATGGTCGCGACCAGCACCACGGCCAGCGCGGCCAGGCCCAGGCCGGGGTTCACCGGGCGGCGCGCGGGGGCGCGGGGGGCGGTGCGTCGGGGCCGCCGAGCAGGTCGGTGAAGTCGCCCTCGACGCGTTCGGCGTGTCGGACGTGGAAGTAGGCGGCGCCCACCAGCAGCGGGTAGGCGACCACGCCGAGCAGCAGCCAGGGCAGCCGTATCCCGGCGACCTCGGCGGTGCGCAGCGCGGGCAGCAGGGCGAGGGCGAGGGGCAGCCCGCCGAGCACCGCGGCGAGCACGGCCAGCACCCCGAGCGAGAGCCGCAGCTGGTTGCGGACCAGGGAGCGTACGTAGAGCTGGCCGAGCTGCGGCTGCGCGTGCAGGTCGGCGGCGCCCGGCCGGGCCGAGTAGCCGCCGGTGCGGTGGCGGCGCGGCGCGGAGACGGCGACCCGGCGGGGCACGGGGGGCTCCGCCGCGGGCGGGGGCTCGGTGGGCGGCTGCCTGGGCAGCTTGGGGAGGTGCCTGGGCGGCGGCTTCGGCCTGGGCTGGGGCTTCGGCCCCGGCTCCGCTTCCGGTCCCGGGTCCGGCCGGCTCTTGCGGGGGCGGCGCGGTCCGCTCTGGCCGGTCATGCCGGGCCCGGTCCCTGCGCGGGCGCCCAGCGGACCAGGACGTCGCGCAGCTCCCTGGTGTGGCGGCGGCTGACCGGCAGTTCGCTGCCCGCGACCCTGACCGTCCAGTGCCCGGCGTCCGAGCGCAGCTCCTCGACGTGCCGCAGCGAGACCAGGAAGCTGCGGTGGATGCGCAGGAAGCCGTGCGGCTCCCAGCGCTCCGCGAGCAGGGCCAGCGGCACCCGCACCAGCGGCGCGTGGCCCGCGGTGTGCAGGCGGACGTAGTCGCCCTGGGCCTCGACGTAGGCCACGTCGTCGCGGGACACGAAGCGGGTGATGCCGCCGAGGTCCACCGGTATCCGCTCGGGTGCGGCGTCGGGGGCGGCCGGCTGCCGCGGTCCGGCCTGGTCGTCGAGCAGCGCGGCGACCCGGCGCACCGCCTCGGCGAGGCGCTCGCCGCCGACCGGTTTGAGCAGGTAGTCGCAGGCCTTCAGGGCGAAGGCGTCGACGGCGAAGTCCTCGTAGGCGGTGACGAAGACGAAAGCCGGCGGGCGGGCGAAGCGGCTGAGCACCCGGACCAGGTCGAGCCCGTCGAGTCCGGGCATCCTGATGTCGAGGAAGACCGCGTCGATCGGCTCGCCCTCCAGCAGCCGCAGTGCCGCGTCGCTGCTGTCGGCGGCCAGCACCCGGCCGACGCGGTGGTCGCCGCGGAGCAGGTAGCTGAGGTCGTCCAGTGCGGGCGGCTCGTCGTCCACGGCCAGGATCCGCAGCGGTCTCATGAAGCGTGCACTCCGTTCCGGTACTTCGGCACCCGGACGCTGATCTTGGTCCCGGCGCCCGGCGCGGTCTCCACGACCAGGCCGTATTCGTCGCCGAAGACCGCGCGCAGCCGCTCGTCGACATTGCCCAGGCCCAGCGAGTCGCCTTCCGCTTCCCCGGCGAGCTGCAGCCTGACCTGCTCCGGGTCCATGCCCACCCCGTCGTCCTCCACACTGATCCGGCACTCGGCCCCGGCGTCCTCGGCCCTGATGGTGATCAGGCCCGGCGTGGCCTTGGGGCCCAGCCCGTGGCGTACGGCGTTCTCCACGATCGGCTGGAGGCACAGGAAGGGCACCGCGACCGGCAGGACCTCGGGTGCGATCAGCAGGTCGACCCGCAGCCGGGCGCCGAAGCGGGCGCGTTCCAGCCGCAAGTATCGGTCCACCGACCGCAACTCCTCGGCGAGGGTACTGAACTCGCCGTGCTTGCGCAGGCTGTAGCGGGTCAGCTCGGCGAATTCCAGCAGCAGTTCGCGGGCCCGTGCCGGGTCGGTGCGGACGAAGGACGCGATGGCGGTGAGCGAGTTGTAGACGAAGTGCGGGGATATCTGGGCGCGCAGGGCGCGCAGTTCCGCCTCCATCATCCGGGTGCGGGAGCGGTCGAGTTCGGCGAGTTCCAGTTGCGCGATCACCCAGTGCGCGACCTCGCCCGCGGCCCGCACCAGGCCGGCGGACATCTGCCGGGCGTAGACGGTGAGGGCGCCGACGACCAGCCCGTCGACGACCAGCGGCACCACGACCGCCGCGCGGACCGGGCACTCCAGGTCGCCGCAGTCGATGGTGTCGGCGGGCACCAGCCAGGGGCGCCCCGCGTCGATGGCGTCCCGGGTGTGGGCGACGGCCTGCGCGGTGTGGTGCCGGCCGACGCCGTCCCAGGCCAGGAGTTCGCCGTCGCCGACGACGGCCAGCGCGGGGGCGGCCAGCAGTGCCCGCAGGTGGCGGGCGGCCTTGCGGGCCGACTCGGGGCCCAGCCCGTCGCGCAGCAGCGGGGCGGCGAGCGAGGCCTCGTGCAGCGCCGCGAAGGCCGCGCGCTCCACGGGGGTGCCGAAGCCGCGCCGCCCGCGGACCAGCCAGAAGAGGGCGGCCGCCGCGCCGGCGATCACCAGCGTCACGGACACCACGGTGATCACCGACCTCATGGTCGGATTATGGCCCGGCTGCCGGGAAGTGGCGCGGGTCGTGCACGGGTTGTCCGCCCGGCCGAGCGGCCGGGCGGACAGCCCTTCGTGCTATCGGGTCCCGGTCAGGGGAAGTTGACGACGTTGCTGGGAGTGGTGTTGGACGCGGTGACCGCACCGGTGTCGTTGATGACGTGGGTGATGGTGCCCACGCCGCCCAGGGACACGGTGAGTGCGCTGTGGAACTTCACGCCCGACGTGCTGGGCACCTCGAACGCGTGGTAGTTGTTCACCGCCGGGTTGACGTTGAAGTAGCAGTAACTGCCGAGTCCCCATGCCTCGTGGGTGGTGACGTTCGTCCCGACCTTGTAGGCGGCGTAGCCGTTCTGGCCTGCTGGGTTCTTCCAGGCCGCCTGGTTGGGCGGGTCGTACGGGTTCTCGTTCTGGAAGAAGATCGTCTTGCCGCCCTGGCCGTTCCACACCACCTCGTACTTCTGGTAGTGCTCGACGAACAGGCCGGTGGCCAGCACGTTGTCGCCGTTGACGGTCAGGCCGTTGTCGGCGGTGTTGCTGGTCCAGCCCACGCCGCTGCCGTGGTCGGCGCGCCAGGCCCAGATGTGGTCGATGATCGTGTTGCTGCTGTTGACGATCAGGCTGTTGGTGGCCTTGCCCGCGACCTGGCCGCCGATCCGGAAGAACACGTCCTGGACGGTCGTCGGGTCGGCCGCGTGACTCGCGGACGAGCCCGAGGGGCCGACCGTGAGCAGTGCCTGCGAGTTGGTGGTGCCCGCGTCGAAGAGCAGGCCCTTGAGGCGGACCCCGTCCACGTCGGCGACCTGCATGGCGTTGACCCCGTTGTCGGGCACGAAGGTGGGGTAGCCGATGCCCAGCACGGTGGTGTTCGCGTGGGTGATGTCGAGCGTCTGGTCGAGGTGGTAGACACCGGGTGTGACGAACAGGTTGCAGCCGGAGGCCAGGGCGTTGTTGATGGTGGTCGCGGTGTCGCCGGCCTTGACCACGTAGAACCGGCTCATCGGCAGCGAGCTGCCGGGAGTGCTGCCGTTGGCCCAGCTCGGGCCCGAGGCGTTGGTGCGCAGCGAGGGCAGGAACACCCGGTACTTGCCGGTGCCGTCCACGTACAGGTACGGCACGTCACGGGAGACCGGGGTGGTGGCCAGGGTGGTCTCGGGCGGGTTGGGGAAGGTGGTGCCCGGGGCGCCGTTCACCCCGGAGAAGACCATGTTCCACACACCGCCGGCCCAGCTGCCCAGGTTGCTGTCGCGGGTGTACCACTGCTGCTGGGAGATCGACGCGGTCTGCCCGCTGACCTTGGTGTCGGCGATGTAGCCGCCGCTGGCGTAGCCGTAACTGGCCGGATACAGTGCCAGGCCGCCGTGCACGTCGATCCGGCGGAAGGGCGCGGCCTGGGCCACCGCCCAACGGTCGGTGCCGCCACCGGGATTGATCGCCAGATTCTCCGCGGACCGCCAGAAGTTCTGCGTCGCGTTACCCGCGTCGGAGGCGTTGAACGCGTCCACGGTGATGTTGCCGTTGAACGTGACGTCGTCCGGGTTCTGCCCCAGGCCCGCCACCGAGGTGTAGAAGCCCACGTTGTCGTTCACGTTGTACGTACCCGGCTTGAACAGCTGTGCCACCCGGTTGTTGCTGAACTGGGCGGTGGCGGTGTCCTTCTGCTGGTCGAACTGGGCATCAAGCTGCGACTGGATGGTGGCAGCCGACATCGACGGATCATAGATGTGCACGTTCGACCCGAAGTCAGGGGTGTCCGACTGCGTGGGGCAGTTGCCGGGCGGCGGGGTGGTGGAGCCGCCGGTGCTGCCGCTCGTCGTACCCGTGCTGGTCCCGGTGCTGGTGCCCGTGCTGGTCCCGGTGCTCGTGCCGCTGCTCGTCCCGGTGCTGGTGGTGCCGCCGCTGCCCTGGGTGTACGTGAACTGCGGGGTGTCGTACTGCGGCCCGTTCTTGGTGTAGGTGAACGAGTACGTCAGCACCGTGCCGGCCGGGATCGGCGAGACGGTGTAGGTCCAGCTGCTGCCGGACGCCGCCATCTGGACGTTCAACTGCCCGCCGCCGCCCACCTGGTAGTGGACGATCACATAGGTCGCGGGCGTGGTCGGGCTGAAGGTCAGCTTCGCCTGCGTGGCGCTCGGTTCGCTGACGCTCTGGGTGTAGTCGGTGGCGGCCGACGCGCTGCCGATGGTGCCGATCAGCCCCAGCATGCCGGCGAGGGCCAGGACGAAGGCGGCGAGCAGGGCGACGGGCCGGCGGCGGATGGACGACCGGTGCCCTGACCGGCCTGGGGGGAAGGGCTTGCGCATGAGTGGAGTCCTTTCCCTGGGTTCACTCAGTGAACACCAGGTCAGCGCGGATGTGGGGGTGAAATCGCGCTCAGCACTGCACATACGAGGCCACGGCTGGGCCATGACCCTTTGATTCAGCCGATTGAAAACGCTCTCAATCTGCGGATGGGAGATACCCCGGATCCGTAAGGCAGTGTCAAGGGGCCATGGCGAGCCGTCAAGAAGATGAGCGGGATTCACGCGCTGAACGCGTGTATCCCGCTCTGGGTCCCCCGGTGCGAAGCCGGGCCGGCCCCCTGGAGGGCCGGCCCGGTTCCGGCTTACTTGATGCCGTTCTCCGTGCAGGCGGTGGCGAAGTCCGCGGTGCAGATCTGGCCCGCGGTGTACGTACCGTCGGCCACGACGGTGTCCTTGATGTTGGTCTTGGTCACCGAGACCGCGGCGAGCAGCTTGGAGGGCACGTCATTGCCCGAGCCGCTCTTCTTGGTGGTGTCGGCGACGGACTTGAAGTCCTTGCCCTCCAGCAGGTCCACCGCGATCTCCGCGGTGGCCTCGGCCTCGGGCTTGGCAGCCTTGTAGACCGTGGAGGTCTGGGTGCCGGCCAGGATCCGCTGGATCGCGGTGAGGTCGGCGTCCTGCCCGGTCAGCGGCACGCCGCTCATGTTGTTCGCCTTGAGGGCGGTCGCGATACCGCCGGCCATCGTGTCGTTGGCCGAGTAGACGCCCTTGATGTTGGCCTTGCCGACCGAGGTGATCGCCGCCTGCACCTTCTGGTTGGCGACGGTGTCCTTCCACAGCCCGGACTGCTCGTAGGCGACGGTGACCTTGCCGTCCAGGATCTTGTGCGCACCGGCCTTGAACTCGGCCGCGTTGGGGTCGGCGTCGTCACCGTTGATCATGACGATCTTGCTCTGCGGGGTGGCGGCCGGGCCCATGGCGTCGAGCAGGGCCTGGCCCTGCAGCTCGCCGACCTTCTCGTTGTCGTAGGACACGTACGCGGAGACCGGGCCCTGGGCGAGGCGGTCGTAGGCGACGACCTTGATGCCCTTGTCGACGGCGGCCTGGACGGAGGACTTGATGCCGACCGCGTCCTGCGCGTCCAGGATCAGCACCTTGACGCCCTTGGCGATCATGCTGCTGACCTGCTGGGCCTGCTTGGCGGCGTCACCGGCGGCGTTGTCGTACTGCACTTTGCAGTCCGAGCACAGCTCCTGGATCTTCTTCGTGATCAGCGGCCTGTCGAAATTCTCGTACCGCGCCGTCACGGTGTCGGGCAGCAGAAGACCGATGGTCTTGCCCTTGTCATCCGAATTGTCCGACTTGTCGCCGGCCTTGCCACACGCGGCCATGGTGAGCGCAAGCGTGATCACTGCGCTTCCCACAACAAGACGGCGCGATATCGCGTTCATTGCGGCGGTGCCTCCCCTGAGAGGGCCGCCACGACGCGACCCAAGTGCGGGTGAGTCAACTCGGGTCGCGGCCCGCTCGTCAAGAAGTAAATCATCGGAATGATCACTCCGTGAGACGCCGCCACCCCGGCACGGTGACGAACCGGCCGGGGTGACGGGGGTGTTGCGGGAGTATTGCCGCGTACGTTCGATCAGGCGAGCGAGGCGATGGCCTGGTTGAATGTCGCCGAGGGGCGCATCACGGCGGCCGCCTTGGCAGGGTCCGGCCGGTAGTAACCGCCGATGTCCACGGGCTCTCCCTGGACAGCGATCAATTCGGTAACGATGGCGTCCTGCTGCTCGGCGAGGTTCTTGGCGAGTCCGCCGAAGGCCGCCGCGAGCTCCGCGTCGTCGGTCTGCGCCGCCAGCTCCTGCGCCCAGTAGAGCGCGAGGTAGAAGTGGCTGCCGCGGTTGTCGATGCCGCCGAGGCGACGGCTGGGAGAGCGGTCCTCGTTGAGGAAGGTGCCGGTGGCGCGGTCCAGGGTGTCGGCGAGGACCTGCGCCCGCGCGTTGCCGGTGGAGGTGGCCAGGTGCTCGAAGCTGGCGGCCAGCGCGAAGAACTCGCCGAGGCTGTCCCAGCGCAGGTAGTTCTCCTTGACCAGCTGCTGCACGTGCTTGGGCGCCGAGCCGCCCGCGCCGGTCTCGAACAGGCCGCCGCCGTTGATCAGCGGGACCACCGAGAGCATCTTGGCGCTGGTGCCCAGCTCCAGGATCGGGAAGAGGTCGGTCAGGTAGTCGCGCAGCACGTTGCCGGTGACCGAGATGGTGTCCTCGCCGCGGCGGATACGCTCCAGCGAGAAGGCGGTCGCGGCCTGCGGCGTCATGATCTCGATCTGCAGCCCGTCGGTGTCGTGCTCGGGCAGGTACTGTGCGACCTTGGCGATCAGGTTGGCGTCGTGCGCGCGGCTCTCGTCGAGCCAGAAGACGGCCGGGCTGCCGGTGGCGCGGGCGCGGGTGACGGCGAGCTTGACCCAGTCGCGGATCGGCACGTCCTTGGTCTGGCACATCCGGAAGACGTCGCCGGCGCTGACGACCTGCTCGAGCACCGCCTCGCCGTCGGCGCCGACCACGCGGACGGTGCCGGTGACGGGGATCTCGAAGGTCTTGTCGTGGCTGCCGTACTCCTCGGCGGCCTTCGCCATCAGGCCGACGTTGGGCACCGAGCCCATGGTGGCCGGGTCGAAGGCGCCGTGCGCGCGGCAGTCGTCGATGACGACCTGGTAGACGCCGGAGTAGCTGCTGTCCGGGATCACCGCGAGGGTGTCGGCCTCCTGGCCGTCGGGGCCCCACATGTGGCCCGAGGTGCGGATCATGGCCGGCATCGAGGCGTCCACGATGACGTCGCTGGGCACGTGCAGGTTGGTGATGCCGCGGTCGGAGTCGACCATGGCCAGCGCCGGGCCGTCGGCCAGCTCCGCCTCGAAGGACGCGGCGATCGCGGCGCCGTCGGGCAGCGACTCCAGGCCCTTGAGGATGCCGCCGAGGCCGTCGTTCGGGGTCAGGCCCGCGGCGGCGAGCGCGGCGCCGTGCTCGGCGAAGGTCCTGGGGAAGAAGGCGCGGACGACGTGGCCGAAGATGATCGGGTCGGAGACCTTCATCATGGTGGCCTTGAGGTGCACCGAGAACAGCACGCCCTCCGCCTTGGCCCTGGCGACCTGGGCGGTGAGGAACTCGCGCAGCGCGGCGACGCGCATCACCGACGCGTCGACGACCTCGCCGGCCAGCACCGGCACCGACTCGCGCAGCACGGTGGTGGAGCCGTCGTCGCCGGCCAGCTCGATGCGCAGGGTGCCGTCGGCGGCGACGACCGCGGACTTCTCGGTGCTCCTGAAGTCGTCGGCGCCCATGGTCGCCACGTTGGTCTTCGACTCCGGCGTCCAGGCGCCCATGCGGTGCGGGTGGGCCCTGGCGTAGTTCTTCACCGAGGCGGGGGCGCGGCGGTCGGAGTTGCCCTCGCGGAGCACCGGGTTGACGGCGCTGCCCTTGATCTTGTCGTAGCGGGCGCGGACGTCGCGGTCCTGGTCGGTCTTCGGGTCGTCCGGGTAGTCGGGCAGCGCGTAGCCCTGCTGCTGCAGCTCGGCGACGGCGGCCTTGAGTTGCGGGATCGACGCCGACACGTTCGGCAGCTTGATGATGTTCGCGCCCGGCGTGCCGGCCAGCCGGCCCAGCTCGGCCAGCGCGTCGTCGATCCGCTGCCCCTCCTCCAGGTACTCCGGGAAGTGGGCGATGATCCGGCCCGCCAGCGAGATGTCACGGCTCTCGACCGTGACGCCGGCGGTCGAGGCGTAGGCCTCGATCACCGGCAGGAACGAATACGTCGCCAGGGCCGGCGCCTCGTCGGTGTGCGTATAGATGATGGTCGAGTCAGCCACCGGTTACTCCGCTCCAGTTTCCAGCATTGTCAAACATTGCTTGATATCAAGATATCCCGTGCCCGTCGCGACCTCGACTACGGGGCACGCACGCCGGGTCCGGCGGACGGCCTAACCCCGCGCGCCGGGGGCGGTGGGCCGTGTTTCGGTGGAGCAATCACGTACCGGAACGGTGCAGAACCACCGACAAGCCACAGCCGGCCCTGAGGGCCGGCGGGAAGCGGTAGCCATGGCGACACGTGTACGCGGCTCGGGGCTGATCGGGGAGATGGCGGCGGAATTCGCCGGCACCATGATCCTGATCCTGATCGGTGTCGGCGTGGTGGCCCAGGTGGTCGCCGGCGGCGACCTGACAGACCCCAAAGGCGGTCTCGGCGACCACGACTCCATCTCCTGGGCCTGGGGTCTGGGTGTGACGCTGGGCGTCTACGTGGCGGCCCGGCTCTCCGGCGCCCACCTCAACCCGGCGGTGACGCTGACCCTGGCGGTCTTCAGGGGCTTCTCGTGGAAGAAGGTCGCGCCCTACTGGGTCGCCCAGTTCCTCGGCGCCTTCGTCGCCGCGCTGATCGTGCGGTGGAACTACACCGAGATCCTGGGCCACGCCGACCCGGGGCACACCATCAAGACGCAGACGGTCTTCGCCACGCTGCCGGGCAACGGCTCGCTGACCGCGGGCGTGCACGAGTGGGGCGCCTTCCGCGACCAGGTGATCGGCACCGCGATCCTGCTGATGCTGGTCCTGGCGGTCACCGACGTGCTCAACACCCCTCCGGGCGCCAACCTCGGCGCCTTCATCGTCGGCCTGATCGTCGTCGCGATCGGCATGGCCTACGGTGCCAACGCCGGCTACGCGATCAACCCGGCCCGTGACCTCGGGCCGCGGCTGGCCAGCTACATCACCGGTTACCGCACGGCCTGGCGGGACCAATGGGGCAATCTGTACTTCTGGGTGCCGATCGCGGGACCGCTGATCGGCGGTGTGCTCGGCGGCACGATCTACAAGCTCTTCGTCGGCCACTTCCTGCCCACCGCGGAGCCCGAGCCGGCCGGCCGGGTGCCGAGGTCCAAGCCGGAGCCGGAGGTCTGACGCGGCGCGGCGGAGCTCTCACGTACCACCAGGCTGGTGGACAGCTCCACCCGCAGGACGTCGGGGGTCTGGCCCTGGACGAGTTGGAGCAGCATGTCGGCAGCCGCGGCGCCCATTTCGGCGAGCGGCTGCCGCACTGTCGTCAGCGGCGGCGGTGACCAGCGGGCCTGCGGAAGGTCGTCGAAGCCGACGACGCTCAGGTCGTCGGGCACCCGCAGGCCGGACTGCCTGGCGGCCTCGTAGACGCCCAGCGCCATCTGGTCGCTGGAGGCGAAGACCGCGGTCGGCGGCTGCGGGCCGCCGAGCAGCTCGGAGCCCAGGGCGAAGCCGGACTCGTGCGAGAAGTCGCCGACCCGGACCAGGTCGTCCTCCAGCTCGATGCCGGCCGACTCCAGGGCCGAGCGGTAGCCGTCCAGGCGGGCCCGGCTGCACAGCAGCGCGGGCGGCCCGGTGATCATGCCGATCCTGCGGTGCCCGAGCGAGAGCAGGTGCAGCACCGCGCTGCGGCCGCCGGCCCAGTTGGTGGCGCCGATGGTCGGGATGTCGAAGGTGGGCACCCCCGCCGGGTCGATGACCACCAGCGGCATGCCGAGCCGCCGCAATTCCGCGTTCAACTGCGGGGCGGGTTCGGAGGTGACGAGGATCGCGCCGTCGGAATTGCGGGACCGCACCCCGACCAGCCACTGCCGGGCGGAGGCCGCATGGTGGTGCACGGCGGAGACCACCGCGCCGACCCCCGCGGTGTGGGCGACCTTCTCCACGCCGCGCAGGATCTCCACCGCCCAGGGGCTGTCGAGGTCGTTGAACACCAGGTCGATGAGGTTGGCGCGGCTCGCGGCGCCGGTAGCCCTGCGCCGGTAGCCGTGCTCGGCCAGCAGGTCCTCGACCCGGCGGCGGGTCGCCGCCGCCACGTCGCTGCGGCCGTTGAGGACCCGGGAGACCGTGGGCAGCGACACCCCGGCCTCGCGGGCGATGTCGGCGATCGTGACCCGGCCCGCGCTGTCTGACGCCACCGGTGCCTCCTGTCGCAGTGGGCTACCAGCATAGGCAGCGCCCCCGCCCCGCGGAAAAGACGGCACCCCTTTCGGGAGCCCTTTCCGGGGCTCCGCGCCAGGAGGGTTGACGGGGCCCGCCGGCGCTTCTAACGTACTCGAAACTTCCGGACCGATTACGCAACTTTCGAACACCGATCGTCCGCACCGGAGCCCCGACGCCCAGAGCTCCCGGCACCGGTGCGGTACCACCCAGTGAGGGGCGGCAGTGACCGACGGCAGGGACGGGCGGCACGCGCGGCGGGAACCCGCCACCGGGCCGAAGCGCGGGTCGGCCGCCGTGGACCCCGGCGCCCCACCGCGGGGGCCCGTGGCGGACCGCGGCGGCCCGCGGCCCGGCCGCCCCGGCCCGCCGGAGAGCCACCGCGGCGGCTCGCCCGAGGACACGCGCCGCTGATGACCGCCACGCGCACAATCCCGTCCTGCCCGGCTGCTTCCCCGACCCCTCGGTCTGCCGGGTGGGGCAGGACTACTACCTCGCCGGCTCGACCTTCGCCTACTTCCCCGGCATCCCGCTGCACCACAGCAGGGACCTGGCCGACTGGCGGCCGATCGGCCACGCCGTCGACCGCACGGGCCAGCTGGACCTCGGCGGGGTCAGGGCCGGCGGCGGGCTGTACGCGCCGACGCTGCGCCATGCCGCGGGACGCTTCCACCTGGTGTGCACGCTGGTCGACGGGCTCGGCGCGTCCGGCAACTTCCTGGTCTCCGCGGACGACCCGGCCGGCGACCGGTCCGACCCGGTGTGGCTGCCCGAGGCCCCCGGTTTCGACCCGTCGCTCTTCTTCGACGACGGCTCGGCCTATCTGCTCGGCGCCCGCGAGCTCCCCGGCACCGGGGGCCGAACCGAGGTCTGGATGCGCGGCTTCGACATGGCGACCGGCGCGCTGACCGGCCCCGACCAGGTGCTCTTCCGCGGCGCGCTGGTCGACGCCCGCTGGGCGGAGGGGCCGCACCTCTACCGGCACGACGGCTGGTATGTGCTGCTGCTCGCCGAAGGCGGCACCGAACACGAGCACGCCGTCACCGTGGCCCGCAGCCGGCAGGTCGAAGGGCCGTACGAGAACCACCCGGGCAACCCCGTCCTCACCCACCGCCACCTGGGCCTGGGCTACCCGGTGTCCGGCGTCGGGCACGCCGACCTGGTGCGGACGCCCGGCGGCGACTGGTACGCGCTGCTGCTGGCCTCCCGGATGTACGGCGGCCGCCACGCCAACCTGGGGCGCGAGACGCATCTGGCCCGGGTGGAATGGGAGCGGGCCCTGGCCGGTCTTCAACCCCGGCGAGGGGCGGCTCACCGAGCACACCGACGTCGCGCTGCCCGCGCACCCCTGGCCCCCGGCGGACCCGGTCGACCACTTCGACGCCGGCACGCTCGGCTCCCACTGGAATCTGCTGCGCGGCCCGGCGACCGAGGCCTACAGCCTGGCCGAGCGCCCCGGCCACCTGCGGCTGCGGCTGCTCCCGCGGACCCTGTCCGAGCAGAGCAGCCCCGCCTTCGTCGGGCGCCGCCAGCAGCACATCGACTTCGCCGCCGAGGCCGAGCTGGACTTCGCCCCGGGCGCCCCCGGCGAGGCCGCGGGCCTCGCGGTGCTCCAGTCCCCCGGCCACCACGTCACGCTGCTGCTGACCGCCGCGGAGGACGGCGGCACCGTGGTCCGGCTGACCGAGCGCAAGGCGGGCAGCGACACCGTACGGGGCGAACTCCCGGTCCGGCCGGGCCCGTTGCGGCTCGGGGTGCGGGCCAGGGGGCAGGACTACACCTTCTCGTGCAGCCAGTCCCCGGAGGGCTCCCGCGACCTCGGCACCGTCGACGGCCGCTTCCTGAGCAGCCAGGTCGCCGGCGGCTTCACCGGCGTCTGCCTGGGCCCGTACGCGACCGGCCCGGCGGGCGGCACCGGCCACGCCGACTACGACTGGTTCCGCTACGGCCCCGCCGCGAACTGACCGGCTCCTCCGGCGGAACGCGGCCGATACGCCCCACCGCCGGGGGTCGCCGGAGCCGACGGCCTCAGGACAGGCGGTTGACGGCGGCGGCGAAGAGCGCGGGGCAGCGGGCCGCCGCGGGCACGATGCGGCGGGCGGACCACGGGCGGCCGCGCAGCCACAGCAGCGAGGCGGTCAGCAGCCGGTAGTCGCGGGAGGCGCGCCGCCACGCCCGGTCGTAGTCCTGCGGGCGGCCGGCCAGCACGCAGCGCACCAGCTGCTCGGCCGAGGCCAGCGCCACCGCGATACCCTCGCCGGTCAGCGCGTCGACATAGCCGGCGGCGTCGCCGACCAGCAGCACCCGGCCCGCCGCCCGGGTGCGGACCCGCTGCCGCATCGGGCCCGCGCCGCGGGCGGGAGTCACGGCGTCGGCGGGCAGCCGCTCCAGCAGCCGGGGGAAGGCGGCCAGCTGGCGCGAGAAGGGCGCGCGGTCGCAGGTCAGCACCGCGACCCCGACCAGCCCCGGTCCCAGCGGGGTGACATACGCCTCGGCCCGGTCGGACCAGTGGACCTCGACGCAGTCCGACCAGGGGGCCATGGCGAAATGCCGGCGCAAGCCGTAGCGGGCCGGCCGGAGGTCGGGGCCCGCGCCGAGCCGCAGCCCGCGCCTGATCGGCGAGTGCAGGCCGTCGGCCGCGGCCAGATAGCGGGCGGTGATCCCCGCCGCGGTCACGCCGTCGCCGTCCTGGCTGACCCCGTCGACCCGCAACGGAAGCACGGGCACGCCCAGTTCGGCCGCGGCCGCGGCGAGCGCCGCGTGCAGTTCGGTACGCCGCACGCCCCGCCCCGGTCCCGCGCGGAAGCGGGCCTCGGCCCGGTGGCGCTCGTCGACGTAGGCGATGCCGTGCAGCGGGCGGCCCGCGACGCTCACGCCGAGCGCGGCCAGCGACCTGACCGCGGAAGGCATCAGGCCCTCGCCGCACGCCTTGTCGACCGGGCCGGGCCGCGGCTCCGCGACCACCACGTCGAGCCCGGCCCTGGCGGCGTGGATCGCGGTGGCGAGCCCCGCGGGACCGCCGCCCGCGACCAGCAGGTCGATCACGCGGCCGGCAGGCCGAGCGCGGCCTCCTCGCAGCGCATGCGCACCGCGAGCAGTCGCGTGTTGGCCGCCGTGAAGCACAGCGCGGTGATCCACGCCCCGTGCACCAGCGGCAGCGCGGCGCCCTCCACCACCACCGCGAGGTAGTTGGGGTGCCGCATGAAGCGGTACGGCCCGCGGTCCACCAGCGGCAGTCCGGGCACCACGATCACCCGGGTGTTCCAGCGCGGCCCCAGCACCACGATGCACCACCAGCGCAGCCCCTGCGCGGCCACCACGAGCACCAGCATCGTCCAGCCGAGCAGCGGGACGAACGGCCGCCCACCGTAGTGGACTTCGGCCAGGCACCCGGCCAGCAGCCCGGTGTGCAGCAGCACCATCACCGGGTAGTGCCCGCCGCCGTGTTCGGTGCCGCCGCGGGCGAAGCTCCATTCCGCGTTGCGGCGGGCGGTGTTCAGCTCGATCAGCCGCTCGAAGGCGACCAGCAGGACGAGCAGCGTGTAATGCGGCATCAGAAGGCACCTACCAGCGCAGGAGGACGAGTTCGGAACAGAAGCCGGGTCCCATCGCCATCAGCAGTCCGGGGCTGCCCGGCAGCGGGCGGTCGCCGGCCAGGACGTCGCCGAGGATGTGCAGCACCGAGGCGGACGAGAGGTTGCCGACCTCGGCGAGCGAGCGCCACGTCGCCTCCAGCGCCCTGGCCGGCAGCCCGAGGGTCTCCCTGACCGCTTCGAGCACCTTCGGGCCGCCCGGGTGCACCACCCAGCCGGCCACGTCGTGCGCCTTGAGGTCGTGGTCGGCCAGGAAGTCCCGCACCTCTGACCCGAGATGGCTCCTGACCAGGTCGGGCAGGTCGCTGCCCAGCACGATACGGAAGCCGTTGTCGCCGATGGCCCAGCCCAGCAGGTGCTCGGTGTCCGGATACAGCCGGCTGCGGGTCGCCACCACCTCCGGCCCCGCGGCCGCCCGGTCCCGGCCGACCGCCACGACCGCGGCGGCGCCGTCGCCGAACAGCGAGCCGGCCACGACGTTGGCGGTCGAGGTGTCGTCGCGCTGCAAGGTCAGCGAGCACAGCTCCACCGACAGCAGGACGGCGACGCCCTGCGGGCGGGCCTCCAGGTAGTCGTGCAGCCGCGCCAGGCCCGCGGCGCCGGCCACGCACCCCAGGCCGAACACCGGAACGCGCTTCACGTCGGGCCGCAGCCCGAGCCGTCCCGCGATCCTCGCCTCGATCGACGGCGCGGCGATGCCGGTCACCGAGGTGGAGATCACGAGGTCCACCTCGTCGGGGCGGATTCCCGCGGCCTGCAGGGCGCCGCGGATCGCCTGCTCGCCCAACTCCTGGGCGGCCTCGATGAAGCAGTCGTTGGCCTCGCCGAAGCCGCGCAGTGTCGCGTACCGCTCCAGGGGCAGGGCGAGCCGTCGCGTCCGCACGGCGGAGGCGGCGTGCACCCTTTCCAGCACCCCGCGCGCCACCGGGGCCGTTGCCGTCCCCAGGCCCGCGAGTGCTTCCGTGATCTCGTACTGCTCGTAGCGATACGGCGGAAGCACCGCATGCACGGCGCCGATTCGCGTCATTTCCGCATCATATGTACGACCCCGCACTGATCCGCTCGGCTCAGCCCGGTGTGTCGTCCCCACCACCCCCTGCGGGGTGCTGTTACGTCCCCACCCGCGGCCCGTCGGGGGCTGTGCGCGCAGTTCCCCGCGCCCCCGGAAAAACGCTCACCTCGCCCGCAGAAGGGCAAGCCCCTCCAGGGGCAACCGCCTGGGCGCAGGAGGACGCGGGCCCGAAGGGGCGCCTGGGCGAAGCGCTGGGAGAGAGCTGCGCGGCAAGCCACCCACACAGCGCAACCGTGGGGATGGCAACCCCGGGGGAAGGCCCGGGGAGCCTAGGGTGGGTGGGGTGGGGAGCGCGAGTGGGGTTGTGAAGGCGTGTCACCCCGAGCCGACGGCCGCGGTCACCGCGCTGGTGACGGCGTTGGCAGCGGCGTCGGGCCGCAGCGCCGAGGCCTGCGTCCTGATCGGCGCAGCCGTGTTGTGCGGGCAGTTGTCGGTGGGCTGGTGCAACGACCTCGTGGACGCGGCCCGCGACAGAGCGGCGGACCGCACGGACAAGCCGCTGGCCGCGGGCACCGCGGCGAGGCGCACGGTCGCCGCGGCGGCGGGCACCGCGCTGGCCGCGTGCGTCGTGCTCTCGCTGGCCGCCGGCCGCTGGGCCGGGGCGGCGCATCTGACGGGCGTGGCGGCGGCCTGGGCGTACAACCTCGGGGTGAAGCGCACGGCGGCGTCCTGGCTGCCGTACGCGCTCGCCTTCGGGCTGCTGCCGGCGTTCGTGACGCTGGGGCTGCCGGGGCGGCCGTGGCCGCCCGCCTGGGCGATGGCCGCGGGCGCCCTGCTCGGCGTGGGCGCCCACTTCACCAATGTGCTGCCGGACATCGACGCGGATCTGGCCGCGGGTGTACGCGGCCTGCCGCAGCGGCTCGGCCGGCGGCGTACCCGCGTACTGGCCCCGCTGCCGCTGCTCGCCGCGTCGGCGGTGCTGGTGCTGGGCCCGCCGGGGCCGGTCGGGCGGGCCGGCTGGGCGGCGCTGGCGGTGACCGCGGGGCTGGCGGCGGCGACGACCGCCGCGACCTCGCAGGGCGCCCGCACGGCCGGCCGGCTGCCCTTCCTGGCGACCCTCGCCATGGCCGTGACCGCCGTGGGCCTGCTGGTGCTGCACGGCGGCTCGCTGGTGTCAGCGTAGGTGGCGCCTGCGGTGCCGGTCGAAGAGGTCGATCGCCATCAGGGCGGTCGCGGCCGCGACCGTCACCAGCTGCGCCACGGCGACGACCTTCTTCTCGGTGTACCAGACCGGTTCGTACATGTCGGGCAGCGGTCCCAGCTTGCCCACGTCGATGTAGCGGTAGATGACGAGCAGCGCGAAGCCGCCCGCCGCGACCAGCCAGCCGAAGGCGTCGCCGAGGAAGCGGCGCCACACCAGGATGACCAGCGCGGCCAGTGCGGACAGTGCCGCCTCCACGCGGAAGAGGTCGCCCTGGCTGACGGTCGCCGTCACCGCGTCGTACTGCGGGGCGAGGTCGGCGTGCACATACGCGTCGACCGCGAGGCCCGCCGCGGCCAGCACTCGGACGGCCCAGACCACGATACGGATCCGCACCACGCCTCCTCAGCCGACGGTCAGGGTGCCCTTCATGAACGGGTGGATCGTGCAGATGTACGGGTAGGAGCCGGTCTTCGACGGCGCGGTGAAGGTCATCGTCCTGCCCGGCGCGATGTCGCCGGTGTCGAACGCCTTCGCACCGGTCGCGGTCACCGTGTGGGTGGTGGAGTCGCTGTTCGTGACGGTCACCACGGCGCCCGCCCTGACGGTGAGCGACGAGGGGTTGAAGGCGAAGTCCTTGATGTCGATCCGGTCGGCGCCGCCGCCGGCCGCGGGCGGGGACGCCGACGCGCTCGCGGTCGGGCCCGACCCGCCGGAGTCCGAGCTGGAGCAGCCGGTGAGCGCGAGCAGCACACCCACCGCGCTCAGCACACCCGCACGCCGCCGCACCGCACCACCCGCCATGGCCACCTCACCGCCCGTGGCGCCCCGGCCGGGCGCCTGAGGTCCACCTTCCGCCCCGCACGCGCGCGCCGCCCGCCGCAGCGGCCGCACGGGCGACGTTTTCACGCCAACGGCTGCGCTTCGACGGTCGGCGCGGGGCAGGACGGGGGCAGGCCTCAGAAGCCGTACGACTCCAGGACGTACGCGCATTCCGTGTAGATGTACCCGCTCTTGAACTGGTGCGTGTCGGCGATGGGCGTCGCGGAGTCGGCGTCGTCGATGGGCTTCTGCATGATGTACGACGTGCCGGTCGGCAGGTGCAGCGTCCTCTTCGCGTAGTGCTTGCCGGTGCCCTTGCAGGCCAGGGTCTGCGCCAGCGAGTCGCTGGAGTAGCGCGAGCACGCGCTGCAGCCCTTGAGGGTGAAGCTGCCGGTGACCGGTCCGGTGTAGAGGATCTCGACCGCGTCGGGGCTGTCGTTGGTGAAGGTCACGCTGATGGAGCCGCCGGAGCCGGTCGACGGGATCTTCTTGCCGGCCGCGGGCACCTTCGTGGCGATCTCCGCGGCGATGGCTATCTTGAGCGCGAGCGGGCGGTGCTTGTCGTGCGGGTATTTGCCGGTGAAGGTGTTCATCGTGGTGAGCGCGTCGTCGAAGTTCCCGCTCCGGTACTGCGACAGGCCGCAGTTGTACGTACCGGTCTGCACATAGCCGTCGACCCGCTGGGAGTCGGCCTTGAGCGCGTCGGTGACGCCCGCCTGGTCACCGGGCAGGGACGCGGCATTGGAGCCGAGGGTCCGCAGCCTGTCGGTGGTGCCGCACGGGTCGCTGCCGCCCAGGCCCTTCGCGGTGGCGTCGATGTTCGCCTTGATCGCCGGTTCGACCTTCGCGGCCTGCGGCGACTTCGGGAAGGTGGTGAGCAGCTCGCCGAGCTTGCCGCTGTCGGAGGCCGAGTCGGCCGCGGGCTGGGTCAGCTCGGTGACACCGCACTCGTACAGCGAGGTCGCGAGGCGGTCGTCGGGCCAGCCGGCCAGTGTGCCGAGCGCCTTGCGGTCGACGTGGTCGGGGACCGTCCGCAGGTATTTCAGCGGCTCTATCGCGTCGCAGAACTTCTTCTGGTCGTAAGGCGCGCCGACGGCCGTGTAGAAGGTCTGCAACCGGCTGGGCACCTGCTTGGCGGCCTTGGAGTCCGGGTGCCTGCTGTTCAGGTCCTGGTAGGAGCCGAGCGCGGAATTGTACTCGGGCCGGGCGCTCTCGAAGGGCTTGGCCTTCGCCGCCTGCACCAGCTGGTCGGCCTGGTCGAGCCGGTCGAGCAGCATCTGCTGGGTCGCGTCGTCCTTGGCGCCGTCGTAGTAGACGACCGCGCCCGCGGGCACCGCGAGCATGACCAGGCCCAGCAGCAGCGCGAGCGGCGCCTGCGGCGGGAAGGACAGCCGGGTGCGCAGGCCGCGCAGCGCCCCGTGCAGGGCGGTCAGGACCAGGAAGACCAGGTAGGTGACCAGCACCCCGCCGGACACGCCGTCGGGGTCGGCGGGCAGCGCGCTCACCAGGAAGACGCCGGTGCCTATCAGGGCCGCCGCGAAGCCGATCCAGCCGCGGGTCAGCAGATATCCGATGCCGAGTCCGCTGAGGTTGAAGACACCCACCGCGACCGCGCGCAGCGGGTCGGCGGGCTCGCGCGGGGCCGGCGGCGCCGCGGGCATCGGCGGCGGGCCGAAAGGCGGCGGCGGCGGATAGCCGCCGCCCGGAGGAGGAGGCGGCGGACCGAAGCCCCCGCCCGACGGTGGCGGCGGCGGACCGAAGCCCCCGCCTCCGTAGCCGCCGCTTCCGTCCTGCTGGCTCCAGCTCATGGAAAACCCCCCGCGATGTCGTTCCCCGCCCATGGACAAGCCCGCGAAGCGGCCCCGCCGCTCGCGCGAAGGCCCATTTATATCTGATGCGCGCGGGGGCCCGCCGGTTGCGTCCGAACGGACGAAGATGCGGCCCCGCGCGGCCGGGCGCAGGCTGGACGGGCGGGGTGAACGAGCGGTGCGTGGCCGCACCCTCCGGACACCGGGGAGCGATCATGGGCGACACCGAGGTACTGGTGGTGGGAGCGGGTCCCGTGGGGCTCACCGCGGCGCTCGAACTGCGCCGCCGCGGCGTCGCCTGCCGCATCGTGGACCGGCTCGACGAGCCGATGCCGTACGCCAAGGCCGTCGGCGTCCAGCCGCGCACCCTTGAGGTGTGGGACGCGATGGGCCTGGTGCGCGACGCCCTCGACGCGGCCGTGCCGATCTACGGGCAGCTCGGCTATGTCAACGGCGAGCCGGGACCGCGGATCGACCTGAAACTGCCGTCCGACGTGCCGTACGGCTTCGCCGCGCTGCCGCAGTACGCGACGGAGCAGCTGCTGACCGCGCACCTGGCCGCTTACGGCGGCCGGATCGAGCGCGGCACCGAACTGCTCGGCCTGGAACAGGACGCCGACGCGGTGAGCGCCACGCTCCGCACGGCCGACGGCACCGAGACCCTGCGGGCCCGCTACGTGGTCGGCTGCGACGGCGCGCACAGCCGCACCCGGCAGGCACTCGGGCTGGCCTTCGAGGGCGACGCCTTCCCCGAGGAGTACATGCTCGGCGACGTCGAGGTCGACTGGGACCTGCCGCCCGGCTACACGGTCCGCTCCGTCCACCAGGACGCCGAAGGCGCCACCGACGACCTGCTGGTCTGTGTCCCGCTGCCCGGACGGGGCCGCTACCGCATGTCCATGCTCGTCCCGCCGGAGCTGTCCACGGCGCCGCCCGCGGCGGGCGACCAGGTGGCGCACGGCCCCGAATCCGGGCGCGCACCCGAACTGCGGCACATCCAGGCCGCCCTCGACCGGCTCTCGCCCCGGCCGACCACCGCCAGGTCGCTGCGCTGGGCGTCGGTCTTCCGCATCAGCCACCGGCTCATCGACCGCTACCGCGTCGGCCGGGTCTTCCTCGCCGGCGACGCGGCCCACATCCACCCGCCGACCGGTGCCCAGGGCATGAACACCGGCATCCAGGACGCCTACAACCTGGCCTGGAAGCTGGCGCTCGCGACGCAGGGCGTCGCCGCGGACGGGCTGCTCGCCAGTTACCACGCCGAGAGGCGCCCCGTCGGCGAGGAGGTCGTCGCACGGACCGTACGGCATGCCCGCGGCGGCTTCGAGGCGGAGGTCATGCGCGAGGCGCAACTGCTGATCAGCTACCCGGACAGCCCCCTCGTCGACCCCGACCCCGGCGGCCCCGCGCCCCGCCCCGGCGACCGGGCGCCGGACTGCCGGGGGCTCACCGGGGACATCGCCGCGTATCCGGTACGGCTGTTCGACCTGCTGCGCAGCCCGCACCACACACTGCTGCTGTACGCCAGCGAGGCGGCGTCCGCCGCGGAGCTGCGGGCCTGCGCCACGGCGGCGCGGGCGGCGGCCCACGGGCGCCTCAACGTCTTCGCGGTCCTCGCGCCGGGCGCCTCCGGCGACGGCCTCGGTGTCCCCCGCGTCCGCGATCGGGACGGCGATTTCCGTCGCCGATACGCTGCGCGTACGCCTGAGGCCATCCTGATCCGCCCCGACGCCCACATCTCCCTCCGCCTCCACCCTCTTTCCCCGGGCCCTCTCACCCCCCACCTCACCCGCACCTTCTCCTGAAGCCCCAGGTCCCCTTTTGCCCCTCGCGGTGCGTCGCTTGCCTTGAGACCACCGTCGTGGCTGCTCGCGCAGTTCCCCGCGCCCCTGGAGGCGCGCCGCGCGGCGCAGAGGGCAACCCAAGGGGCGCGGGGAACTGCGCGCGCAACCCACCACCCGCCGGGGGTCCGGCACGAACCGAACAGGAAGCCGACGGCGGCGCGGCCGACTCGGGCCTGCCCGCCCACCGCGCGACGTCGCTGGCCGCGGCCTCCACCTGCCAGTACGGCAGCGTCAACCTGACGCCGGCCCAGCTCGGCGACAAGGTGCGCGCCTCGGACCCGGGCTACTCCGGCCCGTGGCCGCGGGTGGCGATCTGGCAGGGCGCCTCGAACTCCAGCGTCTACCCGGTCAACGGCACGGAGCTGCGCGACCAGTGGACGACCGTGTGGGGCATCGGGCAGACCGCGTCGTCCACCCAGACCCTGCCGGGCGGCACGGCGTACAGCTACACGGTGGCCGCCGTCGACTCCTCGGGCGCCGTGGGGGCCGCGTCGGCCGCGACCACCACCGGGTCGTCCGGCGGCGGCACCGGCCAGTGCTTCACCGCCGGCAACCACAACCAGGTCGCCGCGGGCCGCGCCCACCAGAGCGGCGGCTACACGTACGCGGACGGCTCCGACCAGACCATGGGGCTGTGGAATCTGTTCACCACCCACACCCTGAAGGAGACCGGCGCGGACTACTACGTGATCGCGGACGGCGGCTGCCGACGCGGGCCGCGCGGCCTTATGCCCTGCGGGCCAGCACGAGCCCGGCCCGCGGGCTGCCGTTCTCGCGGCGGCCGAAGCCGGGAAGCGGGCGCAGGCCCACGTCGAAGCCGGCCGCCGCGAGGTCGTCCCGCACCGCCGAATACGGGAAGGTGCGGTAGTACATGACGAAGGTCGGGCGCCACACCGCGTTGCGCAGCCGCATGGAGCCGTCGAAGCCCGCCATCGCCCAGTACCAGGGCGAGGTGATCGGCGGCGGCGCCCCGATCGGGAAGGCGAACAGGCCGCCGGGGCGCAGCGCCCGGTGCACCTGGGCGAACAGCCCGGGGCGCTCGGCGGGCAGGAAGTGGCCGAAGGCGCCGAAGCTCACCACCAGGTCGAAGGCCGCGGCGAAGGGCAGCGCGCGGGCGTCGGCCCTCACCCACTGCGGCCGCGGACCGCCGGTGGGGCCCGCAGCGGCGGCGGCCCTGGCCAGCATCCCGGCGCTGAAGTCGACGCCCGCCACCTGCTCGCGGCACAGCGGGGCCAGCGCCCGCAGGCCCGCGCCCGTACCGCAGCACAGGTCGAGTCCGGCGTCGAAGGGGCCGAGCGGTGCGAGGGCGGCGGCGGTCGCGTCGAGGAAGCGGTCGGGGGTGCGGAAGGGCGTGCGGTCGAACGCCGGGGCGAGCAGGTCGTAGCCGTGGTCGACGGACGACAGCGCCTGGACGGCGAGTTCGCGCAGAGTGGGCCCCTCGGGTGAGAACACCCGGTCAGGATAGGCCGGTCGGTCCGGGGGGGGCGGTCAGGCACCGCGCCGGCGCTGCCGGGCGGCGTAACTGCGCAGCGCCCGCAGGAAGTCGACCTCGCGGAAGGCCGGCCAGTGGGCGTCGCAGAAGTACAGCTCGGAGTGGGCGCTCTGCCACAGCAGGAAGTTGGACATCCGCTGCTCGCCGCTGGTCCTGATCACCAGGTCGGGGTCGGGGCGACCGGCCGTCCACAGGTGTCCGGCGATGTCCTCGGGGCCGACCTGCTCGGCGAGTTCGGCCAGGGACTGGCCCGACTCGGCGCGCTCGGTGAGCAGTTCGCGCAGCGCCTCGACCACTTCCTGCCGGCCTCCGTAGCCGATGGCGAGGGTGACCTGGGTGCCGGTGGCGCAGTCCTCGGTGGCGGCCACGGCTTCCTTGAGCGCACGGGCCGTACGGTCGGGCAGCGCGTCGAGGCTGCCCGCGACGTGCAGCCGCCGGCGGGCGCCGGGCCGGGTGAGCCTGTCGGTGACGACCTGCTCGACCAGGCCCATCAGGAAGGCGATCTCGGCCTCGCTGCGGCGCGCGAGGTTCTCGGCGGAGCAGACGAAGACGGTGACATGGCCGATGCCGAGCGCCTCGCACCAGCCCAGCACGTCGTCCACGTGGTCGGCGCCCGCCTTGTGCCCCAGGCTCGGACCGGCCAGGCCCGCCTGCCGGGCCCAGCGCCGGTTGCCGTCCATGATCAGACCGATGTGCCGGGGCAGCGCACCGCCGCGCAGCCGTCGGCGCAGCCGGCGCGTGTAGAGGGCGTAGGCCGGAGAGGCGATCCGCATGGTGGTGTCCTTTCCCGTCAGCCGAGCGTAGGACACCACGGCCCGTCCGCCGGGCGGGACATGGGCGGGAACCATGGGGAGTGCGACGGCGTGTAAGCGCTTCCACAGCTTCGGGTTCCCGCACCCCGCGGAGGCGGCGGCAAAGACTCAGCTCACGACCGGTGTGCGCGGGGCGCCCGGAAAATTCCCGGACCGGGTGTGCGCTTTCCCTCATCGCGATGAAACGGAATCGTCATTCCTGATCCCTTATCCTGGGTTCCGGAATGATCGTTCCGTTTCATCTTGCGAAGGAGTTCCATGGCGTCCGAGACCCGGCGCACGCACCACCAGGTCACGTTCGCGGTCCTTGCGGCGGGCGTGAGCGCATACGCGCTGCTTCAGTCCCTGGTCACCCCGGTGCTGCCGACGATCCAGGCCGACCTGCACACCAACCAGAACACCGTCACCTGGGTGCTGACCGCCTATCTGCTGTCGGCCTCCATATTCACGCCGGTCATGGGCCGGATAGGCGACATGATCGGCAAGGAGCGCGTCTTCGTCGCGACGCTCGGCGCCCTGGCGGCGGGATCGCTGCTCGCCGCGCTGGCGACCAACGTGCAGACGATGATCGTCGCGCGGGCCATCCAGGGCATCGGCGGCGGTGTGCTGCCACTGGCCTTCGGCATCATCCGCGACGAATTCCCCCGCGAGAAGCTGAACGGCGCGGTCGGCCTGATCGCCTCGATCCTCGCGGTCGGCGGCGGCCTGGGCATCGTGCTCGCCGGACCGATCGTCAACGCGCTCGACTACCACTGGTTGTTCTGGCTGCCGATGATCCTCACGCTGATCTCGGCCGTCGCCGCCCACTTCTTCGTCCCCGAGTCGCCGGTGCGCACAGCGGGCCGGATCAGCTGGGCACCGGCCGTGCTGCTGTCCGCGTGGCTGGTGGCACTGCTCGTCGCGCTCAGCCAGGCCCCCGTGTGGGGCTGGGGCTCCGGCAAGGTGCTCGGCCTGATCGCGGCGGCCGTCGTGCTCGCCGTGGGCTGGGTGCTGGTCGAACTGCGCGCCGCGACACCGCTGATCGACATGAAGATGATGGCCCGCCCCGCGGTGTGGACCAACAACCTGGTGGCGCTGCTGGTCGGCGTCGGGATGTACGCGGTCTTCGCCTTCCTGCCGGAATTCGTGCAGACCCCGAAGTCCACCGGCTACGGCTTCGGCGCCGGCATCACCCAGTCCGGGCTGATCCTGCTGCCGATGTCGGTGATGATGTTCCTGGTCGGCCTCGGCGCGAACGGCCTGGCCAACCGCATCGGCGGCAAGAAGGTCGTGCTGATGGGCTCGCTGATCGGCGCCGTGTCGATGGCGCTGCTGGCCTTCGCCCACACCAGCACCTGGGAGCTGTACGTCGCCACCGCCATCATGGGCGCCGGCTTCGGACTGACCTTCGCCGCGATGTCCAGCCTGATCGTCAGCGCGGTCCCGGCCGCGCAGACCGGTGTGGCCAGCGGCATGAACGCCAACATCCGCACCATCGGCGGCTCCATCGGTGCCGCCCTGATGGCCAGCGTCGTCACCGCCAGCCCGGCGGCCGACGGCCTGCCGCGGGAGGCCGGCTACACGGCGGGCTTCGCCATGCTGGGCGCCGCCATGGTCGTCGCGGCCCTCGCGGCGACGCTCATCCCGGTCGGCCGGCGCACCAGCCGGGTCGACTTCGCCGACGAGCCGCAGCATCCGGAGATGGCACTGGTCCCCGGAGGTACCGTCGTGGGTGACAAGCCGGAATGAGCTGCCGGGCGGCGGGGACCCGGCGGGAGTGAGCGAGCGACGATGACTGGACACGCGCACCCGAAGGCACCGGGTTCCGGCCGCGCACCGGACCAGGACCCGCCCGCGGCCAAGCCGCTGCGGCGCGACGCCGTACGCAACCACCAGCTGGTGGTCGAGGCGGCCAGGGAGGTGCTCTCCGAATTCGGCACCGACGCCAGCATGGAGCTGATCGCCTCCCGGGCCGGCGTCGGCGTCGGCACGGTCTACCGGCGCTTCCCCAACAAGGAGGCGCTGGTCGACGAGATCGCCGGCCTGATGCTGAGCGAACTCACCGAGGTGGCACGCCGGTCCCTCGGCCTGCCGGACGGCACCGGCCTTGAGCGGTTCCTGCGGGTCATCGGCAGATCCCTTGCCGAGCACCGCGGTTACGCCGACAAGCTGGTCGGCCACTCCAAGACCTCCTGCGTCGAGGTCCTGCGCGACCGCATCGCCGATCTGCTGCTCCAGGCCCAGGAGGCGGGCCGGGTCGCCCCCGGCGTCGAGCTGGGCGACATCATGGCCCTGATCTGGGGCCTGCGCGGCATCGTGGAGACCAGCGGCGCGGTCGTCCCCGACGCCTGGCGGCGCCAGCTCGACATCCAGCTGGCCGGCCTGCGCGCCGCGGACGTCCCCCCGGACAGCCCGCCCGCCGTGACGCGCGCCCAGCTGCGCCGGATCGGCACCGGCCCGGCGGCCACGGCGGGCACGCCCGCGAAGTCGTGACGCCGGCTCCCGTCACGGGAGCCGGCGCCGCCGGTGACCCGCGGCTGTGCACACGGATCCCCATATTCACTTCAAGTGGTCTAGACCCCAGGCGACCCGGCACGGCATAGTGGGTGACGCAAGATCAACGGCCGGTCGACATACGGACCTTCCGCGGTGCCGGGGCGCCGCGGTGATCCGTACCGACCCCCGCCTGTGATGTCGCGCGCCGAACACCCGGTGCGCGGCCGCGGCGGCCAGGGGGCCTTCCGGCATCGCACCGGCGCCACATGCCGGTGCGATGCCGCGGCACCTCGAAGCGGGGTGCACCGCCGGGGCAATGGGTCCTCTGCGGGCGTCGCCCGCCGTGCCGAGGTGAGTGGCGGCCATGCTGCGACCCTGACGCTTCCGTCAGGGTCAAGCGGCACGGCCTTGCGTGCCGGTCACCGTCCGCGGTTCCCGGCGGCCCAGATGCGCGGGTCAGCCCTGGCGGGCCTTGGAGCGCGGGTCCTTGCGGTTGATCACGTAGACCCTGCCCCGCCGGCGCACGATCTGGGCGCCCGGACGGTTCTTCAGCGACCGCAGCGAGTTGCGTACTTTCATGGGGGGCGCCTTTCTCTTCGTGTGCTCGTCATACTCGTCGTGCACGCACCACAACGGCGGCGCCCCCGTATTCATTCCGCACGCGCCGCCCGTACGGAGGAGGACGGCATGAGCGACGAATCCCAGCCCCCGGAAGAAGAGCCGGACTTCTCCCCCGGTTTCTCCAGCCCCGACTTCTCCAGCCCGGATTTCACCGGCCCCGACTCCACGGTCCGCGACTACACCCCGCCGGACTACGTCGTCCCGCCCTTCGAGGGCCCCGACTACGAGGCCGAGGACGCCGACGACCTCGTCCCGGACGAGGCCGGCTTCTCCGCCCCCGGCTATTCGAGCCCCGACTTCACGACGCCGGGGAAGATGGGGGAATAAGCCCCCGTTCGGCCGGAAAGAGGCTCGGCGCGAGCGGCGCACGGCCGCAGCGGGGCGGCGGCGCATGCCGTCCGGGCCCCCGGGGAAAAGCGCTCGCGTCCGGCAGGGGTGCGGTGTTGACTGCCGCGGACGACCTTGCAGCCTCACACTCGCGGAGCGAACAGCTTGACCTCGGTAAGTGACGATGTGACCGTGCGCCCGATCAGCGGGGCGGACGAGGTGGGGCTGTTCTCGCGGCTGCCCTATGTGCTCGACGACGAGCTGGCGGACGACCTCGCCGGGGGCCGGCGGCGGCCCGGGTGGATGTGGGTCGCGCTGCGCGGCGACCGGCTGCTCGCCAGAGTGGGGTGGTGGGGCCGCAGCGGCGACGACACGCCGCGCTACCTCGACGTCTTCGACATCGACGGCGACGCCCCCGACCGGCTGGAGATCGCCGAGCACCTGGTGCGTACCGCGATGGCGGCGGTCGTACCGGCCGGGGCCGTGCCGCCGGAATACAGCCGCTTCCTGCCGCCCGGATGGCGGGAGGACGCACGCGTGCGGCAGGGCGTCGAGGAGCGGATGGCGGTGCTCGAGCGGATCGGGGCGAGGCTCTTCGTGGAGCGGCTGCGGCTGGAGTGGCGGCCGGGGACTCCCGTACCCGCCGCCTCCGGGCGGGTCGGCTTCCGGCCGGTGCGGGACGCCGAGGAGATCCTGGCCCTGATGACCGCGGTGCTGGACGGCACGCTCGACGCCCACAGCCTCGCCGACCTGGCCACGATGAGTCCGGGCGAGGCAGCGGCCGCGCACTACGGCGACGAGCTGGACGGCTACCGCAGCCCGCGCCACTGGTGGCGGGTGGCGACCCTGCCGGACGGCGAGGCCGTCGGCTTCGTCATCCCGGCCCGCAACGACTACAACCCGATCATCGCCTACATCGGAGTGCTGCCGGCCCACCGCGGCCGCGGCCACGTCGACGACCTGCTGGCCGAGGGCACCCGCGTGCTCGCCGCCCACGACGCCCCGCGGATCCGCGCGTCCACCGACCTGGGCAACATCCCGATGGCCCGCGCCTTCGCGCGGGCCGGCTACGTCGACTTCGAGCGCACCCTCATGATGACCTGGTCCTGACCGGCGTCTGGTCCAGGGCCCCGGCCGCGGCGCGGACCACGGCGGCGGCGAGGGCGGCCAGCGGCGGCGAGTCGAGCTTCCACTGCTGCCAGTGGAGCGGTACGTCCATCGGCCGGTCCGCGGCCAGGTCGACCAGGGCGCCCGCGGCGCGGTAGGGGGCGGCCTGCGCGTCGGGGACCATGCCCCAGCCGAGGCCGGCGGCGACGGCGGCCGCGAAGGACTCCGACGCGGGCACGTAGGTCCTGGGCTGTCCCGAGGTGGGGCGGCCGGGGACGAGGCGGCGCAGGAAGCCGTCCTGGATGTCGTCCTTGCGGTCGAAGACCACCATGGGCGCGGCGGGCAGCAGGTCGGCGAGCGTGCCGTGCGCGAGGTGGCGGGCGGCGAAGGCGGGGGACGCGTACGCCCGGTAGGCCATCCGGCCGAGCGGGCGCACCGAGCAGCCCTGCACGGGCTCGGGCGACGAGGTGACCGCGGCCATCACCCGGCCCTGGCGCAGCAGCAGGGCGGTGTGGTCCTGGTCGTCGCGGTGCAGGTCGAAGCAGACGTCGAGGGCGCCCGCCGCCTCGGCGAGCGCGGGCAGGAACCAGGTGGCGAGCGAGTCCGCGTTGACCGCGATCGACAGCGTCGCGGGTCCGGCGCCGCCGGTCAGGCCGATCTCGGCTGCCGCGTCCTGTTCGAGGCGGGCCAGCTGCCGCCCGAAGCGGACGACGACCTCGCCGGAGGCGGTCAGCCGCACCGGCTTGGACCGCAGCAGCAGGACCCGCCCGGTGCGCTGCTCCAGCGCCTTGATCCGCTGGCTGACGGCGGACGGCGTCACATGGAGCCGGGCGGCGGCGGCCTCGAACGTGCCCTCGTCCACCGCGGCGAGCAGCGTGCGCACCTGGTCGAGCGGCAGCCCGGACGTCGTCATCACAATCCCTCATCTTAGCTAAGAAACATGAGCTGGACTGAAGGCGCCGCGCTTCATAGCCTCGGGCTCGTGAACACCGCCCTCCTCGCGGCCCTCGCCGGCCTCGGCACCGGCCTGTCGCTGATCGTGGCGATCGGCGCGCAGAACGCCTTCGTCCTGCGCCAGGGCATCCGCCGCGAGCATGTCGCCGCGGTGGTCGCGATCTGCGCGCTGTCGGACGCCGTGCTGATATCGGTGGGCGTCACCGGTGTCGGCTCCGTGGTCGAGGCGTGGCCGTCGGCGGTCACCGTGACCGGCTGGATCGGCGGCGCCTTCCTGGTGTCCTACGGCCTGCTGGCCGCCCGCCGGGCACTGCGCCCGCGGCGGTTGGAGGCGGCGGGCACCGCGGGCGGCTCGCTGCGGGCCGCGGTGCTCACCTGCCTGGCGATGACCTGGCTCAACCCGCACGTCTACCTCGACACCGTGCTGCTGCTCGGCTCGGTCGCCAACGGCTACGGCGGCTCGCGCTGGCCCTTCGGCGCCGGGGCGGCGACCGGCAGCGTCCTGTGGTTCAGCGGCCTGGGCTTCGGCGCCCGGCTCCTGGAGCGCCCCTTCTCCCGCCCGAACTCCTGGCGGGCGCTGGACGTGGTGATCGCCGGCACGATGATCACCCTGGGGGTGCTGATGGCGGCCCGCACCTGAGCCGGCCGCGTCCCGCGCGGGATGTCCGCGGGCTCGCCGCCGTAGCCCGCGGACTGGAGCGGCGGCCCCGCGCGGGGCGCGGGCGGGCTCGCCGCCGTACGCGGAAGGGTGCGTCAGGGCAGGCGGGCGGTCCATACGCGGCCCTGGGCGATCGGGCGGAAGCCGATCACGGCCGCGTCGTCGCGGCGGTCCGCGGCGGCGGCCAGCAGGCGCTCGCACAGCGCGGCCAGCGGCAGACCGCGGACGCGGGCCTGCTCGGCGTGGGCGGCCAGCGCGGCCATGCCCTCGGTCAGGTCGGTGCCCGGCACCTCGATCAGGCCGTCGGTGTAGAGCAGCAGCGTGTCGCCGGGGCGCAGCTCGCGGTGCCAGGTGGTGCGGGGCATCAAGGGGGCCACGCACAGCGGCAGGTCGGGGCCGTCGCCCTCCAGGAAGCGCGGCGCCCCCGACGCCGGGAGCAGCAGCGGCGGCGGGTGGCCGGCGTTGGACCAGGCCGCGTGCCAGCCGCCGTCCGGGCGCCGCTCCAGGCGGGCGTGCACGGCGGTGACCAGCGGCGCGAGGTCGAGGCCTTCGGCGACCATGTCCAGCCGGGACAGGCTCTCGGCCGGGGTGTTCCGGCGCGACCGGTCATAGGCGATGACCCGCAGCATGCTGCGCAGCTGGCTCATCGAGGTGGCCGCCTCCAGGTCGTGGCCGGCGATGTCGCCGATGGTGAGGGTGACCGAGCCGTCGGGCAGCACCAGCGAGTCGTACCAGTCGCCGCCGATCTCCGCGGTCCTGCTGGCCGGCTGGTAGTTCGCGGCCAGCTCGGCGCCCGGCACGTCGGGGGTGGGGGTGAGCAGGGCGCGCTGCAGGGTCAGCGCGGTGTGCCGGGTGCGCTGGAGCTCCAGCGCCTGCCGCAGCGGGTCGCGCACCTCGTGCAGCACCTCGCCGAGCATCTGGAGGTCGGCGGGCCCCGGCGGCGGGCCGTCGGCGCAGCCGGCGGCGACGGCGAAGGCCACGACCGCCGCGTCGATCACGATCGGCACCATGGTGATGCTGGTGGCGCGGGCGTCGCTGAGCCAGCCCATGGACAGCTCGGGCAGCATCCCGGCAGGCGGCTCGCCCGCCGGGAAGGTGAAGAGCCGCGGCCTGCGGCTCTCGATGACCTGCTGGGCGATCGGGCCGACCTGCCGCGGCTGGTTGCTCATCGGCGGCAGCGCGGGCAGCCCCTCGCGGGCGGTGGAGGCGATCCGGACGGCGCTCAGGGTGCTGTCGGCGCCCGGCAGGGCGGACGGGGGCAGCAGGAAGACGGCGCACACGTCGGTCAGGTCGGGCACCACCGCCTCCGTCACGGCGGCGAAGGCCTGCGGTACGTCGTTGGCCGAGATCACGGTGGCGACCCTGGCCATCAGCCGTTCGCGCAGCCGGTTGCGCCACTGGTCCTCCACGTCGGCGGTGGTGCCGATCCACTCGATGGCGGCGCCGTCGCGCACGATGGGCACCGCCCGGGACTGCACGCGCCGGTAGGTGCCGGACGCGGTCCGCATCCGGAAGGTGCACACGAACATCGACGGGCTGTCCTCGGCCGCCTCCCGCCAGTTGCCCACCAGCCGGCTGCGGTCGTGCGGGTGGACCGCGGACAGCCACTCCTGGTCGATCATCGGCCGCCACGGGATGCCGGTGAATTTCTCGAAGCCGCCGACCAACTCCTGGATCTCGCCGCTGGGCTGCATCAGCCAGACGATCTGGTTCACCGCGGACATCAGCGCCTCGTAGCGCTGGAGCGCCTGGTGCCGGTCCTCGGAGAGCAGATGGGCGCGCTGTGCCGCCTCGACCTGGGCGGTGGTGTCGATGGCCACCGTGAGGACACCGGGGCCGTGCCGGGACACCACGGGCGAGCAGCTGTAGACGAAGTGCCGGACGCCGGAGACGCCCGGGGTGCTGCCGTCGCTGCTGCGCGGGGAGGCGGCCTGGCCGGCGGTGCGGTCGCCGAAGGCCTGGTCGAGCATGGTGATGTAGGGGGCGGCCAGGGATTCGCCGAAGGCCTCGCGGGCCGGGGCGCCGAGCGTGCGGGGGCCGAAGAGGGCGCGGAAGGCGTCGTTGTAGTAGACCAGCACGTGGTCGCCGCCCGCGGTCATCGCGATCGGCACGATGGCGCTGTCGAAAACCTCGGGTTCGAGTTCGGGCGCACCCGTCTCGTGGCCGCTACGCCTCATCCCCCGATCATCGCGCGTGGCGGGGCGGGGGGCACGGCGAACGTGCGCCCGGGGCGGGCCCTGACGGGGCTCGCCGGGCGCGGGGTCTTCCCCGGCGACTTGCGGGAAAGCGCTCTCCCGCAGTCCTGGCGGTAAGGGCCGCACGGCCCGCCGGCGGCACCGGCGCACGCCTCACGCGGAGTCGCGGACCACCAGCCGGGTGGGGGTGATGATCGAGGACACCGCGGGCGCCCCGTCGGGATCGGACGTCGGCTCCAGGGTGTGCAGCAGCAGCTGGGCCATCAGCCGGCCCATCTCCTCGATGTCCTGCCGGATCGTGGTCAGCGGCGGGTCGGTCCACTCCGCCACCGACACCATGTCGTCGAAGCCGACCACGGCCACGTCGTCGGGCACCCGGCGGCCGCGGGCCCGCAGCACCCGCAGCGCGCCCGAGGCCATCACGTCGGAGGCGGCGAAGACCCCGTCGAGGTCGGGAGAGCGCTCCAGCAGTCTCTCCATGGCCCGGGCACCGCCCTCCGGGGTGAAGTCGCCCTCGGCGATCAGCCCCGGTGCGATGTCGGGCAGCACGTCGCGGAAGCCGTCGAGCCGGTCGATCGAGGCGGGCTGGTCCAGCGGTCCCGCGATGTGCGCGATCCGCCGGCGGCCGAGCGCCAGCAGCCGGCGTACGGCGTCGCGCGCGCCGCCGCGGTTGTCGCAGTCGACATAGAGGGTGCGGCGGCGGGCGTCGGGGTCCGGCCAGGTGGGGCGGCCGCCGATCACGGTGGGCACGCCGGCGTTCCGGGCGAGCACCGGCAGCGAGTCGTCGGCGTGCAGCGAGAAGATCAGCGCGCCGTCCACATGGCCGCCGGTCAGGTAGCGCCCGACCCGCTCGTGGTCGGCCGCGCCCCCGGTGAGCAGCAGCACCAGCTGGTTGTCGTGCGCGGCCAGCTCCCGGCTGATGCCGCGGACCTGCTGGGCGAAGAAGGGGTCGGTGAAGAACCGGGACTCGGGTTCCGCGACGACCACCGCGATGGCGCCGTTGCGCCGGGTGACCAGGGTGCGGGCGGCCTGGTTGGGGATGTATCCCAGCTCGTCGACGGCCGCGCGCACCCTTTCCGCGAGCGGGCCGCGTACCCCCGCTCCCCCGTTGACCACCCGCGACACGGTGGCTCGCGACACCCCTGCCCTGGCTGCGACGGCTTCGAGAGTGGGACGCGGGGCGGCGGGCCGTGCGGACAACGGGATGGCTCCTTCGCGCGGCGGACGCGGGACGTGACGCGGGACAGGCACGGGCACATACGGGGAGGCGCGGACCGGCGCGGACGGTGGGCCGACGGCCGGGCAGGCCACAGCGTATCGGGTCGGCGGGTGACGTGAGAGCGCTCTCCGGATGCATCCGGCAGGACGATCGCGCATGCCGCCGCTACGGTGGGTGAGGGGAAGAGCAGCAGGGACAGCAGCCAAGGAGAGCAAGGGAAGACACCCATGACCCACATCCCCAGCCTCACGCTCAACAACGGCACCTCGATCCCGCAGCTGGGCTTCGGGACCTACCAGATCGAGCCGCAGGACACCCGGGAGGCGGTGCTCACCGCGCTGGAGGCCGGTTACCGCCATATCGACACCGCGGAGATGTACGGCAACGAGAAGGAGGTCGGCCAGGCTGTCAGGGACTCGGGGCTGCCGCGCGGCGACGTCTTCGTCACCAGCAAGCTCAACAACGGCTACCACGCCTACGACGACGCGCTCGCGGCCTTCGCCCGCAGCATCGAGGACCTGGACCTGGAGTACATGGACCTCTTCCTGGTCCACTGGCCGCTGCCCGCGGTCGGGGACTACGTCGAGACCTGGAAGGCGATGGAGGATATCTACCGCTCCGGCCTGACCAAGGCGATCGGGGTGTCCAACTTCCAGCCGTCGCATCTGGAGCGGCTGCTGCGGGAGACGGGCACGGTCCCTGCGGTCAACCAGATCGAGGTCCACCCCTATCTGGCGCAGGACGACGTCCGCGCCTTCGGCGCCGACCACGGCATCGCGACCGAGGCGTGGTCGCCCATCGCCCAGGGCAAGGTGCTCGACGACCCGGTGATCACGGAGATCGCCGAGCGGGTGGACCGCTCGCCCGCGCAGGTCACGCTGCGTTGGCATGTGCAGCGCGGGGACATCGTCTTCCCCAAGTCGGTGACGAAGGCCCGGGTCGAGGAGAATTTCCGGCTCTTCGACTTCGAGCTGACCCCGGACGACATGGCGGCGATCACCGCACTGGACCGCGGCGAGCGCTTCGGCCCCGACCCGGACACCTTCAACTGGATCCCGAGCTGAGCCGGCCGACCCCCTCCGCGCCAGGTTCCTTTGCGCGGGCGGTCGGCGTGCAGGAATGCGACGGGACGGTCCCCTGACGGGCCACACCGGTTCCTGTCGCGACCCCGCCGCCGCACGCGCGAGGTTCGGCGAGACAGCCGAGGCGTGGCCGGCAGCGCAGGCGAACCTCAAGCGGTCGACCGGGAACCGGACCGGGGCATCCTCGACCTCCACGTCCTGCCGAGGTGGGGCACGACGCCTCCGGACCGCGTCCGGTACGACGACGTGGCGCAGTGGCCGGCCGACCTGTCGGCCACCGGCCGCGAGCTGAGCGCGCGGAAGGCGTACGTCGTGCTGAGCAGCGCTCACGTGGTGCGGGCGTATGTCGACGAGAAGGGCGTCCTCCATCTGTACACCCCCAAGGACCACCGAGCGCCGCTCGGTGCCGCTCCACCGGTTCCACCTCGGCGAGCCGGCCACCCATATGGCGGGCCGCACGCCGGACCAGCTCCTCTTCATCGCGCCCCAGGGCGGCCCCTTGCGGAGCAGCAACTTCCGCAGCCGATTCTTCGACCCGGCGGTCCGCGCGGCCGGACTCGGCCACCTCCACCTGACCCCGTACAAGCTGCGCCACACCGCCGCCTCGCTCGCCATCACCGGCGGCGCCGACGTGAACGTCATCCGGACGATGCTCGGCCACAAGTCCGCGGCCCTCACCCTCGACGTCTACGGCCATCTCTTCGCCGACCGCCTCGACGAGGTCTCCGACAAGATGGACGAACGCCGGACCACGCTGCTTGCCAAGGCGCGGACTCCGCATGCCAAACCGCTGCGTCCGCAGGGTGGCCGACGCCGCTACGGTGATCGCGAAGTGCTGGCGGCGATCCTGTTCGTGGCCACGACGGGGTGTACATGGCGGCAGCTGCCACCGGTCTTCGGCCCGTCCCGGCCGACCGCGCACCGGCGGTTCACCGAGTAGAGCCGGGCCCGAGTATGGAGCAAGCTCCACCGCCTGGTCCTGGACGAACTCGGCGCGCGTGGCGAGTTGGACTGGTCCAGGTGCGCCGTCGACTCCGTGAACATGCGCGCGACAAAAGGGGGACCTGACGGGTCCGAGACTACGAACACCTGCGCCGGTGGCTCCGCTCCCGGAACATCACTCCGCGCATCGCCCGCAGAAGCATCGAGTCCTCCCAGCGGCTGGGCCGCCACCGTTGGACCGTGGAGCGCACGGTGGCGTGGTTCGCCGGATGCCGCCGCCTGCACCGCCGCTACGAGCGCAAGGCGGAACATTTCCTGGCCTTCGCCGGGATCGCCGCCGCCCTGATCTGCTATCGCCGTCTTGCCAGGTAGGCGGTTCACCAGTTCTCCGTATCCCGTTGCAGCGGGCTGTCCTGCGGACAAGCATGGCCGTCATGGACCGACCGAGGCAGATCATCGAGTGCGGAGACTTCGTCCTGCGGTGCTGGCGGGGGCAGAGCGACTTCGCTCCGGCATTCAAGTTGATCGAGGAGTCTCTGGACCACTTGCGCCCCTGGGAGTCGTGGGTCGCCCGTCACAGTGCGAAGAGCACCCGAGACTTCCTCGCGATGTCCGAGTCGAAGTGGGCAAGCGGTGACGTGTACAACTACGCCATCGCCAAAGACGGCACTCTCATTGGAATGTGTCAGACCTACCGCGGGGCCGAGCCTCAGGTCCGGCGCATGGGGTACTGGCTGCACCCCGCCGCCACTGGCCAGGGCATCGCCACTAGAGCAACGGCGGCCATGGTCACCGAGATGTTCACGCTGCCGGACGTGGAGTACATGGAAATCGCGCACGACCTGTCCAACACTTCCAGCGCCGCGATACCACGCCGATTGGGCTTCACCGAAGTCCTGCGTGAGCAGGGAACACCGCCCGCGGCTCCCTCAAGCAGCGGGATCGAAGTGGTCTGGCGGCTGAACCGTCCTACGCCGCCCGTCAACGGCACTCCCTGCCCCTGAACATCCGCACCCATCGAGCTCAGCTCTCGTCCCTTCGGCACCAAACGAGACGACCTCTAAGGATCATTGCGTCCTCCAGGACCGCACGAGCACCGCTGAACCACTCTGCCCGCGAAGACGCCGGTTGTGACCGACGAACAAGGACGGGACCCAGGGTCAGCGCTGCCGGCCGTGCTCCACTGCCTGTCCGCGCCGACCACCGGCCCGCAGCAGATCTCTGCGCCGTCCCCCATCAGCAACCTACCGCTCGACCTCCGCGGACCAGATTTTCGGGACCCGTGTGATCCCTCCGCGTTGGACTCAACCGCCGGCTTCGCGCAGAAGACCAGGACGCGCACAAGCCACCGCCTGTGCTCCCCTGTAAGGGCCGCCGCCTCTGTAGGAAAGCCACCGTCGATGACGGTGACGCCGCCCATGCGCGTGAGGATCGCGTACGTCCGCTCACCCGCGTTCGGCCTGGCCGATGGGGAATCACTACGCCCGTCCCGAATCGTCGTCTCCTCAACGCTTCCGCGCCACCCCGGCCGGGTGGTACGCCGGGGACATCAACTGTCTGCAAGCATGCTTCGTCCGATCACGACGGGAACTGTCCATGGAGGGCCTGGCGGAGAGCGTCGACGGCGAGCTCCCGGCCAACGGTGGCTGCCCGGGTCGCCCGCAGGCTGTCGAGCACGAGGAAGTCGTGGACTGTGCCCAGGACGCGTACAGCCGTGACCTCGACACCGACGTCACGGAGGCGCGCCGCGTAGGCTTCGCCCTCGTCCCGCAAGATGTCCGCCTCACCGGTGACGACCAGGGCGGGCGGCAAATCCGTGAGCTGCTCGGCCGGCGCCCGCAGCGGGGAGGCATACGGCTCGGCCCGCCGTCGCGGGTCGGGGACGTACTGGTCCCAGAACCACGCCATGCCGTCCCGCGTCAGGTAGTAGCCGTCTTCGAACTGCCGGAAGGACCCGCTGTCCATCCCCGCGTCTGTGACCGGGTAGAGCAGCACCTGCGCCCTGAACCGCAGGTTACCGCGTTCCTCGGCCAGGAAGGTGAGCGCCGCGGCCAGGTTCCCGCCGGCGGAGTCCCCGGCCAGGGCGATCCGCGTGGTGTCCAGGCCGTGTGCGCCACCCTGCCCCGCGATCCATGCGCCGACCGCGTGGCTCTGCTCGATCTGTGCCGGGTACCGCGCCTCGGGCGCCCGGCAGTAGAGGGGGAAGACGACGGCGGCACCCGCACCGGTGGCCAGTTCACGGACCAGACGGTCGTGCGTGGTCTCGTCGCCGAAGACCCAGCCCCCGCCGTGCAGGAACAGCACGGCAGGCAGATCGCCACGGGCGCCCGCAGGACGGACGATGCGGGTCCGGACCCTCCCGTACCGGCCGGCGTCGACCGTCACCCAGGTCTCCTCGACCACCGGTTTCCCCACTCCTCGCCCGGCCTGGAGCGCGACCAGACGCTCACGCCCCTTCTCCGGCGGCAGCTCGTAGCTGCGCGGGTGGGGGAAGGTCGCACGGGCCACCGCCAGCGCGGGCTGTTCGAGAACCGGTACGGGAGGTGGTGGAAATCCGGTCATGAGAGGGCCTCTCCCCGCGTCGTGGGGGCGCACGCCTCGCCGCCGGGCTTTTCCCCGGCCGGGCTATACCCCGCAGGGGGCGTGCGATGGAGGGACAATCCGTTCTTCCTTTCCAAGCCTGATGCCCGCCGAGACCCGACCTGCGCCGGCCCTGGCCTGGGTTTCTCCCATTCCGGCTGCCGTCGGCCCCCACTCCTGATGGACTGCAGGCCTCGTTCGAAGGCTTGTACACCTCAAGCGAAGTCCCCTGGCTTCAGTGGGTCGGCGGCCGGAGGCCGTAACGCTTGATCACGTCGTCGAGCCAGTCCGGCTCTCCATAGGTAAGGCCGAACTTGGTGGCCAGGGCAGTGAACTCGTCAGTGTCGTGGAGACTTCTGGAGGCGGATTCGGTTTTCTTGCCGTCGACCAAAAGTTCACCGAGTTGGCGAAAATAGTCCTCGAATCCACCGGGCGTGATAATCTCAATGATTCGTCCGGGCATGTCTCCCGCATTCCACATCGCATGCATCTGGCCGCGTGGCTTCGTTATGTAACTGCCCGGCCCGAGAACCACCTCACTGTCGTCCGAGCGGAACCCGATTTCGCCTTCCAGGACAAAGGAGTGCTCGTCTTCTCCAACGTGCTTGTGGGGTGCGGTGATGAAGCCGACAGCGAAGGGGTGCTCCACAATCGACACCTCACTGCCGGTATCACGGGCATAGAGCTTGTAGGTGGCCCCGAATCCGGGGATGGCAACCTCCTCCCCCTCGCCCGGACGCACCACGTTGACGCCACGCGCACCTTTGCCGGTCATAACTTTCTCCTTCCGTCGTTGTCACGCCTCTGGTTCATCGGGCGTCTCTTCAGGCGGAGCGGAATTCTTCGAACTCCGACCGCGGGCGCAGGCCTGATATCACCAGCGAACCCACCAGCCACGTGGGCGTGCCCGCGATGCCGAACTGTTCGGCCAGCCCGGACGACTGCTCGACGTCCTGCGCGGGCCCCGGTTTCGTCATCGCCACCGCCAGTGCGCGTATGACACCACTGGCCGCCGCATGGTGCTGCACCACCGCCGGCGCGCCGATGTCCTCGCCGCGGACGAAGTGGGCTTCGAACAGTGCCGCATAGAGCGCGGGGAAAGCCCTGGGTCCATGACGGCGTGCCCATTCAGCGACGGTGAGCGCGAGAATGGTGTTGGGAAGCCGGGCGGGCCAGTGCAGAAAGAGGCCGACGGAGCGCGCCTCGTTCTGCAGAAACTCATACATCGGACCCTGCCGAGGGCCCGCCTCGATGCCCTCCTGCGGGATCTCCGGGTGGATCGGAAGCGGGATGCTCAGCACCGTGAAACCGCGGGCGGTGAGAATGCGCGATCGGTCCTGTCCGACGTAGCAGAAGGGGCAGACGATGTCGTACCAGTGCAGGACAGGCGCGGTGGCTTCCGCTCCTGCCGGGCGAGAAATCGCCGATCGACATGATTCCACCGTCGCGCACCCTCCCACGGACTGCAAGCCCGGCCTCGGCGGCACAGGTGCGATGGTGTCCCTGCGCATCTCCAGGTAATTTGGGCTTCGAGTGGGGTGTGCCGACGGCCGCCTTCGGTGGTCTCAGGAGCACCGGATTGGACGAGCCGGATGACCAGGTCAGCCACCGGGAATCGACTGTTCCACCTGCTTCAGACCCATGCTGTCAACCCCACGGTGATGCTCGCGCACAAATTGGATCACCCGCCGCCGGGTGACGCACTGCTGGAGACGACCGGGCTGCGCACGGGGCTTCCCCGGCGCACGCCGGTGTGTGACGGGCTGACCGACGAGGTTTTCTGGCTGGTGGCCCAGCGCGGCTACGAGACCGTCGCGCCTGGTCCCACGAGTTCTCCCGCTGCTCGGATTCATCGGAGCGCCCCTGCTCGTCGCCTCCTTCACCGCCGTGCTGTTCGACGTCCGGGGACGAACCTCCGCGCAGTCGGGGCTCGCGGGCACTTCCGATCGCACTGTGGGAGTTCTCACTGGGCGTGTGGCTGATCGCCAAGGGCTTCAAGCCCTCACCTGACGACGCGGGTTGAGCGATTGTTCGGAACAGGGTGGTGGGTCAACGGGGACCGGCCTGGCGCAGGTACCTCGGTACCTGCGCCAGGCCGGTCCGCACCCGGACTACCGGCTCACACGCGCTGGAGGGCGAAGCGCTGGTTGGCACCGCCGCCCGGGGTCCACTGCGAGATGCGGGCGCTGTCGGCGGTCGACGCGTTGAACACGTCCATCGCCAGGCCGCTCTGGCGGTTGACCAGGCTCACCGTGCCTCCGCCCTGGTCCACCACGCGCCACTGCTGGCTCGCGGCGTTGGAATCGGGTTGCTGGCTGATGTCGGCGCCGGTGCTCGAACTCGCGACCTGCAACACCAGGCCGCTGTGCCGCGCCCGAATCCGGTAGTAGCCGCTACCCGAGTCGACGAAGTCGAACTGCTGGTTGAGCCCGCTGGACACCGGCCACTGGATCAGCAGCGCGCCGGCCGCGGTGGACGCGCCGTTGATGTCCGCGGCCTTGCCGCTGTGCTGGGCCACCAGCCGGTAGTACACGCCGGTCTGCGGACCGCTGCCGCCGCCCGGCGTCTCCACCGGTCGCCGGGACAGCGCCAGGGCCTGGCCGACATCCGGCAGGGGCCGCAGCCGGTAGGTGTAGGAGTAGTCCCGGTTGGCGAACAGCTTGTACTGGTCCAGAGTCTGCGCGCCCCAGCTGTCGTTGCCGCCGACACCCATCTGGCGGTGGTTGAGCCGCAGCACGACCTCCGACCGCCGCGTCAACTGGTAGTCGTGCCGGGCACCGGTCGACAGGTCCTCCGGGGTGAAGTGCGACGCGTTCACCTCGAGCAGCGGTTCGCCGAACGCGAGCAGGCCACGGCCGCTGCCGTTGACCAGCGCTACCCACCGCACGTCGGTCTTGTTGCCGTTCTCCTGCGGCCGGATGTAACCGGTCCACTGCCCCGAGACGGTCGAGGAGTACACACCGACGTCGGACCCGCTGTTGCGGTCCCAGTGGTTCTCCTCCGGCCCACGGCCGTAGTAGCGCACCTGCTCCAGGTCCGCGGGCAGGAACAGGATCGTGCCCACCTCCGGTATGTACGGCAGGCTGGTCGCCCCGGGGTGCAGGGTGTTGTCCACCTTGATCTCCCCGTTGCCGTACACCGTGTACGTCGTGGTGTACGTCGACGTGGTGCTGGTCGGCAGGGTGCCGGTGACCGCGATCCGGACCGCGCGGTCCGACGGCTTGCTGACGGAGAACCCGGTCACGGTCCGGTCCAGGCCGGCACGCCGCCAGGTGCCGTTGCGGCTGGGCTGGCTGTTGCCCCGGTCGTTGTCCGTGGGCGCGCGCCAGAAGTTCGGCACCGGGCCGGAGTTGACCAGCCGCACGCCCATCGCGTCGAACGAGCTGATCGTGCCGGTCGCCTTGGCGAAGACGACGGTGAAGTCCGTGCCCGCGACGGTGACGCGGTCACTGGCCTCGGTGACCGTCAACGCCGGCACGTCCGCCACCGGCGTCGGCACGACGGGCGGGCTGGAGAAGTTCACCGGGAGCTGTTGCCGCGCCACCTCGTACCCCGCGTCGGCCCAGGCCGTGGTGGCCGTAAGGGTGAACGACAGTTCGAGGAAGTGCTCCTCCCCCGGCGCCGGGGCTGTCGGCCGCTGCACGGGCAGCTGCACGGTCTTGCTCGTCAACGGCGCGATGTCGAGCTGCGCGGCGGTGAGCGCTCCACTTTGGACGACTGTGCCGTCGGCGACCAGCGCCCACCGGCCGGTGAACTCGTTGACGTTGGTGAACAGGTTCTCGTTGGTGATCTTGACGACCCCGCTGGTGACGTCCGCGCCCGCCGAGACGGTGATCGCCTGGTAGACCCGCTTGACCTCGGCCGCCTTGCCGGCCGGCCGCCGGTCCGCGGTGACGATGCCGTTGGCACAGAAGTTGCCGTCGTTGGGGTTGTCGCCCCAGTCGCCGCCGTACGCGAGGTAGGTCCCGCTGCTGCCCGACGGGATCGGCCGGCGCAGGCCCTGGTCGACGAAGTCCCAGATGTAGCCGCCTTGCAGGACCGGATAGCGCCGGACGATGTCCCAGTACTCCTTGAAGTTGCCGTTGGAGTTGCCCATCGAGTGCGAGTACTCGATCATCACGTACGGGCGGGTGTCGGAGGTGTCCCTGGCGCGGCCCTCGACCGTGGACGGGCTCTCGTACATCCGGGACCGGATGTCGCTGACCTCGCGCCGGTTGTCGCCCTCGTAGTGGACGATCCGGGTCGGGTCGGCCGAGCGGATCGCGTTGCGCATCGTCACGAAGTTGCTGCCGCCGCCCGCCTCGTTGCCGAGCGACCAGATGACGACCGACGGGTGGTTCTTGTCGCGGTGCACCATCTGGACGGCCCGGTCCACGACGGCCGCGGTCCAGGCGGAGTTGGAGTCGGGGTAGTTGTCCCGCACGCCGTGGGTCTCCAGGTTGGCCTCGTCCATGACGTAGATGCCGTACTCGTCGGCGAGGTCGTACCACACCGCGTTGTTGGGGTAGTGCGAGGTCCGGACGGCGTTGATGTTGAGCCGCTTCATCAGCTTGATGTCGGTGACCATGTCCTCGCGGGTCAACGCCTGCCCGCGGTCGGGGTTCGTCTCGTGCCGGTTGGTGCCGCGCAACGACACGGGCTGACCGTTGATCCGCATCAGGCCGCCCGAGAGCGTGAACTCGCGGAAGCCGACCCGTGCCGACGCGGTCTGGGTGACCGCGCCGGACGGGTCGCGCAGTTGCAGCACGGCGGTGTAGAGGTTCGGGTGCTCGGCCGACCAGAGCTTCGGGCCCTGGACGGCCTGGGAACCCTGCGCCGTCGCGTCCTGCCCGACCGGCACCGCGCCCACGTTCACCGGTACCCGCAGGGGCGACGGCCAGACTGCCTGCCGGTTGGCGTCGTAGAGCTGGACCTCCACCGAGTACGTCCCCGACTGCTGCGCGCCGCGGCTGCGCACCGCGACCTTCACCGCCAGGTCGGCGTTGGTGTAGTTGTCCCGCAGCGGGGTGGTGAGCGTGAAGTCGCGCAGATGCACCGCGGGCACCGAGTACAGGAAGACCGGCCGGAAGATCCCGGACAGCCGGATCATGTCCTGGTCCTCCATCCAGTCCCCGTCCGGGAACCGGTAGACCTCGACCGCGACCAGGTTGGAGCCGGCCCGGACGTAGTCGGTGACGTCGAACTCGGCCGGCGTGTACGAGCCCTCGCGGTACCCGACCTTCGTTCCGTTGACCCACAGGTAGAACCCGGACTTGACGCCCTCGAAGTGCAGGTGGACCCGCCGCCCCTGCCAGGCGGCCGGGAGGTCGAACCGCCGGCGGTACTGGCCGACCGGGTTGAACCGCGTCGGCGCGAACGGCGGCTGGGCGTTCTCGTTCTGCCCGTTGGCGCCCCACCAGGGGTAGGTGAAGTTGGTGTAGATCGGGAAGTCGTAGCCGTGCTGCTGCCAGTTGGCGGGCACCGGGATGGTCGGCCAGGCGGTGTCGTCGACGTCGGTGCGGTGGAAGTTCAGGTCACGGTCGGCGGGCTTGGAGACGTGCTTGAACCGCCACGTCCCGGTGAGGTCGAGCCGGTACGGCGACGTGGTGCGGTCGGCGTCCAGCGCCTGCTGGAGGTCGGCGTACGGCATGGAGGTCGCGTGCGGCGGCTCCGAGTTGACCTCGAAGATCCCGATGTTGTTGTTCCACTCGGGGTAACCGTTGGGCGGGTCCACCCACGCGGCTGCCACTTCGGGTGCCGCGCCGGGCGCGCCCGACGCGATCCCGCCCGGCAGGGCCACGACCCCCAAAGCGGCGAGCCCCCCGCCGAGAACCGTGCGCCGGCGGATGGATCGTCCTTCGTCCTGCGGCTCGATCATCATCATCTCCCATGAGTGCGTGGAACCGTGATGGCAGCGTCAGGTCCGCAGCTTCCGCTGCCGGTTCAGTGCGGGCTGTGCTTCGACATCGCCCAACGCGGGCACCACCAGCGCCACCGGGATCGTCGATACGGGGTGGGCGCGAGGTGGCCGACCGCGCGACATCCGGCTGGGGCGCGGGCTCTTCAACGGTCGGGAACCGAGGCACCGCACACCAGATCGCCTCCCTCGTCGCAGGCCACGGCTGAGGCCCGTAGCGGGACCATCCCAGCGCCAGGAGTGTGGCACGATCGCGGTCGAACTGGCCAGACTGCGTCCCACTTATCTTCACGGACGCAAACGCGCTTCTGCCGAATGAGTCGGACTCATTTTTCGCGGGAGTAATTGTCGAGATCTGTGGATCAGTTGAGGTGGATCACGCTGCGAGGGTCTCGTCTCGTTCAACGAGGAGGCCGTTTTCGAACCTTGCGCCGGCTCGGACGAGGGCGACGAGGTGCGGTGCGGTGGCGGATCTTGGGATGGACGCCGTCGGCCCAGACGTAGACGTAGTCGGATTCCGCCAGGTCACCGCGCTGGAAGGCGACGTGGTCGGCGGTCCACTGCTGCGTCAGCCGGGTCACCGTGGCCGGCGACAGCCCGGCCGGGGAGCCCAGGAACTGTTCCATCGCGGGCACGAAGTCGCCCGACGACAGGCCGTGGAGATAGAGCAACGGCAGCACCTCGCTGATCTTCGGGGACTTCCGACACCACGGCGCCAGGATCTTCGAGGAGAACCGCTGACGTTCACCCGTCGTCTCGTCGACCCGCTTGTCGTTCACGCGCGGGGCGGCCACCTCGACCGGCCCAGCCGCCGTGGTCACGGTCCGCGGCCGGTGCCGGCCGTTGCGGACCACCAGCCGGCGACCAGCCTCGTCACGCTGCCCGGCGAGCTCGGCTGTGTACTGGTCCACCTCCGCCTCCAGGGCGGCGGCCAGCATCCGCCGAGCACCCTCGCGGACGATCTCGTCGATCAGGGAACCGGCCTCGGTGGTGCCGTCTTCGTTGACTACGCTGAGCACGGGCGTGCATTCCCGACCCGCGTTCGCAGCGCGGGCCTACTCAGTGACTTGAGATCACTCACTCGGGAAGGTACGCCCTTCGCGCGTCCTCCAGAGGAGCTGATCCACAAGTCCTGAGCATTGCTCGAAGCTGCAGCAGATCGTGCGCCGGATGAGCTTGTTCCGGTCTGACGGACACCGCTGGTGTGGTGCTCAGACTGCGAGTGCGGCTTCGGCGAGACTCAGGTAACTGAGGCTGCTGTACAGGCGGTGACAGATGCTCTGGCCTGCCCGGACCTCGGTGGGCGCGAGCCATCCCGCCTGCTCAGCCCTGACAACGAGGACTTCATAGCCCAGACGGCCACCGCCCGAAGCTCGGCCGGCCCTTCACCCGCTTGCCCATCCGCAAACTCGCCGCCCCTGCGGAAACGCATGACCGCGTCATCCCGATCGGCCGCGAGTGGTCTCGTCAGGCGCGACGCGGATGATCGTCTTGCCCTGGGCGTGGTGGCCGGCCGCGAAGGCCTCCGGAGTCTCGGCGAGCGGGCGCACCTCGCCGACGATCGGCCTGAGACGGCCGTCCCTGACCCGCAGTGCGAGGTCGGCGAGACGGGCGCGGTCGGGTTCGACGACGAAGAAGACGGCCCGCCCGCTCTCGGGGGTGGCCGTGGGCGGCGCGGCGATGGTGACGAGGGTGCCGCCGGCACGCACGAGCGCGGCCGAGCGTTCGAGGATCTCCCCGCCGATCACGTCGAAGACGACGTCGACCTCTCCGGTGTCCTCCAGCCGGTCCGCCTGGAGGTCGACGAAGGCCTCGGCGCCCAGGCCGAGAGCGGTGTCCCGGTCGCGGGCCCGGCCCGTGGCGATCACCCGTGCGCCCGCCTCGCGGGCGAGCTGGACCGCGATCGAGCCGACACCTCCGGCAGCGCCGTGCACCAGGACCGTCTGCCCCGCCGCGAGCCCGCCGTGGTCGAACAGACCCTGCCAGGCGGTCAGGCCCGAGATCGGCAGCGCGGCCGCCACCGTGTGGTCGATGCCGGCGGGAAGAGGGGCCAGGTTGCGGGCCTCGACCGCGGTGTACTCGGCCAGCGACCCGTCGCGGCTCCAGTCGGTCAGGCCGAAGACCCGCTGGCCGACGCTGAGGCCGGTGGTGCCGTATCCCAGCTCGGCGACGACCCCGGACAGCTCGTGGCCCGGCACGCTCGGCGTGCGGTCGCGGCCGGCCCGGTCGGCCCACGTGGTGGGCCAGTCGAGCTCCCCGCGCGTGAAGCCCGCGGCGTGCACGCGCACGATGACGTCGTTCTCGGCGGCGTGCGGATAGGGCAGTTCCGCCAGGGTGAGTCCGCCGGTACCGGCTTCCCGGTCGCGGACGGTGATGGCTTCCATGGGCCTGCCTTCAGGAGCTGCGCTGGAACAGTCGAGAACACCGATGCCCCCTGCGAGCAGTCATGACTCCTGCCACGACATGATCTCGACCGTACGGGCCAAGCAGCCCATCCACCCGGACCACCTCCCAGCCGTCGCCGACAGCAGCAGAACGCGAATGCCTGCCGTGTCGCCCGGTCATCCGGGAGGAGGGAAGGCTCCGACCAGCGAGCCCGACGGATACGTTTGGGGACGCTCCCCCAGTCCCGTCACCCCGCACCCATCGCCAACATCAGCGGCCTGCCGGTAATGGACCTGTTGGTCAGCTCCCCCGTCTCCCGGCCAGAGCGGGAACTGTTGATGATCAGTCCCCGTCAGCTTCCCCCGATGCGATCGCCGCTTCCCCGCCGACACCATGACCCGCTTCCACTGCATGCTGCGACTGTTCGGTTACCGTTCCTGATGTTCTGTGCGCCACGCGCCGCTCCGGCTGCGCCGGCCCGAGCCTGATCCACTGCTCGCCGGTGGGCCGTCCTGCCTGCGCGGCGGGTTCCCCTTGTCTCCCGGAAGCGACCCTTTATGTACACGACCCCTGCCGAACTCGCCGCATTCGTCCCGCAGGCCCTCGCGCAGGTGAGGACCCGCGCCCCTCTTGTCCAGTGCCTGACCAACACGGTGGTCACCGACTTCACCGCGAACGTCCTGTACGCGCTGGGCGCCACACCGGCCATGGTCGATGTTCCGGACGAGGCCGGACCGTTCGCAGGGATCGCCTCCGCTGTCGTGATCAACCTCGCGACGCCGCACGCGGAACAGCGGACCGCCATGGCCGAAGCGGCCCAGGCGGCCGCTTCCGCCGGTACGCCGTGGGTCCTCGACGCGTTCACGATCGGCCCGCTGCCGGTACGCACCGCGCTGGCACACCAGCTCGTGGAGCTGCGGCCCACGGTGATCCGGGGCACACCGGAGGAGATCATCGCGGTCGCGGGTGACAGCGCCGGCGCACAGGGCGCGGATGACTCCGCCGAGACCCTCCAGGCCGCAGAGGAGACGGCGCGCACACTCGCCCGCCGGACCAGCGGCGTGGTCGCCGTCTCCGGACCCGTGGACTTCGTCACCGACGGGACGCGCGACGCGCGCATCGCCAACGGGGACGCCTTGCTGGCCCAGGTGGCCGGGGGTGCCGGCGGCGCGCTGGCCGCGGTGATGTCCGCCTTCGCGGCGATCGACGAAGACCGGCTCGCCACGACGGTGGCAGCCGTCACCGTCTACAAGGTCGCCGCCGAAGTGGCCGCACAACAGGTCGCCGGGCCAGGGAGCTTCGCCGTCGCGTTCCTGGACGCACTCGCCGCGCTGACGGAGCAGGATCTACTCGAACGGGCGGCTCTCTCGTGATGTGAGCAGCCTTCTGGCCGCCCCATGACTACAGAGCGCACCCCACCCCTGTCCTGCCAGCAGGCGACCGGCCCTTCCAGCGCCCACACTCCGGCCGTGCCGCGCCGGGTGCGCCCCAGGTCAGCGCCCGGGAGCGGTCCGTCCCGTGTCCAGCGGTTGTGAGGCGTCGGTGAGGTCGGCGCCGGTGTCGGCGTCCCGCTGGGAGTGGCCGGTGCCGTGCCAGTCAAGGCACATGACGGTCGCGTCGTCCTCCAGGTGACCATCGCCGGCGTCGACGATCGCCCCGATGAGGGCGCGGGCGGCTTCGCGGGGGTGCAGCGCGCGGGTTCCGGCGATCAGGTCCGGCAGGTCCAGGCTCTTGGCGTTGCGTTCCAACATGCCGTCCGTCAGCATCACCAGCCGATCCCCCGGCCTCAGGTCGAGCGACTGCACCCGGTAGGAGTGTGGAATCCGGACGCCGAACGGCATATCGACCTTCGGGACGATCTGCCGCACTTCCCCGTTCCGCAGCAGCAGCGGCCAAGGGTGCCCGGCGTTGACGAACTCGGCTCTGCCGTCGAGCAGGCTGATCCGCAGCAGCTGACCGGTGACATAGCCTTCGCGGCCGTGGTCCCGCATCGCCCGATCGGCTTCATCTGCTTGCTCAAGGAGGCTTCCGCCCGCCCGCCGTGCCCGGCGCAACGCACCGACCACGAGGGTGGCCAGGAGCGCTGCCTGGACGTCGTGGCCCATGGCGTCGGTGACGGACAGCTGGACGGCGTCCCGGTCGATCACGTAGTCGAAGGTGTCACCCCCGACGAGGTCGGCGGGCTCCAGCGCCCCGGCGACCGCGAACTGCGCCGCCTCGCACGCCAGCGACGCCGGGAGCAGCCGGTGCTGGATCTCCGCGGCCAGGCTCAGCGGGCTGGTGCGCCGCCCCCACTGGTACACGTCGGTGAAGGACCGGTTCGCGATGACGATGTAGGCCAGCGCGTGCGCACTCTCACCGATCTCCCGCAGCACCTCCGCACCCGGCGTCGCGGGCAGGAACAGTTCCAGGAGTCCGATGGCGTCGCCGCGGTTGGTCACCGGGGCCACGACCCGGGTATACGTCCCCCGGCCGCTGTCCTCGATGGCCGGCTGCTGGGTGCGGATCACGTCGTCGTAGACGGTGCCCCGCAGCGTGATGCGCCGGGCCGGCTCACCCGTGTCCACGCTTCCCGCAGTGCCCAGCCGCACCACCGAACTGCCGGTGAAGTCGGTGATCAGGAAGGACACCGACGCCGCCCCGAGATGTTCCTTGAGCATCCGCGCCACCACGTCGAGGGACTCCACCGGCGCCGCTGCCTCCGCCGCCCCCAGGACCCCCGCCAGCGACAACGCCGAATCCGGGCGCATCCCGTCTCCGCCGGGACGAGCGGCCCCTGCGCCGTCCCCGTTCGGCTCCGCTGCGGTCACGGCGACTCCCCACTGCTCGATGACGCTCAGGGCACCAACACGGTGCCTGTCACGCTGCCGGACATCATGGTCTAGCGCAGGACCCCAGGCCGTATCCGGGCCCCGCGCCAGCCGACCCGCACAGGCCCTGCGCTGGAGAACGCCCGGACGCCGGTCAGGTGGCTGCCAGGGCGATGGCGGTGTAGTGGGCGGTGAAGGCGGCGAGAGTGAGGGCGTGGAAGACCTCGTGGAAGCCGAACCAGCGCGGCCAGGGGTCGGGGCGCTTCAGGCCGTACACCACGGCGCCCGCGGTGTAGAGGAGGCCGCCGGCGATGACCAGGACGACGGCTGCGGGGCCGCCGGCGCGTGCGAATGCGGGCAGGTAGAACACCGCAGCCCAGCCCAGGGCGATGTAGCACAAGGTGTACAGCCAGCGCGGCGCCCGGATCCACCAGATCCGGAAGGCGATGCCGGCCACGGCCCCGGACCACACCAGGGACAGCAGCACCACCTGCTGGCGTCCGGGCAGCAGCAGTACCGCCAGGGGCGTGTACGTGCCGGCGATGATCAGGAAGATGTTCGCGTGGTCCAGGCGGCGCAGGACCCCCTCCCCACGCGGGCCCCAGTTGCCGCGGTGGTACACCGCGCTCGTACCGAACAGCAGGCAGGCCGAGACCGCGTACACCGAGCAGGCCGCCATCGCCGCCGCCGAACGCGAAAGCGCGATCAGGACGATGCCGCCGGCCAGAGCGAGGGGGAACATCCCGGCATGCAGCCAGCCGCGCAATCGCGGCTTCACCACGGCCGCCGCCCGCGCCGCCCCGGTTTCCGGGCCGGCAGCGGCCCGGTCGGGGACCGGCTCACCGGTCGCGCCGGCAGGCGGATCACCTGCCGGGGCGCGGAGGGCGTCGTGCGCGTGGCCGGAGCGGTATTGGGGCTCCCGCCCCCGGACCGGTGGCTGGGCATCTTCGGCGATCATGCGCACATAATATGAGAAACTACGCATAACGCAGCAACTAGCCAGGGAAGAAAAGCCGGTCAAGCGGTGGCGCGGTCCTTGAACGCGGCGCCGCGCAGTTCCTCGTTGATGCGCTGGGCTTCTTCGAGTTGGTCTTCGAGGATGACGATGCGGCAGGCCGCCTCTATCGAAACGCCCTGGTCGACGAGTTCGCGGGCGCGGGCGGCGATACGCAACTGGTAGCGGGAGTAGCGGCGGTGTCCGCCGGCGGAGCGCAGCGGGGTGATCAGGCGGGCTTCGCCGATGGCGCGCAGGAAGTTCTGGGTGGTGCCGAGCAGTTCGGCGGCCCGGCCCATGGTGTAGGCGGGGTAGTCGTCGTCTTCGAGCCGGTTGTACGAGTCGCCTGCTGTCATCTCACCTCTCTGTGGAACACGTGTGAGGGGCCTTGGTGCCGTACGGCACCAAGGCCCCGAAGGAACTACTACACCATCTGCCGGCCCTAGAACTGCGCCGGCCTACTGTGTCCGCACCGCCGAAGGGGGTACCGGCGTGTGCGGGGATCGCGGTTGCTTGACCGGAGACCACCTCGCTAACGATGTCCTGCGGTACCCGGGCTCAAAGGTATTCCGCCCGGGCGATCCCGATGGCGCTTGGGCTCCTCCGTTCTTCCCTCTGATCAACTACCTGCCAAACGTGAACTGCCTGCTGCTCGTGTTGCGTACTGCTGGTACTGCCAGTGATGCGAACTGCTGATGGCCTCAAGTAAGCGCCACCCTTCGGCAGCCAGCCCCGTCGCCCGTCCTGCGTCTGCTCTGGCTTAGAACCCCACTGCCGAACCTCCCGGTACGCGCGCCCGCAGCCGACGCCTTCACCGAGGTACTGCTCACTGAACTCACTGCTGGGTACTGCGCACTGCACTTACAGGTACTGCAACTTGCCTGAACTGCGATCCTGCTCATGGCAGCCCCTGATCACCGCGGGCCACCCGGTCCGGTCGTCAGCCCCGTCGCCGTCAGGCAACCACTCTGGCTTCGGAACTCCACCACCGCACCGTCCTGCGTACTGCACTTGCGTGTACTGCTGCCCGGCAGTTCGTGTCTGCCGGACCTTGCTGATCTCGACTACGAGAGAAACCATAACCATTCCACCGCCCAATGTCTACTCCAGCCACCATAGATTTCTGAGTGCTCACTAAAGAGGTAACCTGCGCCGGTCGCCGGGGGTGCACTCCCTCCCCGGGGGGGTGCGATGACGGTCTGCAGCGCGCAGCGGCACCCGCCACGCGACCTTCGGGCTGAACGAAACCGCGCTGCGCGTCTACGACGCGCTCGCAGCCGCCCCCCAGAGCGCGGCCGAACTGCAGAAGTCACTGGAGCTCACTGCTCCCGACATCCGCAAGGTCCTCCGCGACCTGCGCAGCCGGGGCCTGGTGGAGCAACTCGGACAGAGGACGACCGACCACTTACCGGCGCCCCGCCGAGTAGTCCGTACCCGCTGACGTGCCGTCCCGCTGCGGCGCGCGGCGCGGTCCGGCACCGGCCCGCAAAGCTCGACGAAGGACGCCGGTGCGTTGTTCCCCACCCGACCTCCCGCCCCGAGTGCCGGTCCACGTCCGATGGCCCCGCCGAACCCTCCGTGCCGTAGGGGAAGCAACGCCATGTCTCCGTGGCACGAGCGGCAGCACTCGGCGGTAAGCTGCGCGGCCGTGAGCGAGTACCAGTACTACGAGTTCCAGGCCGTTGACCGACCGTTGACCACGGACGAGCTCCAGCAGGTACGGGCCCTGTCGAGCCGGGCCAGGATCAGCACGACGCACTTCGTCAACGAATACCACTACGGCGACTTCCGCGGTGACGGCCGCAAGCTGATGGAGCAGCTGTACGACGCACATCTGTATTTTGCCAACTGGGGCTCGCGTCGCCTCATGCTGCGCCTGCCCACCACGCTGCTGCCCGCCCGCAGCGCCGAACCGTATTGCGCGGAAGACGCCTTCACCTGCTGGACCAGGAACGGGCACCTGATCCTCGACTTCGGCTACTCGGCCGAGGACGACAGCGAGTGGGAGTTCGACACCTCCTTCACCCTGGCCTCATTTACCGCCCTGCGTACCGAACTCGCCGCGGGCGACCTGCGTCCCCTCTATCTGGCCTGGCTTTCCGCGCTCACCCGCTGGGAATTGCAGGAAGGCGTCGACGAAGACGAGTACACCTCCGCCATGGAGCCGCCCGTACCCGCCGGTCTGGCCCAGCTCACCGGCTCGCAACAGGCCCTGGCGGACTTCCTGCACCTCGACCCGCACCTGCTCACCGCAGCCGCGCGGGCCAGTTGTGCCGCCCCTTCCCAGGCGGTCGGCAAAGACGCACTCGCCGCGTGGATCCGCGCCCTGCCGCAACGCGAGAAGGACGCCATGCTGCTGGACGCCGCCCTGGGCACATCCCCACAACCGGGCCCCGCGCTGCTGGCCCGCCACCGCACCGCATCCCAGGGCACATCCGAACCCTCCACCGCCGCCCCACGCCGCTCAGCCGCAGAGCTCCTCGACGCCGCCCACGAAGTACGCAGCGAGCACACGCAGCAGCAGCAACGGGCCCGCGCCCAGGCCCTCCGAGCCGAACAGCGGGCCAGGGAGGACCAGCTGGACCGCCTGGCCGAGAACGCCGAGCAGGCCTGGCAGGACATCGTCCACCTGATCGGGCAGAAGCAGCCCGGCCCGTACGACGCCGCAGTCGCCCTCCTGAAGGATCTCCGCGAGGTCCACGACCGGGCGGGCACCCCCGAGGAGTTCGCCCGGCGCCTGCAGCCCCTACGCGACCAGCACCGCGGCAAGCCCTCGCTGATGCGACGTTTCACCGACGCCGGCCTGACAGCCCGCTGATCGCCTGAGGGGAACACCGGCACCAGCGCGCCGCCCTCATCGGCCGCTCCCCAGGGCCACCCCTTGTGGACCCGGCACAAAGTCCACGATCGAAGATTCCTTCCTCGCTCCCGCCCCCGGAGGCGCCCGGCACGCGCAACAACCGGTCCGGGGCGCAGACCGCGTCCCCCACCCGCCTTCACGAGAACCGTTCACGACCGCCGACGACCTCCCTGCACAGGGACGCCCGCCGCACCCGCACTGTCCTGATGCGCTCCCCTCGCGCTCCCCTTGCCCGTTCGCCCGCTGCCCGCCCGGCCGTCAGGCACAGCACTGTGCCGCGAAAGCCCTGTTCAGAGGCCCGTGAGCGCCCACGGGCCCAACCAGTGCCTCCCCTGGGTCAGCCCGCGCCGGACGCATCACAATGCGTAGGTCAAAAGGGGTCCACTGGAGGCCTCCCCATGGCCAAGAGAAGGGAAAAATGCCAGGTCAAACGCTTACCCTGGGGTTCACCATGGAGCCTCCTGTCGGGTTCGAACCGACGACCTACGCTTTACAAGATCCCTCGGGGCGGGCGGCTGACCTGTGGAAATGCAGCGAACGTTCCCCTGAACAGCGCAAACAACGTTCACCTCATGCCACTGGTTGGGACGGCTTTCCAGCCCCATGTGTGCTGAATCCGTGCTCCGCAACTCAAGTGCGCCTGCACATTGCCTGCACTGATGCTAAAATGAATGCATGACCGCGATCACCATCCGGGACGTCCCGGACGACACAGTCAACGCTTTGAAGGTACGCGCCGCGCAGGCGGGCAAGTCCCTCCAGGCGTACGCCCTGGAGCTCCTGTCCCGGGAAGCCGCCAGGCCCACTCTCGCGGAGATGGCGGCACGCCTGGAGCGTGAAACCCGCACCGCGCTCAGCACGACCGACATCCTCAGCGCCATCGAGGACGGGCGTGAACGACGTTGATCGTCATTGACTGCTCCAGCCTTGTGCACTTCCTCCTCGACCACGGCACGACCGGAACCGCGATCCGCGAGCGGGTGGGTCGCGCCGACACTCTTGCCGCGCCGAGTCTGCTCGACTACGAGATCACGTCGGCCGTCTTCGGACTGGCGCGCGGTCGGCGCGGCGGCAAGCCGAAGATCACGGAGAAGGAAGCCGCCAAGGCGATCACCGACTACCAGGCCCTCGCTCTCGACCTGCACCCGACGCTGGTGCTGTGGCAGCGGGTACGCGACCTCTCGAACAACCTCTCCGCCTACGACGCACACTACGTAGCCCTCGCCGAAAGCTTCGGCGTACCGCTCGTCACCAGCGACGCCAGGATCGAACGCAGCGGAGCGGCCCGCTGCACGATCGAGACGTACGAGGCAGCCACCACCTGACCCCAGCAACCTCGTTGAGGCATCCCTGCCTCAACGCTGACGAGGTTTCCGGGGGCCTGGCATGATGTGCGCCATGACGCAGACCAGAAAGGCCGATGGCGCGTAAACCGCCCAGCGCCATCCGTGCTCAGCGATGGCCGGCCCGCAGTGACGCTTCCTCTGCCTTGGGCCGACTGCCCCTGCTGCGATCCAGCAGGGCCACGGGACATCCTCGAACAAGCACTCCGACGACTGCCGCCCGCGCGCCGGGCAGGGCTCCGCAAGATCGTCACCCCGCTGGACGCGGAGTTCCTTCGTCGCACCCTGCCCGACCCCGGGGCCGCGTCCATCAGCCCGTGGCATGCCGAAGCGTGGTGGCGGCAGAGAATCCGGGAAAGATGACACCCGCGCTGATATCGGGCAGCTTCCTGCCCGCCTGCCGCCGGTTGCAGCCCTCGACCGCGGCACGGCGGCCTCGCGACCGGCCGCCGAGCGCCCCGCGCCGCGGGGACAAGGCCTGGCCAGGCAAGAAAAAGAGCCCCCTGTCGGGTTCGAACCGACGACCTACGCTTTACAAGTGCGCGGGTGCGCACGCCACGCGCACGCCGGCGCGTGAGGCGCCCTCGTGCGCCCCCCTGGTCCCGGTGCGGCGTCGCGCCGGGGCCGCGGGGTCAGCCGGCCGCCGTGCGGAAGGCGCCCGAACCGCGGACCACGAAGCGGGTGAGGAGCACGACCGACCGGGGCGCCGAGCGGTCGCCCGCGATCCGCGAGAAGAGCAGGTTGGCCGCGGTGCCGCCGAGTGCGACCGGGTCCTGGCTGACCACGGTCAGCGGCGGGGTCAGGCGCTCGCCCAGCGGCAGGTCGTCGAAGCCGACCAGGGCGAGCGGCGCCGGGTGGTCGAGGCCGTCGAGGACGCCCAGGGTGATCAGGTCGTTGCTGGTGAACAGCGCGGTCGGCGGGTCGGGCAGCGTACGCAGCACGGCCAGCGCGTCGCGGGCCTGCGGGTGGGAGCGCAGCTCGTGCCGTACGAGCGCGGGGTCCTCGGGGATGCCGTGGGCGGCGAGCGCGTCGAGGTAGCCGGCGTAGCGCTCGGCCTGGGTCCAGATGTCGAAGCGGTCGCCGAGGTAGGCGATGCGGGTGTGGCCGTGGCCGAGCAGGTGGGTGACGGCCCGTCCGGCGGCGGCCCGGTTGTCGACGGTGACGGTGTCGACGGCCAGGCCCTTGGCGGGGCGGTCGACGCAGACCACCTGGGTGCCGCCGTCCATCGGGCGTTTGAGGAAGCCGTGGCTGCCGATGGTGGGGACAAGGATCAGGCCGTCCACCTGGCGGGCGGTGAAGGCGGCGATGACCTCGCGCTCGCGCTGCGGTTCGTCGTTGGTGCTGCCGACCAGCACCACATGGCCGCGGCGGTGGGCCTCGTCCTCCACCGAACGGGCCATCAGGGCGTAGAAGGGGTTGGCCAGGTCGTCGACGACCAGGCCGATGGTGGAGGTGCCGAGGTTCTTCTGGCGCAGGCTGCGGGCGTTGTCGTTGCGCTGGTAGCCGAGCTTGCGCACCGCCTGGCCGACCCGGGCGGCGGTCTCGGGGGCGACGCCCGCTTCGCCCGACACGACCCGGGAGACCGTCATCGGACTGACCCCGGCTGCGCGGGCCACGTCCTTCATCGTCGGGCGTTTCACGGGCCTCCTCGTCGCTGTGCCGGCCGGGCTGGCCGGCGGCCGGCGGACAGCCGGTCACCGGCGGCAGGCCGGCTCGTGCGTCGATGATGGCAGGCGGGCCCCGGGGAGGTGTATTCCGGGCTCCCCTTGATCAGCAGGCGGCCTGGTGGAAGAACTTCTTGACGTCGGGCTGGTCCATGTCGGCCTTGGTGATGGCCACCATGTCGGTGCCGATGTGCGCGGTGACCTTCTTCTTGTCGATCGCCGCGAGTGCCTGGTCGACGCCCTGCCGGCCGATGGCGCCGGGGTCCTGGGCGACCAGGACGTCGAGGGTGCCGTCGGTGAGCGCGGTGATCTCGTCGGGTTCCGCGTCGAAGGCGGCGACCTTGACCTTGCCCTGCTTGCCCGCGGCCTGCAGTCCGGTGGAGATGCCTGCCGGGTCCTGGCCGCCGGTGCTGATCTGGGCGGCGCCGAGCGCTGCGCCGAAGCCGCCGAGGCTGACGATCGGCGGGGGGGACCCTGGCCTCAGGGCTGTCCGGTGATCCCCGGCGGGCGGGCGACGACAGTCGGCGGCCTGGAGCGCCCTGACGTGACCGAACCGCTTGGCCAGGCGTCTGGCTTCCAGGCGTGGTTGTGCCATCGGCTGTCTCCCGGCGTCGCGGTAACGCGGTGCATTGGTAACGTTCGCAAGCGTTCCGGGATTGTGCGGGCGTCCTGACGGCGTGTCAACACATCGCGCAACAGCGGGCGGCGTACCCCACGGGGCGGCGCGGGAGCGGGGAATCGGGGTGTCGCGCGCGCCCTTGACAGCAAATCAGGTACACGTCAAGATGCTGATTCGCTTGGTAACGTTCACATCCGTACGAGCATCCCCCGTGCCCCGAGGCCGCTCGCCGTGCGTCATCCCACGGCCCGCGGCCTCCGCGAGAAGGTGGTCCTCCGTGCTCCCTCCCGTGCTCCGCAGCAGAACCGCGGGCGCCGTCGGCGCCCTCTTACTGGCCGCCCTCGGCATCGGCGGCCTCACGTCGGCCCCCGCCCATGCCGCCACCGCCAACCTCACGCAGTACGTCGACACCTTCGTCGGGTCCGACGACAGCAACGCCCCCAACCCGGTCGGCGGCGGCGCCGGCGGCAGCACCTACCCGGGGGCCGTGGCGCCCTTCGGCGGGGTGCAGTTCAGCCCCGACACACCGACGGCCTCGCCGTCCGGCTACCGCTACTCCGACAGCTCCATCGAGGACTTCAGCCTCACCCACTTCGACGGAGCGGGCTGCCCCAACAACGAGGACCTGCCGCTGATGCCGATCACCGGCGCGGTCGGCACCTCCCCCGGCAGCAACTGGACCAGCTACGCGTCGGCGTACACCAAGTCCAACGAGTCGGCCGCGCCCGGCTACTACAGGAACCGCCTGGACAAGTACGGCACCGGCGTGGAGCTGACGGCCACCACCCGCGGCGGCATGGCCCGGCTGACCTACCCCTCGACCACCAGCGCCGGCCTGCTGATCAACACCGGCCGCAGCGCGACCGGCAACCGCAGCGGGTCGGTGAAGGTCAGCGGGTCCGAGGTGACCGGCAGCGTCACCGCCGGCGGCTTCTGCGGCTCGTCGAAGACCTACCAGATCTATTTCGACATCCGCTTCGACCGCGCCCCGTCCGGTTTCGGCACCTGGAACGGCGGTACGGTCTCGGCCGGTTCGAGCAGCGCGTCGGGCACCAACACCGGCGCCTACGTCACCTTCGACACGACCGGCAACCAGACCGTGCAGACCAAGGTCGGCCTGAGCTACGTGAGCGTGGCGGGCGCGCAGGCCAACCTGACCGCCGAGAACAACGGCTGGGACTTCAACGCGACCCGCACCGCGGCCGACACGTCCTGGAACGCGATACTCAACCGCGCCCAGGTCACCGGGGGCGCCACGGCGGACCTGAAGAAGTTCTACACGGCGCTTTACCACGTCTTCCAGAGCCCCAACATCTCCAGCGACGTCAACGGCGACTACCGCGGCTTCGACGGGGCGGTGCACAACTCGACCCGGCCGGTTTACCAGAACTACTCGGGCTGGGACATCTACCGCTCGTGGGCGGCACTGGTCGCCCTCATCGCGCCGACCGAGGCCGCCGACATCGCCAAGTCCATGGTCCTGGACGGCCAGCAGGGCGGCCTGCTGCCCAAGTGGTCGCAGCAGACGAACGAGGACTTCGTGATGACCGGCGACCCGGGGCCGATCATCGTCAGCAGCATGTACGCCTTCGGGGTGCGGGACTTCGACACCGCCGCGGCGCTGTCGCTGATGGAGAAGGCCTCCAACGGCGGCACGGCGCAGGGCTCGCCGATCCGCGGCAACCAGGGCACCTACACCAGCCAGCACTACCTGGGCGCGCCCTCCGACTCGCTCGAATACAGCGCGTCGGACTTCGCGGTGGCGCAGTTCGCCAAGGCGCTCGGCAACACCGCGAGCTACAACACCCACATGACGCGCGCCCAGTGGTGGCGCAACACCTTCAGCACCGAGTCCGGCTACATGCAGCCGCGCAGTTCGGACGGCAGCTGGTCGTGGCCGCTGGACCCGGCGAGCCCGAGCAACTTCACCGAGGGCAATGCGGCGCAGTACACCTGGATGGTGCCGTACGACTTCGCCGACCTGATCAACGACATGGGCGGCCCCGCGACCGCGGCCCAGCGGCTCAACCACCACTTCACCCAGGTCAACGCCGGTCAGAGCCTGCCGTATTACTACATAGGCAACGAACCGGAGCACGGCGTGCCGTGGGCGTACAACTTCGCCCGCGACCCCGCGGGCACGGCGGACGCGGTGCACAAGGTGATGACCGAGTCGTTCACCACCGGCGCGGGCGGCCTGCCCGGCAACGACGACCTCGGGGCGACCTCGGCGTGGTACGTGTGGGCGGCGCTGGGGATGTACCCGGCGACCCCCGGCGCGGACACGCTGGCCGTCAACGGCCCGCAGTTCCCCTCGGTGCTGCTCCAGCGGCCCGGCGGCAACATCACCATCAACTCCTCGGGCAGCGGCGGCTACGTCCAGGGCCTGAAGGTCAACGGCGCCGCCACCAGCCACAACTACCTGCGCTACCCGGACATCGCCGGCGGCGGCACGCTCGACTACACCATGGGCGGCACGCCGAGCGGCAGTTGGGGCACCGGCGCCGGGGACGTACCGCCGTCCTTCCAGGACGGGGCCACCCCCGTACCGGCCGCGCCGGCCCTGGGCACCAACCTGGCGCAGGGCAGGGCGGTCACCGCCTCCACACCGTGCGGGACGGCGGAGTCCGCGGACAAGGCGGTCGACAACTCCCTGCAGAACAACAGCAAGTGGTGCTCGAAGGCGGCGAACCCGACGCTGACGGTCGACCTCGGCTCGACGCAGACCGTGGGGTCGTTCGTGGTCAAGCACGCGGGCCTCGGCGGTGAGAACACCAGCTGGAACACCTCGGCCTTCCAGATCCTGACCAGCACCGACAACAGCACCTGGTCGCTGGCGACCAACGTCACCGGCTCGCGCTCCAGCCGCACCTACCACTCCATCGCCCCGCGGCAGGCGCGCTACGTCCGGCTGGCGATCTCGGCGCCCACCAACACCGGCGGCGACACGGCCGCCCGCGTCTACGAACTGGAGGTCTTCGGGCAGTCCGGCGGCGGCACGGCCCCGCACGCGATCACCGGCCTGGCCGGCAAGTGCGTGGACGTCGCCAACTCCGCGACCGCCAACGGCACCCACGTGCAGCTCTACGACTGCAACGGCACCGACGCGCAGTCCTGGACCGTGGGCGCCGACGGCACCGTCCAGGCACTCGGCAAGTGCCTGGACGACGCCGGCTCGGGCACCGCGGACGGGACGCTGGTGCAGCTGTGGGACTGCAACAGCAGCAGCGCCCAGAAGTGGACCGTCAGCGGCAAGCAGCTGATCAACGCCGCGGCGAACAAATGCCTCGACGTGCCGGGGTCGAACTCCGCCAACGGCACCCAGCTGGACGTCTGGACCTGCGACAGCGGCACCGACCAGCAGTGGTCGGTGAGCTGACGGCCTGAGCCGTCACCCCACCAACTGGGCCTTGCCCAGGGCGATGACCCCGGCCGCGGACACCGTGTACAGCTCACGGTCGCGGTCGGGGTTCACGCCGATGGTGGCGCCGGGCGGCACGTCCACGTTCTTGTCGAGCACCGCGCCGCGGACGATCGCGCCGCGCCCGACCCGTACGTTGTCGTGCAGCACCGAGCCCTGGACGACCGCGCCCGCGTCGACCACCACGCCGGGCGACAGCACCGAGCGGGTGACCTGGCCGCGGATCACGCAGCCGGGGCTGACCACGGACTCCCCCACGATGCCCCCCGCCGCGATCTTGGCGGGCGGCAGCTGGCCGGGGTGGGTGTAGATCGGCCAGCGCCTGTTGTAGAGGCTGAAGGCGGGCTGGTCGGAGATCAGGTCCATGTGCGCGTCGTAGTAGGCGTCCAGGGTGCCGACGTCCCGCCAGTAGCCGTGGTCGCGGGCGGTCTCGCCCGGCACGTGGTTGGTGTCGAAGTCGTAGACCTGGGCGACGCCCGCGGCGGTGAGCCGGGGCAGGATGCTGCCGCCCATGTCGTGCACGGACTGCTGGTCCTCGGCGTCCTCGTGCAGGGCGTCGATCAGGGTCTTGGTGGTGAAGAGGTAGTTGCCCATCGAGGCGAAGACGTGCCCGGGGTCGCCGGGCAGCGCGGGCGGGTCGGCGGGCTTCTCCAGGAAGCGCTCCACCGAGATGCCGTCGGCGGCCGGCGAGATCACCCCGAAGCCCGAGGCGTCGGCCCGCGGCACCTTGATGCCCGCGACGGTCACCCCGGCGCCGTGCTCGACGTGCTGTTCGAGCATCTGGCGCGGGTCCATCCGGTAGACGTGGTCGGCGCCGAAGACCGCGATGTAGTCGGGCTGTTCGTCGTGCACCAGGTTCAGCGACTGGAGGATCGCGTCGGCGCTGCCCAGATACCAGCGCGGGCCGAGCCGCTGCTGCGCCGGCACCGGTGTCACGTAGTTGCCCAGCAGGCTGGACATCCGCCAGGTGGTGGTCACATGGCGGTCGAGCGAGTGCGATTTGTACTGCGTCAGCACGCAGATCCGCATCATGCCGCCGTTGACCAGGTTGGACAGCACGAAGTCCACCAGGCGGTAGGTGCCGCCGAAGGTCACCGCCGGCTTCGCGCGGTCGGCGGTCAGCGGCATCAGCCGCTTGCCGGCACCGCCTGCCAGCACTATGCCCAGCACCGAAGGTCCACCGCGCATCGACATCCCCCTTGGGTCGTGTACCGCCCTGCCGCCCTGCTCTGTACTGCCGTGTTCTGCGTGCCAACGGTCCTGCGAGTCGGTCCCGTCCACCGGTCCTCCTACCCGGCGGCGAGCACCTTCTCGTAAAGGGCGACCGTACGGCGGGCGACGGTGTCCCAGCCGAATTCCCTTTCCGCGCGCTCCCGACCCGCGGCGCCGAAGGCGGCGGCCCGCGCGGGGTCGCGGACGAGCCGGTTGAGCGCGGCGGCCAGGCCCGCCTCGAAGTCCGCGGGGCGCTGCTCGTCGTAGGGCACCAGGATCCCGGTGGAGCCGTCGTCGACGACCTCGGGGATGCCGCCGACCGCGGAGGCGACCACGGCGGTGCCGCAGGCCATCGCCTCCAGATTGACGATGCCCAGCGGCTCGTAGACCGAGGGGCAGGCGAAGGCGGTGGCATGGGTGAGGAGTTGGACGACCGCGAGGCGCGGCAGCATCGCCGGGATCCAGTGCACCCCGTCGCGCACCGCGTTCAGCTCGTCGAACAGCGCGCGGAACTCCCGGTCGAGCGCCGGTGTGTCGGGCGCGCCCGCGCACAGCACCAGCTGCGCCGCGGGGTCCAGGTCCCTGGCCGCCCGCAGCAGGTGCGGTACGCCCTTCTGCCGGGTGATGCGGCCGACGAAGACCACATAGGGGCGGTCGGGGTCGATGCCGATCCTGCGCAGCACGTCGGTGCGCTCGTCGGGGCGGTAGGTCACGGTGTCGATGCCGTTGCGGATGACGTGCACACGCTCGGGAGTGAGTGCCGGGTAGCTGGAGAGGATGTCGCGGCGCATGCCGTCGGAGACCGCGACCACCGCGTCCGCCGACTCCATCGCGGTCCGCTCGGCCCAGCTGGACAGGGCGTAGCCGCCGCCCAGTTGCTCGGCCTTCCAGGGCCGCAGCGGTTCGAGGGAGTGGGCGGTCAGCACGTGCGGGACGCCGTGCAGCAGCTTGCCGATGTGGCCGCCCAGGTTGGCGTACCAGGTGTGGGAGTGCACCAGGTCGCGGCCCTGGAGTGCGGCGGCCATCGCCAGGTCGACGGAGAAGGTGCGCAGCGCGTCGTTGGCGCCGTCGAGCGCGGCCGGTGCCCGGTGCCTGACGACGCCGCCCTCGGCGGCGGCGTCTCCCCAGCAGTGCACCTCCACGTCGACCAGCGCGCGCAACTCCCGTGCCAGGAACTCCACATGGACCCCGGCCCCGCCGTAGACATCCGGCGGATACTCCCGGGTCAGCAGCCCGACCTTCACCGGCACCCTCTCCCGCCCTCGACACTTCCGTGCCTGTTGCCTTCCCCGATCAGCGGCCGCCTACCGCGTGGAAGCGGTAGGAACCAGCGCGACCACCGGAATGATCCGGTCGGTCTTCTCCTGGTATTCGGCGAACCCGGGGTAGAGCGCGGCCTGTTCGGCGTACTTGCGGTCCCGCTCCTCGCCGGTGAGCACCTCGGCGCGGACCGGGACCGTGTCGTCGCCGACCTCGATCTCGGCCTCGGGGTTGGCGACCAGGTTGTGGTACCAGGCGGGGTTGTCGGGGGCGCCGCCCTTGGAGGCGAAGACCAGATAGCGCTCGCCGTCGCGCAGGTACATCATCGGCTTGACGAGCTTCCGCCCGGTGCGGGCTCCGGTGTTGTGCAGCAGAAGCAGCGGGGCGCCCTCGAAATTTCCGCCGACCTTCCCGTGGTTGGCACGGAATTCGGCCACAATCTGTGCGTTGTAGTCCACCGGCTCACTCATTTAACTCCCCTTTATACCCGGGATGACTGATGGGGCCTCAGCCTATCGAAGCGGCTGCTGGGACCGGCAGGGTTCACCTGTGGCGACGGCCGGTCGCACAGGGCGACCGGCGGACGCGGCGGACGAAGCACACGAGGACCCGGGGGGCGGCAATACCGCGGATCTGCCCCTCCCGGCAGCTGGCGGATTGACGCTTTATGGACGGCTGCGAGGGCCGGACCCCGGGCACACGTAGGAGAGACACGAACGTGATGACCAACACCCCACCGACCGCACCCGTCCCGCTGCGCGCCGGGACGCGGTTGTCGTTGGCACTGGCGAGAGAAGAAATGATGCAGGAATACCACCGGTGGGAGACCGACCCGGCGACCGTCGTCGGTTTCGGGGCCCGCTGGCCGGTGTCCTGGGAGGTCTTCCGCGCCCGATTCCGCACCAGCCACACGTCGGCTCATTACCAGCTCTTCGAGGTGATCACCGCACCGGGCGGGACCCCGGTGGGGAGCACCGCCCTCAGCGTCGACCAGTCCGTCAACAGCGCCGAATACACCCTGGTGATCGCCCCGGAGCAGCGCGGCCGGGGCTACGCGGCCGAGGCCACCGCCCTGACCCTCGAGTGGGCTTTCACCATCGCCTCGCTCGACTCGGTGTGGCTCCAGGTACCCGCGCCCCACACCCCCGCCGTCAACGCCTACCTCAAGGCCGGCTTCCGGGCCGCCGGGCGGCTGCGCAGCGCCGCCCTGTGGCACGGCAGGCGGGTCGACAAGCTGCTGTTCGACTGCGTACCCGACGACCTCGTCGGAAGGCAGCTGCGATGTGCGGCTGCCCGCACATAAGAAGCGATTCACAGAGAAGAAGTGACTCCAGAGGGAAAGAAGTGACTCGCAGAGGAGAGGTGACCCACCATGTCCTGCCCCGACGTGAACTGCCGCAAGGGCGGCTGCACGACTGATCCGGACCGAGGCCGGCCTGCCGGCAGCGGCGGCTCCAAGCGCTGACCGGCGACCATCCCCCCCATTCTTCGCGATTCCGCACGACAGGGGCGGCCGGGCGGCTCCCGTACCGCATCACGCGGGACCCGTCCGGCCGCCCCTGTGCACGCACCCACGACTCAACCGGTTAAGCAGGGGCTTCTGCGCGGGCCCCGACAGGACGTACGGTGTCCCTGAACGACCACCACCCTGCCGTGAAGGACTCCGTATGGCCCTCTTCGACCTGCCGCTCGACCAGCTTCGCGACCGTCGCAGCAGTTCGGTGGAGCCCGCGGACTTCGACCAGTTCTGGACCGACACCCTCGGCCAGGCGCGGCAGTACGCCCTCGACGCGCGCTTCGAGCGGGTGCCGACCGGGCTGACGACCCTGGACACCTACGACGTGACCTTTGCGGGCTTCGGCGGGCACCCGGTCAAGGGCTGGTTCACAGTGCCCGCGGGCACCACCGAGCCGCTGCCCCTGGTGGTGGAATTCGTCGGATACGGCGGCGGCCGCGGTCTGGCGCACACCCATCTGCTGTGGGCGTCGGCGGGCTACGCGCACTTCGTGATGGACACCCGCGGCCAGGGCAGCGGCTGGTCGGCCGGCGACACCGAGGACCCGGTCGGCAGCAGCCCGGCCGCCCCCGGCTTCCTGACCCGCGGCATAGAGGACCCCTACGACTTCTACTACCGCCGGGTCTTCACCGACGCGGTCCGCGCGGTCGAGGCGGCCCGCTCGCACCCGCTGGCCGACGCCTCGCGCACGGTGGCGGCGGGGATCAGCCAGGGCGGCGGCATCACGCTGGCGGTCGGCGGCCTGGTGCCCGACCTGGCGGCGATCGCCCCCGACGTGCCCTTCCTGTGCGACTTCCCGCGGGCCGTCACCCTCACCGACCTGGATCCCTACCGCGAGGTCGGCAGGTACCTGTCGGTGCACCGCGACCGCAAGGCGCGGGTGCTCGACACCCTGGCGTACTTCGACGGCGTGCACTTCGCCGCCCGCGGCCGGGCGCCCGCGCTGTTCTCCACCGCGCTGGAGGACGACACCTGCCCGCCGTCCACCGTCTTCGCGGCCTTCAACGCGTACGCCGGCCGGGACAAGCAGATCGAGGTCTACGACTTCAACGGCCATGAGGGCGGCGGCCCCCACCAGCAGGCGGCCCAGCTGCGGTGGCTCCCGGGCACGTTGGCCGCGAACAAAGAGGAATAGCCGTGGAGAACCGGGGAAGGCGCCTCGTCACCAGTCGTACGAGTGCGAGGCGATGACGTGACCGCAATGGTTCAGCAGTCGGAAGGCACGGACAGGTCGGCCACCGTGGCGCCCGAGGCGCCGCGGGCCGCGCGGTGGCCGAGCGGACCGGAGGCCGCCACCGGCGGACTGCCGTTGATCGACGACGCGACGGCCGTGGCGCCGCAGGACGCGCGGGTGCTCTCGAAGCTGTTCTTCGACCGCCTCCAGGAACTGGAGGAGGGCACCGCGCCCTACAGTTACGCGCGCAACACGCTGATCGAGATGAACCTGTCCCTGGTGCACTTCGCCGCGGGGCGCTACCGCAACCGGCCCGCCACCGACCACGAGGAGATCGTGCAGGTCGGCACCATCGGCCTGATCAAGGCGATCGACCGCTTCGACCTGTCCCGCGAGACGGAGTTCACCACTTTCGCGGTGCCCTACATCGTCGGGGAGATGAAGCGCTTCTTCCGCGACACCACCTGGGCGGTGCATGTGCCCCGGCGGCTCCAGGAACTGCGGGTGGAGCTGAGCAAGGCCAAGGAGACGCTGTCCCTCGACCTGGACCGCGACCCGACGGTGGCCGAACTGGCCGCGCATCTGGACCTGTCGGAGCAGGAGGTCATCGAGGGCCTGGTGGCCGCCAACGGATACACCGCGGGCTCCATCGACACCCCCTACAGCGACTCGGACAGCGCGACCGACGGCGAGGGCCGCACGCTGGGCGAGACCTTCGGCGAGTGCGACCCGGCGATGGACCTCTTCGAGGACTTCCACACCCTGGCACCGCTGATCGAGAAGCTGCCGGAGCGCGACCGGCTGCTGCTGCGGCTGCGGTTCGGCGAGGAGCTGACCCAGGCGCAGATCGGCGAGCGGCTGGGCTGCTCGCAGATGCACGTGTCCCGGCTGCTGAGCCGGATCGTCTCCCGGCTGCGCAGCGGACTGCTGGTCCAGGACTGACGCCGCCGGCCCCGCACCGCCGCGACCCCCCGGCCCACTCGGGCCGGGGGGTCGCGGGGCGTCCGGGTCAGGACGGTGTGACGTCCGCCCGGCCCAGGGCGATGGTGGTGCCGCCGCCGGCGTTGCGCTGCCCGGTGTCGGTGACGGTGACGGTGACGGTGACGGTGACGGTGACGGTGACGGCCAGGGTGTGCGTGCCCGCGGCCAGGCGCGGACTGGTCCACACCGCGCCCGAGGCGCCGCGGCTCATGGCGTAGTTGTCGACACTGACCGGTGAACCGCCGTCCACGGACAGCGGCATGATGCCCTGGTCGGTGTCGCGCACCGCGTGCAGGGCGACCTGGGTGCCGCGGAAGGCGAAGGCCGCGACCGCGGTGCTGCCGTCGCCTGCCCGCCGACCAGCAGCGAGTCCGGGGTGCCTGCGCCGCAGCGGTCGGACCAGATCGCGTGGGCGGCCGCGGTGACGCCGGAGGCGGACAGCCGGTCGAGGCGCGGATCAGGCCCGGACGTCGGCCGACGCCGGCTCGGGCGGGGTGGCCTGGGACAACGGGGTGGCGATGTCCTCCAGCGACCGGCCCTCGGCCCTGATCGCGAGGAAGGCCGCGACCAGCCCGCCCGCGCACATCAGCGACGCGCCGATCACGAAGGCGGTCACCGTGTCGCCGACCACGCCCGACTTGGTCAGGTCGGCGAAGACCAGCGGGCCGCTGATGCCGCCGGCGGCGGTGCCGACCGCGTAGAAGAAGGCGATGGCCATCGCCCTGGTCTCCATCGGGAAGATCTCCGAGACGGTCAGATACGCGCTGCTCGCGCCGGCCGACGCGAAGAAGAGCACCGCGCACCAGCAGGCCGTCATCGTCGTGGCGTTCAGCGAGCCGCGGTCGAACAGCCACGCGGTGCCGAAGAGCAGCAGGCCGGACAGCAGGTAGGTGGACGAGATCATGATCCGCCGGCCGACGGTGTCGAAGAGCTTGCCGAGCAGCAGCGGGCCCAGGAAGTTGCCGGCCGCGATCACCGCGAAGTAATAGCCGGTCTTGCCGGTCGACACGCCGAAGAAGGTGGTCAGGATGTTGCCGAAGCCGAAGGTGATGGCGTTGTAGAGGAAGGCCTGGCCGACGAAGAGCGACAGGCTGAGCACCGCGCGCCGGGGGTAGCGGGTGAAGACGGTCCTCGCGATCACCCCGAAGCCGACGCCGGCCCGCTGGTGGATGGTGATCTTCGACTCCGGCTCGGGCAGCCGCTGGTGCTTCTCCCGCTCGACGTCCTTCTCGACCGTGCCGACCAGCTCGTTCGCCTCGTCGCCGTGGCCGTGGATGAACTGCCAGCGCGGGCTCTCCGGCACATGGCGGCGGACCAGCATGATCACCAGGCCGAGCACCACCCCGAGGGCGAAGGTGAGCCGCCACCCGACGTTCAGGGGAAAGATGTTCGTGTTGAGCATCACGATCGACAGCAGCGAGCCGCCGATCGCGCCCAGCCAGTAGCTGCCGTTGATGATCAGGTCGACGCGGCCGCGGAAGCGGGACGGGATCAGCTCGTCGATGGCGGAGTTGATGGCCGCGTACTCACCGCCGATACCGAAGCCGGTCAGGAAGCGGAAGGTGAAGAACCACCAGGGCTGGAAGGACAGAGCGGTCATCGCGGTGGCGCCCAGGTACACCGCGAGGGTGATCATGAAGAGCTTCTTGCGGCCGTACCTGTCGGTCAGCCAGCCGAAGAACAGCGCGCCCGCGCAGGCGCCCGCCACGTAGAGCGCGGCGGCCAGGCCGGTGATCTGGGCGGCCGACACCGCCAGGCCGCTGCCGTCCTCCGCGATCCGCCCGGCGATGTTGCCGACGGTCGTCACTTCGAGGCCGTCGAGGATCCACACCGTCCCGAGCCCGATGACGATCATCCAGTGCCAGCGCGACCAGGGCAGTCGGTCGAGCCGTGCCGGCACATCCGTGGTGATGGTGTCACCGGCCGCCGCAGAGGGGCGGGCAGCGGATCCGTCCATCGAAGATCACCTCCGTGTCGCAGTCTCACATCGGCCGCCGTTCCTCGCGCGGCTGCCACACCCGGTGCGTCCGACCGGGCACGATGGCGTCGGGCTCCCCCAGGGCCAGGCCTGGGAGGGGTGCCCCCACCTCGGTGGGTACGTCTGTCCCGAACGCCCGTGGATACGCCCTCCGGAGGTCGTCAGCCGTGCACCCCGTGCTCCGCCAGGCCCGCGACACGCTCGTCCCCGACCCGGACGGACCGCACGGCCCACTGCCGCCGCTGCTGCTGGCGCTGACCCTGGTCACCGGTCTGGTGGACGCCTTCAGCTACCTGGTGCTGGGCCATGTCTTCGTCGCGAACATGACCGGCAACGTCGTCTTTCTCGGCTTCTCGCTGGCCGGGGCGAGCGGCTTCTCGGTGACCGCCTCGGTGCTGGCGCTGGCCGCCTTCGCGGTCGGCGCGCTGTCCGGCGGGCGGCTGGCCCACGCCATGCCGGGGCACCGCGGTCGGCTGCTGCTGGCGGTCACCACGGCGCAGACGGCGCTGGTGGTGCTGGCCTGGGTGCTGGCGTCGGTGGCCGACCTGCCCGCGCGGGGCGGCTGGCGGGCGGCGCTGATCATCGTGATGGCCCTGGCGATGGGCGGGCAGAACGCGGTCGTGCGGCGGCTGGCCGTGCCCGAACTGACCACCACCGTACTGACCATGACGATCACCGGGATGGCCTCCGACAGCCGCCTCGCGGGCGGGTCGGGCTCCAAGGTGGGCAGCAGGATGCTGTCGGCGGCCGCGCTTTTCCTCGGCGCGCTGGCCGGGGCCGCGCTGGTCGGGCACGCGGGCCGCGAGCTGCCGCTGCCGGCGGCCGCGGCGGTGCTGGCCGCGGTGTCGGCGGCGCTCTTCGCGCAGCGGCGCACCACGCGCCGGTGGGCGGGGTAGCGGGGGTCTCCCGCGGGTCAGGGATTCCGGCCGAGCTGAGAAACTTCCCGCGGATCTTCCGCGAGGTGTACATCGGGGCGGTTCCCGATCGTCGTAGGGGTGACCGGGGAAGACCTCCCGGCGACGGAACGGACGAGGAGATGTGCCATGAAGTACCTGCTGCTGATCTGCAGTGAGACCGCCGACGGATTCCCGGGCGCCACGCCCGAGGACATGGACGCCACGCCGTGGGTCGAGGAGATGACCCGCAGGGGCGTCCGGCTGGACGGCAACAGGACCCGGGCCGCCGAGGACGCCACGACCGTACGCGTCAGGAACGGCGCCCGACTGCTCACCGACGGGCCCTACGCCGAGACCAAGGAGCAGATGGCCGGCTTCGACATCATCGACTGCGCCGACCTGGACGAGGCCATCGAGATCGCGGCCAAGCACCCGGTGGCGAAATTCGGCATGGTCGAGGTGCGGCCGTTCTGGACGGACTGACCCCCTCGTGCGCGACGACGCGGTGAAGGAGGCCGTCGCCACGGCCTGGTCCCAGGAGTGGGGCCGGGTCGTGGCGGCGGTGATCCGGCAGACCGGGGACTGGGACCTGGCGGAGGAGTGCGCGCAGGACGCCTTCGAGCGGGCGCTGGAGCGCTGGCCGCGCGACGGTGTGCCGCGCCGCCCCGGCGCCTGGCTGACCACCACGGCACGCAACCGGGCGCTCGACCGGCTGCGCCGGGCCGCCAACGAGAAGGCCAAGCTGCGCGAGGCGGCCCGGCTCACCCCCGAGCCGCCGCACCCCGCGGCGCCGGACGCGCTGCCGCGGGACGAGGCGCTGCCCGACGACCGGCTGCAGCTGATCTTCACCTGCTGCCACCCGGCGCTCCCGCTGCCCGCGCAGGTCGCCCTGACACTGCGCACCCTGACCGGTCTCGGCACCGCGGAGATCGCCCGCGCCTTCCTGGTGCCCGAGGGCACGATGGCGCAGCGGTTGACCCGCGCCAAGAACAAGATCAAGAACGCCGGCATCCCCTTCCGGGTGCCGCCGCCCGAACTGCTGCCCGAGCGCACCGCGGCCGTGCTCGCCGTGCTCTACCTGCTCTTCAACGCCGGTTACGCCCCAGGGGCCGCGGGCCTCGACCAGCGCCGGGTCACCGCGGAGGCGATCCGCCTGGCGCGGCTGCTCGCGGCCCTGCTGCACGACGAGCCGGAGGCGGGCGGGCTGCTGGCGCTCATGCTGCTGCACGACGCGCGGTCCGCGGCCAGGACCGACGCGGCCGGGGATCTGGTGCCGCTGGACGAGCAGGACCGCTCGCGGTGGGACCGGCAGCGCATCGTCGAGGGCACGGCCGTCCTGGAGGCCGCGCTCGCCGCCAGGCGGCCCGGTCCTTACCAGGTGCAGGCGGCGATCGCCGCGTGCCACGCGGAGGCGGTTGACGCGGCGGCCACGGACTGGCCGCAGATCGCGCTGCTCTACGGGGAGTTGGCCCGGATGGCCCCCGGCCCGGTCGTCGAGCTGAACCGGGCGGTGGCCGTGGCGATGGCGCAGGGCCCGCGGGCCGGGCTGGCCCTGGTCGACGCCATCGCCTCGGGCGGCGAGCTCTCCGCCTACCACCTCCTCCCGGCGACCCGGGCCGACCTCCTGCGCCGCCTCGGCCGCCCCGAGGAGGCGGCCGCCGCCTACCGCGAGGCCCTCCCCCTGGCCCCGACCGAGGCCGAACGCCGCTACCTGGCCTCCCGCCTGGCCGCCCTCGCCCCCGGACCGGCACCGTCGTGACGCCGAGGCCACTCGGCCCGACGAGAGCACAAAACCGCACCTCAGCTGGCCGTACGACCGCTCGACGCCATGGTCTTCGGGCAGATTCTCCTGCGTGCGGCCCGCTGCTTTTCAACGCTGCGCGAACCGTATGCGTTTGCTGAGCATCGTCCCCCGACTGACATGGGGCGGAAACGGACACTCGGCGCCGACCGTCCGTGTCGCGCCCAGGCCGGGGTCGTCCAACTCGTCCGCGAGCTGCGGTCACTCATGGGGCCCCGCGGATGTCCCGGGTCCTTCGGGCTTGGCCGCGAGCGGGCGGCAGGCGACAATAACGATCAACGAGGGAGGGACCGCAGGACGGTCCCGCCAGCCAGACGGGGGACACATGATCTTCGTTGTTTCTATGGTGGCCGTACTCGCGGCCGCGGTCGGGGTGTGCTTGCTCGTACTGCGGCGCAGAGGCGGGTCGGGGGAACGCGGGGCACTGGAGCACGCGGCGGCGTCCCAAGGACTCGCACGGGGGCTGAGCGCCGCGAACGCCACGAGGCAGAACATGGGGCCCGGTGGGACCTGAGCACCTGGCCTGGCCTCGGGCTTTCACGAGGTCGCTGTCGTCGGCGGCGCCGGGCGGGGGCTGCCGGTAGGAGCGCATTCCGTCACGGTGGGCCGGCCCGCCGCGCAGGGCACCGTGGAGTCCGCAAGCCGCCCCGCAGGGGTCACCGCAGGGTGGAAGCGAGGTGGTGCCAGGCGTCCGCGGAGGCGGCGGGGTGGAAGGTGGGGCGGTCGTCGGCGAGGAAGCCGTGGGGGGTGTCGGGGTAGACCACGACCTGGTGGGGGACGCCCGCGGCGGCGAGGCGACGGGTCGTCAGCCGGGTCTGCGCCGGGGTCACGACGTGGTCGTCGGAACCGACCAGGTAGAGCAGGCGGCAGCCCTGCTCGGCGATGCCGGGCGTGAGGTCGAGCAGCGGCTCGGGCCGGCTCAGGGCGGTGCCCGGGGTGTCGAGCCAGCCCGGGTAGACCACCGCGACGGCGGCCAGCGGCACGTGGCTCGCCGCGTAGAAGGCGAGGTGGCCGCCGAGGCTGAAGCCGGCCATCCTCGCCCGCCCCGCGGTGTCCTCGCGGTGTTCCAGATGGGCGAGCGTGGCCAGCAGGTCGGCCGTGACCTCCTGCCGGGTGAGCCGGTCGAGCAGGGCGTAGGCCTCGGCGCGGCCCCGGTCGTCGGCGGTGCCGGAGAAGCCGGGCGCGGTGCGGTGGTAGAAGTCCGGTACGACGGCGAGCAGTCCGAGCCCGGCGAGCCGGTCGGCGGTCCTGCGGATGTACGGCGTCAGGCCGAACATCTCGAAGCCCACGATCACCGCGGGCCACGGCCCGTCGCCCGCCGGGCGGCTGACGTAGGCGGTCATCGGCTCCGCCGTCCCGGCGACCGGGATGCCGACCGTGGCGGTTGTCGCTTCCATGACGAGGACTCTCCTTGCGTGGACCGGGTGGTGCGACCGAGTCTGCGGTCGCCGCGGACACCGCGTCCAAGACCCGTTCGGTCCGCGGCGATACCCTCGGCGCATCGCCGCCGCGCCCGCGGCGGCCCCGTGGGGGGCGGCCGTGGATCTCGACCTGCGCAAGCTGCGCTACTTCGTCGCCGTCGCCGAGCGCCTGCACTTCGGCCGCGCCGCCGAGGACCTGCTCATCGCCCAGCCGGCGCTGAGCCGGCAGATCCGCGCCCTGGAGAAGGAGCTGCGGGCCGAGCTGTTCGTCCGGGACAGCCACCGCGTGGCGCTGACCGCGGCCGGGCGGCAGCTGCTGGACGACGCGGGCCCGCTGCTGGCCGCGGCCGACGCGGCCCGGCGGCGGGTCGGGCGGGTGGCCCAGGGAGCGGGCCGGCTGGTGGTGGGATTCCGTACGGGCATCCGGGTCACCGAGGCGGTCCGCGCCTTCGGCGCCGCCCATCCGGGGGTGAGCGTCGAGGTGCGCCGGCTGGAGTGGGACGACCAGGCCGAGGCCGTACTCGACGGGCGGGTCGACGTGGCCTACGTACGGCTGCCGGTGGTCGAGCCCGGACTCGCGCTGACCCCGCTGTACGGCGAGCCGCGGATGGCCGCGCTGCCCGCGGGTCACCCGCTGGCCGCCCGCGAGCGGCTGACCGCGGCGGACCTGGCGGCGCAGACCGAGATCCTGCACCTGTGCGTCAATCCGGAGGCGGCGGACCCGCGGCAGCCCTCCGCGGTCCGCACGGTCGAGGAGAAGCTGGAGTACGTGGCGGCCGGCCGCGGGGTGACCTGCCTGCCGCGGTCGGCCGCGCTGCTCCACCGCCGCCCCGACGTCGTCTACCGGCCGGTGGCCGACCTGCCGCAGGACCAGGTCGCGCTGGCCCGCCCGGCGCGGCGGCCCGCGCCGCTGGCCGCCGCCTTCGCCGCGGCGGCGCTGCGCGCCGGGCCGCCCGCCGGGGGCTGAGGCGCCGGGCTCAGCAGGTGAGCAGCCCGGCGTTCTGCTTGGCCGCCAGCACCCGGCGCAGGCTGTCGGACACCGCGCTGCGCAGCGCCGCGTCCTGCGGCATCCGGCTGAGCACCGCGGCGGTCATCGGCGCGATGTCGCTCGGCTTGACGGTGAGCAGCACATTGCCGCCCGCCTTGAAGAAGTCCACCGCCCGCTGGGCGGGCGTGAGGTTGCTGACCGCGACAGCCGCGCCGAGGTCGTCGGAGATGATCACGCCCTTGAAGCCGAGCGAGCCGCGCAGCAGGTCGCGCATCACCATGGAGGAGAAGGCCGCCTGGATGTGCGGGTCGATCCGCGAGTAGATCGCGTTGGAGACCATCACGAACGGCGTGCCCGCCTTGACCGCGCTGCGGAAGGGCTCCAGATCCGGGTCGGTGCGGGTGGTCGTGGAGTCGGTGACGCCGAGGGTGAAGTCGGTGTTGCCGGTCACCCGGCCGAGGCCGGGGAAGTGCTTGGCGGTGGTGATGACGCCTGCCTGGAGCATGCCGCGCAGGAAGGCGGTGCTGTGGGTGGCCACCGTGGCGGGGTTGGTGCCGTACTCGCGCTGCAGCTTGCCGATCGGCGCGTTGACGTTGACCAGGTTGGGCGGCACGGTGTCGGCGACCGGTGCGAGATTCATCGTCACCCCGGCGGCCCTCAGCTGCTGCCCCCAGGTCTTCGCGTCCTTCTGCAGGGTGCCCGTCGCCAGCTTGCCCTGCTGCACCGCCGTCGGGATGGTGCTGAAGCCGGGGCCGGCGAGCACCTGGACCTTGCCGCCCTCCTGGTCGGTGGAGACCAGCATCCCGACCGTGGCGCCCTTCACCTTCGGCGCCAGCTTCCTGACCTGGTCGGTGACCTTCCTGACGGTCGCCACGCCCGCGGTCGTATGGCCCATCAGGAAGACCGAGCCGACCCGGCCGCCGGTGACCGCGGCGGACTGCGCGGTGGTCATGTGCGCGGAGCCCACGGCGCTCATGAAGAGCTGGCCGACCTGCTGCGCCTGGCTCATCCCGGCGACCGCCTTGTTCACGCAGCTGCTCGGCTCGGCGGTGCCGGTGTTCGCGGGCGGCGGTACGGCGGTGGTGCGCGAGGCGGAGGGCGAGGCCGGGGTCGTGGTGGCGCTGGTCGTGCCGGACGTGGTCGCGGCGGAGGACTCGGGGGCCGAGGCGGAGGTGGTGCTGCTGGAGGAGTTCGAGTTGTCGCTGCCGCAGGCGGTGAGTCCGGCGGTGGCGGTGGCCAGCAGGCCGAGTACGAGTCCGGCGCCGCGGACGCCGCCGGCCGCACCGGGGAGGAGGCCGCCGCGGGATCCGGCGCGTCTCGGCGCGCGACGGGGTCGCGGGTCGGCGGGGGAACGGGTCGGCTGGCGCACGGTGGACCTCACACCTCGTCGGTCGTCGGGGAAGGGCCGGAAACGGCGGTTGCGTCTCACTTTCTTCCTGCCACCCGAGACATCAGTCATCTCATGTGAAGAAAAGAAACCCTCGTGAGTGGATCAGGATGCCCCCTGACGGCCCTGTCGCGCATCTTCTGAGGGCTGCTCCTCCTGGGCGCCTCCAGGCCGTACGCACTGGCGTACGCACGGTGCTTGACGGTGCGCAAGGCCCGGGGCGAGCATGTGGGAGCGCTCCCATGGGCGGGCGGGCAGCGATTCCCGGCCGACCGTCCGCCCGCGGGCGCGCTCCCCCCACCACGACCATCGCCCTCCCAGGAGGACGCGTGCCCATCTTCGGAAAACCGCCCGTCCGCGCCGTCCGCCGCGCGCGGGCCGCGGCGGTCACCGCCGTCGCCGCCCTGCTGCCGCTCGCGATGGCGGCCACCGCGGGCGCCCCCGCGGCCCGCGCCGCCACCCCGGCCGCCGCCCCCGCCGCGGCCGGCGGCTACAACTACGCCGAGGCGCTCCAGGACTCGATGCTCTTCTACGAGTCCCAGCGCTCCGGCAAACTGCCCGCGGACAACCGCGTCAGCTGGCGCGGCGACTCCGACCTCACCGACGGCGCCGACGCCGGCATCGACCTGACCGGCGGCTACCACGACGCAGGCGACGAGGTGAAGTTCGGCTTCCCGATGGCCTTCTCGATGACCATGCTCGGCTGGGGCGGCATCGACGAGACGTCCGGCTACACCAAGAGCGGGCAGAGCACCTACCTGCTGCGCAACCTGCGCTGGGGCGACGACTGGCTGCTCAAGGCCCACCCGTCGGCCAACGTGCTCTACGGCCAGGTGGGCGACGGCGGCAGCGACCACTCCTTCTGGGGCCCGCCCGAGGTCAACCCGTCGCCGCGGCCCTCCTTCAAGATCGACGCCTCCTGCCCCGGCTCCGACCTCGCGGGCGAGTCCGCCGCGGCGCTCGCCTCCTCGTCCATGGTCTTCAAGGCGAGCGACCCGACCTACGCCGCCACCCTGCTGGCGAACGCCAAGCAGCTCTACACCTTCGCCGACACCTACCGCGGCACCTACGACAAGTGCATCACCGCCGCCCAGGGCTACTACAACTCCTGGAGCGGCTACTGGGACGAGCTGGTGTGGGGCGCGCTGTGGCTCTACCGCGCCACCGGCGACAGCACGTACCTGGCGAAGGCGGAGACGTACTACGCCCAGCTGCCCAAGATGAACCAGACCACCACGCCCGAGTACAACTGGACGCTGGCCTGGGACGACAAGTCCTACGGCGACTACGTCCTGCTCGCCGAACTCACCGGCAAGCAGGTCTACGTCAACGACGCCGAGCGCTGGCTCGACTGGTGGACGACCGGCGTGAACGGCCAGAAGGTGGCCTACTCGCCCGGCGGCGAGGCCTTCCTCGACACCTGGGGCTCGCTGCGCTACTCATCCAACACCGCATACGCGGCACTGCAGTTCTCCGACTGGCTCAACGCGCAGGGCAAGGACGCGGCCAAGGCGCAGACCTACCACGACTTCGGCGTACGGCAGATCGACTACGTCCTCGGCGACAACCCGGCCAAGGAGAGCTACGAGATCGGCTTCACCAATTCCGGCAAGAACACCAAGTGGCCGCGGAATCCGCACAGCAGGGCCGCGCACGGCTCCTGGTCGCAGTCGATGACCGAGCCGACCGCGACCCGGCACCTCGACTACGGCCTGCTGGTCGGCGGCCCCGGCTCCGCCGATGACGGCTTCTCCGACGAGCGGTCCAACTACGGCGAGACCGAGGGGGCGTTGGACTACAACGCCGGCTTCTCCAGCGCGCTCGCCGCGCTGACCGACGAATACGGCGGCACTCCGGCGGCGAACTTCCCGCCGAAGGAGACCCCCGACGGTCCCGAGGAATTCCTGCAGGCCGCCGTCAACGCGGCGGGCACGAACTTCTACGAGATCAAGGCGCAGGTGGTCAACAAGTCCGGCTGGCCGGCCCGCCACCTCAAGCACGGCAGCTTCCGCTACTACTTCACCCTCGACGCCGGCACCAGCCCGTCGCAGGTCACGGTGACCTCGGCGTACAGCCAGTGCCTGGCGCCGGGCGGTCCCACGCAGTTCTCAGGGAGCATCTACTACGTGACGATCAGCTGCGAGGGCCAGGACATCGCCCCCGCCGGGCAGTCCGCCTTCCACCGCGAAGTGCAGTTCCGGCTCGCCTTCCCCGGGCCGCACAACCCGTCCGGCGACTGGTCCTACCAGGGGGTCTCCACGGTGCCCGGCTCGACGCCGGTGACCGTCAACGACATGGTCCTCTACGACGGTTCGACCGCGGTGTGGGGCACCGCGCCCAGCGGTTCGGGCACCACCGACCCGACCGCGACCCCGCCGGGCCCCCCCGGCACGCCCACCGCGTCCGCCGTCACCAGCACCACGCTCACCCTGTCCTGGCCCGCGGCCACCCCGGGCACTCTGCCCCTGGCCGGCTACCAGGTCTATGCCAACCGCGGCACGGGGCCCGTGCTTGTCGGGTCCCCGAGCGGTACGAGCCTGGCCGTCACCGGGCTGACGGCCAGCACGGCCTACGCCTTCACCGTGAAGGCGGTCGACACCGCGGGCACCGTGTCCTCGGCGTCCCCCGCGCTGTCGGTGACCACGGCCGGCACTTCCTCCGGCGGCGGGGCCGCCTGCACCGCCGTCTACAGGGTGACCAACGCCTGGTCGGGCGGCTTCCAGGCGGACGTCCTGGTCACCAACACCGGTTCCGCGGCGCTCAGCGGCTGGACGCTGGCCTTCACCTTCGGCGGCGACCAGAAGATCGGCAGCGGCTGGAACGGCACGTTTGCCCAGTCCGGGCAGAAGGTCACGGTGACCAACCCGTCGTACGCCCCGTCGATCCCCGCGGGCGGCACGGTGGATCCCGGCTTCACGGCGACGTACTCCACGAGTAACTCGGCGCCGTCCGGCTTTTCACTGAACGGGGTGGCCTGCACATAGCGCTTCCCGCGCGGGGTGGGCGGATCCGGGGGGGTTGCCTCTTGCGGTGACCCGCCGCCCGCCCCGCCGTCGTGGTTTGTCGCGCTGTTCTCCCCCAGAGCTTCGCGTTTGGGTACCCCCACGCGCCCCTGGGTGATTGCCCCTTGCGGTGGCGTTGCTTTCTTTCCCGCCTTTCCGGCGGGGCGCGCAGTTCCCCGCGCCCCTTTTGGCCTGCGTCCTCCGCCGTCAGGCGTTCGCCCCTGCCAGGGGCCCTCTGCGCGGGTACCCCCAGGCGAAGCGCTGGGGGAGAACAGCGCGACAAGCCACCCACACAGCGCAACTGTGGAGTCCGTGACAGCACCCCGCAGGGAGTGGCAGCGGGCCGGGAAAACCCTCCTAAGGGTACCCTTAGATGGCTGGTTGGTGAACTGGCACGGAATTGTGGATTCCCGCCCACCGTCAACCGCATGGCGCAGCCAAGTGGTGCTTAGCATGAGCCGCACCCCGATCCGCTGCACCGAAACTGGAGGTCCGGTGTGTCCGCCGAACCTGACGGCATGATCCCGCCACACCCGCCCTCGTCCGCCGGGACGCGCTTCACCCGCAGGTGGCGGGCCGCCGCCGCGGTGGTCGCCGTCGCCGCGGCGGTGACCGCCACCGTGCTGGCCGCCGGTTCGGGCGGCGGCAGCGGCAAGCGCGCGGACGCGAAGCCGCAGGCGCAGGCGCCCGCCGACGGGCTGCGGCACACCGCGATCGACGTGTCGACCGGTACGTGCGGGCAGGGTTGGAGCCGGCCGCGGACCGGGATGCAGGTCTTCGATCTGCACAACACGTCGAGCGCGGCCTCCGATGTCGACCTGACCGACCCGCGCACGGGCAAGGTCTTCGGCGAGGTGGAGGGCCTGGCGCCCGGCACCACCCGGCCGATGACGGTGGAGCTGGGCGGCGGCAGCTACGCGTTCAAATGCCTGCAGAACGACACGGACGCGGTGACCGGGCCGACCGTCGTGGTGGCCGGCAAGCAGCCCCAGGGGCCGGCCGCGGCGCCGGTCAACCAGCACGACCTGATCCCGCCGACGCTGGCGTACCAGAAGTGGGTGGGGCAGCGGATCGCCGAACTCGCCGCCGGCACGGGCAGGCTGAAGGCCGACATCGACGGCGGCGACCTGGCCGCCGCCCGCCGGGACTGGCTGCCCGCGCACCTGGTCTACGAGCGGATGGGCGCGGCCTACGACACCTTCGGCGACGCGGACGCGGCGATCAACGGGACGGTGGCCCGTACGCCCGGCGCTGTCGACGCCCCGGACTTCGCGGGTTTCCACCGGATCGAGTACGGGCTGTGGCACGGCCGGTCCGCGGCCTCGCTGCGCGCACCGGCCGCCGCGCTGGACAGCGCGGTGCACGACCTGCTCGACGGCTGGCCGGACCAGCGGATGGACCCGGCGGCGATGGGCCTGCGCGCCCACGAGATCATCGAGAACGCGGATCAGTTCGAGCTGACCGCCCGCACGGACTACGGCAGCGGCACGAATCTGGCCACCGCCCGCGCGAACGTGGACGGCACCCGGGTGATCCTGGACGAGCTGCGCCCCCTTCTGGAGTCCCGCGACGCCGGTGTCGCGAAGCTCGACGCGGCGCTCGACCGTACGCAGGCGACGCTGGACGCCCTGCGGCACGGCGGCGTCTGGACGCCGGTCGGCAAGCTCACCCACACGCAGCGCCAGCAGGTCAACGCCGACTTCGGCGACCTGCTCGAACAGCTCGCCCCGGTGGCGGCGATCTTCGAAGTACGGAGGACGGCATGACCGACACCCACAGCAGCGGCGACCTGCGCAGGCGGGGTTTCCTGCGCGGCGCCGCCCTGGGCGTGGGGGCGGTGGGCGCGGCCGCCGGCGGCGCCACGGCGCTGGCCGGCTCCACCGCGTCAGCGGCCACGCCGACGGCCGCTCCCGCGAAGCGCGGGCCCGGCTTCCACGGGGTGCACCAGGCGGGCATCGTCGAGGACGTCCGGCTGTCCACCGCCTTCCTGTCCTTCGACGTCACGGCGGCGGACCGGCGGGAGCTGGCCGAGCTGCTGCACACCGTCACCGACCGGGCGCGCTTCCTGACCGCGGGCGGTACGCCTGCCCCGCTGGGCATAACCGACTCGCCGTCGGACAGCGGCACGCTGGGCCCGCGGCTGCCGGGCGACGGGCTGACGGTGACCGCGGGGGTGGGCGCGTCGCTCTTCGACGGGCGGTTCGGGCTCGCCGACCGCAAGCCGCTGCGGCTGTCGCAGATGCCGGCCTTCGCCGACGACGACCTCGACGAGGCCTGGTGCCACGGCGACCTGAGCCTGCAGCTGAGCGCGCCGCACCCGGACACCGTGCTGCACGCGCTGCGCGACATCGCCCGCAACACCCGCGGCGGCATGCAGGTGCGCTGGCGGATGGACGGTTTCACCAGCCCGCCGCGGCCCAGCGGCACCCCGCGCAACCACATGGGCTTCAAGGACGGCACGGCCAACCCGAACGTCGCCGACCCGGCGGTCGCCGACGACCTGGTGTGGGTCGGCGCCGGGGCCGAGCCGGCCTGGACGGCGGGCGGCTCCTACCAGGTGGTGCGGCTGATCCGGATGCTGGTGGAATTCTGGGACCGGGTCTCGATCACCGAGCAGGAGCGGATGTTCGGCCGCAACCGGGACACCGGCGCGCCGCTCGACGGCTCGCGCGAGTTCGACGTGCCGAAGTTCGCCGAGGACCCGACCGGCGACATCATCCCGCTGGACAGCCACATCAGGCTCGCCAACCCGCGGACCGCGAAGACCGACGACTCCCGCCTGCTGCGCCGGGGTTACAACTACGACCGGGGCATGGACAGCAACGGCAACCTCGACATGGGGCTGATCTTCGTCTGCTACCAGCAGGACCTGGAGCGGCAGTTCGCCGCGGTGCAGCGGCGACTCGCCGGTGAACCCCTGGTGGACTACATCTCACCTTTCGGTGGCGGGTACTTCTACGCTCTGCCGGGTGTACGCGACCGCGGCGACTGGCTGGGGCGGGCCCTGCTCGGCTGAGGCGGCGCCCGACACACAAAGAGCGGGTCAAGAATTGCCCTGGATTTACTGACCCGCTGTTCACCCCAGCGCCACCACCGGGACTTTGTCATGTCGCGGACCGCCCGGACGATCGCGTTCGACAACGTGCACGAATCCACAGCGGCACGCGTAAAGCGCCACTTAGCGGAGGCTGAGAAAGCATGAGCACCACAGGCGGTACGGGCAGGGCAAGAAGGGCGGGCTCGCGCAGGCGTGCAGCGCGCTGGGGTGCGTTCGCCGGGGCTGCGGCACTCGTACTGGCGGGCGGCACGGCCCCCGCCTACGCCGACTCGAACAACCACGGCGGCGGCAAGACCGCCACGCCGATCAAGCACCTGGTGGTCATCTTCGACGAGAACATCTCGTTCGACCACTACTTCGGCAGCTACCCGGTCGCGGCCAACACCGACGGTACGAAGTTCACCGCGGCCAAGGACACGCCGAAGAACATCGACACCCTCAGCCACGCGGGCCTGCTGAAGACCAACCCGAACCAGTACAAGCCGAAGCGGCTCGGCCCGGACCAGGCCGTGACCTGCGACCAGAACCACAACTACGGCCCTGAGCAGTACGCCGCCAACGGCGGCAAGGCCGACCAGTACGTGCAGAACACCGAGACCAGCACCTGCTCAGGCGGCCTGTTCGGCGAGCCCGGCCTGGTGATGGACTACTACGACGGCAACACCGTCACGGGTCTGTGGAACTACGCCCAGCACTACTCGCTCGGCGACAACTCGTTCAGCACCACGTACGGCCCCTCCACCCCCGGTGCGCTCAACCTGGTCTCCGGCCAGACGCACGGTGTCATCTCGGTCGACCCCGCGTCGGGCACCGAGAACCCCAAGCAGACCGCGACGCCGGACAAGTACACGGTCCTCTCGCCGGACGCCAAGGGTGTCGGCACGGTCACCAACGACCCCGACCCGGCCTTCGACGACTGCTCGGACGCCAGCCACACCGGCACCAACGCGCTGGCCGTGATGCAGGGCAAGAACGTCGGCGACCTGCTCAACAAGCAGGGTGTGACGTGGGGCTGGTTCCAGGGCGGCTTCCGCCCCGCCACCGCGTGGGACGGCAAGTCGGGTGACTACGCCAGCTGCCAGGCGGCCACCCACACCAACGTCGGCGGCGCCCCCTCGGTGGACTACAGCCCGCACCACTCGCCGTTCCAGTACTACAAGTCCACGTCGAACCCGCACCACCTGGCGCCGAAGAACACCGCCGAGATCGGCCACAACGGCCAGGCGAACCACAACTACGACCTGACGGACTTCGACTCGGCGCTCAAGGCGGGCAACCTGCCGGCCGTCAGCTTCCTGAAGGCGGCGGAGTTCCAGGACGGCCACGGCGCGTACTCGGACCCGATCGACGAGCAGAACTTCCTGATCAAGGAGATCAACCAGCTCCAGCAGTCGCCGGAGTGGAAGGACACCGCGGTCGTCATCTCCTACGACGACTCCGACGGCTGGTACGACCACGCGTACGCCAAGCCGCAGAACGGCTCGAAGGACGCCACGGTCGGCTCCAACGGCAAGGCCACCGACAGCCCGGCCTGCCAGGCGGGCCCGAAGTCGGCCGGCGGCTACGCCGACCGCTGCGGTCCGGGCACCCGGCAGCCGCTGCTGGTGATCTCGCCCTACAGCAAGGTCAACTCGGTCGACCACACCCGCACCGAGCAGACCTCGATCACCAAGTTCATCGAGGACAACTGGAACACCGGCCGCATCGGTGACGCGGCCTTCGACAGCCGCGCCAACTCGCTCGACGGCGCCTTCGACTTCAAGCACCCGAACAACAAGCAGGTGCTGCTGAACACCGACGGCTCCGTGAAGTCGGTCAAGCCGATCGACACGCACGGCAACGGCGGGTCCAACGGCGGCAACGGCAACGGCGGCGGCAGCAACGGGGGCGGCTCCACCGGCGGCCACGGCTCCGGCTCCGCCTCCGGCGGCCAGGGCGACAACACCTCCACCCAGACCCTGGCCGAGACCGGCGGCTCCTCGCCGGCCCTGCCCCTGGGCATCACGGCCGGCGCCCTGCTGGTCGGCGGCGGCGCGCTCTACTACGCCCGCAAGCACCGTCGCCAGTCCGGCAGCACCGCCGCCTGACACCCCGCGGCACCCGTGCCCTCGCGCACGGCCGGACCGGCGCCCTGACGCCGGCTCCCCGAGGCCGCCCCGGCATCCGCCGGGGCGGCCTTCGCGCTGCCGGCCCGGGGAACCCGGCGTGTCGCACCGGCCGGCCGCGTCGCAGCCGGCCGGTGCGACACGCCGGGTTTAGGGTTTATGCATGGAAACCGCCGGATATCTCCCCGCGCTGTGCCGCGAGACCGACGCCTTCCGCGGCGCGCTGCTCGGCGACCTGACCGCGCGGGTCGAGCACTGCGGCGGCTGGACGCTGTACGACCTGGCCTCGCATCTGGGCGCGGGCCACCAGCGGGCCGCCACGGCGATCACCGCCCGCCATCCGGGGCACCGCTTCCCCGCCGCGCCGCGTGACGGCGCGGCCCTGCTGCGCTGGTTCGACCGGCACACGGCGGACCTGCTGGCCGTACTCGACGCCGATCCGGCCGCGCCCGCCTGGACCTTCCACCCGCCGCACACGGTGGGCTTCTGGCAGCGGCGGCGCTGCCTGGAGACCCTGGTGCACCGCTGGGACGCCCAGCACGCGCGGGGCGCCGCCCCCGACCCGATGGACCCGGAGCTGGCCGCCGACGGGATCGCCGAGGTCTTCGACACCTTCGCACCCCGGCAGATCGCGGTCGGCCGGGCCGCCGCCCCGGCCCGCGCGGTGATCTTCGAGGCGACCGACACCGGCAGCTCCTGGACGTACGGCCCCGGCACACCGGCCGCCGGGGTCACCGGGACGGCCGCGGAGCTGCTGCTGATGCTCTGGGGCCGGCTGCCCGCCGACGGCGCCGGCCTGGTGTGGAAGGGCGACCGGGAGGCGGCGTCGTCGGTGCTGGCCGGACCCCTGGTCGCCTGACCGTCCCGGACAGAAGGGGACCCGCCGCTTCCGCGTTCACGAACTGAAGGCGCGTCACCGCCCGTCCGGCGCCCGCCCCTTGCCCGACCGAGGTGCGACAAGGGTGACGGTCGGGCCGGATCCCGAACACCCTCTGCGATACGCGCTGGTCACCACCCCTGGTTCAAGCTCTGTCGCAAGTTACGGGCCATATGCCGGACTTGAGGAGGCTTCACCTTTTCGCCGACCCGGCTTCGTGCACAACTCTTGACATGGATGAAACACAGGGAGAAACATCGCCGTGAGTGCCGGGAGAGCGCTCTCATTTCTACCGGGTCTCCACCGGGAGAGCGCTGTCCGGAACGTGAACAGCACCTGTTTTCCACGTCCGGCCGCGGGACGGCCGGACGCGCACCCCACTGCTCCCCCACCCGTGGAACCAGGAGAGTTGCCCATGCTCGCTCCCTCCACCGGGACGACCGCACTGAGAACCTCGGTGTTGTCGAACCGGCGCAAGACGGCCGCGGCGGTCATCACCGCGCTCATCGCCTCGCTGCTGCTCTTCGTGCCCATGCGCTCCGCGCATGCCGCCGACACCCTGCTCTCGCAGGGCAAGACCGTCACCGCCTCCTCGACCGAGAACGCCGGGACCCCGGCGTCCGCGGCGGTGGACGGCAACACCGGCACCCGCTGGTCCAGCGCGGCGGCCGACCCGCAGTGGCTGCAGGTCGACCTCGGCGCCACGGACACGATCTCGTCCGTCACCCTCAACTGGGAGACGGCCTACGGCAAGGCCTTCAAGATCCAGACGTCGGCGGACGGCACCAACTGGACCGACGTCTACTCCACCACGACCGGTACCGGCGGTGTGCAGACACTCGCCGTAAACGGTTCCGGGCGTTATGTCCGGATGTACGGGACCGCCCGCGCGACCGGCTACGGCTACTCGCTGTGGGAATTCCAGGTCTACGGCTCCACGGGCGGCAGCACCCCGCCGGCCGCGGGCACCCTGCTCTCGCAGGGCAGGACCGCCACCGCGTCCTCGACCGAGAACGCCGGCACCCCGGCGTCCGCGGCCGTCGACGGCAACACCGGCACCCGCTGGTCCAGCGCGGCGGCCGACCCGCAGTGGCTGCAGGTCGACCTCGGCGCCACGGACACCATCAGCTCGGTGACGCTCAACTGGGAGTCCGCGTACGGCAAGGCCTTCAAGATCCAGACCTCGGCGGACGGCACCAACTGGACCGACGTCTACTCCACCACGACCGGCACCGGCGGCAACCAGACGCTGAACGTCAGCGGCTCCGGCCGCTACGTCCGGGTGTACGGGACCGCCCGCGCGACCGGCTACGGCTACTCGCTGTGGGAATTCCAGGTCTACGGCACCGCCGGTGACGGCGGCGGCACGACCTCCCCGCCCCCCACCGACACCGGTGGCCCGATCCAGGGCGGCGGCGACCTCGGCTCCAACGTCAAGGTCTTCGACCCCTCGACGCCGAACATCCAGGGCCAGCTGGACACGATCTTCCAGCAGCAGGAGAGCAACCAGTTCGGCGACGCCCGGTACCAGGTGTTCTTCAAGCCGGGCACCTACAACGGGCTCAACGACCAGGTCGGCTTCTACACCTCGGTCTCGGGCCTGGGCAAGAACCCCGACGACGTCCAGATCAACGGTGACATCACCGTGGACGCGGGCTGGTTCAACGGCAACGCCACCCAGAACTTCTGGCGTTCGGTGGAGAACCTGGCCGTCAAGCCGGTCAACGGCACCGACCGCTGGGCCGTCGCGCAGGCGGCGCCCTTCCGCCGCGTCCACGTCCAGGGCGGCCTGAACCTGGCGCCTGCCAGCTACGGCTGGGCGTCCGGCGGCTACATCGCCGACAGCAAGATCGACGGTACGGTGGGCCCGTACTCGCAGCAGCAGTGGTACACCCGCGACAGCTCCATCCAGGGCTGGACCAACGGCGTGTGGAACATGGTGTTCTCGGGTGTCCAGGGCGCTCCCGCGCAGGGCTTCCCGAACCCGGTCTACACGACGCTGAACACCACCCCGGAGTCGCGTGAGAAGCCGTACATGTACCTGGACGGCAGCGGCAACTACGCGGTGTTCGTGCCGAACCTGCGCACCAACGCCAGTGGCGTGTCGTGGCCGAACACCCCGGGTACGTCCATCCCGCTGAGCCAGTTCTACGTGGCGAAGCCGGGCGTGTCCGCGGCGACCATCAACGCGGCGCTGGCCCAGGGCCTCAACCTGGTCTTCACGCCGGGCATCTACCACGTGGACCAGCCGATCAACGTGACCCGCGCCAACACCGTGGTGCTCGGGCTCGGTTACGCCACGGTCGTCCCGGACAACGGGGTCGACGCGATCAAGGTCTCGGACGTCGACGGCGTCCGGCTGGCCGGCTTCCTGATCGACGCGGGTGCGGGCAACTCGCCGCAGCTGCTCCAGGTCGGCGCACAGGGCTCGACCGCGAGCCACGCGTCCGACCCGACCACCATCCAGGACGTCTTCGTCCGGGTCGGCGGCGCCCGTCCGGCGCAGGCGCAGACCGCGTTCGAGATCAACAGCAACGACGTGATCATCGACCACACCTGGATCTGGCGGGCCGACCACGGCAGCGCGCCGACGGGCTGGACGGTCAACCCGGCCGACATCGGCCTGAAGGTCAACGGCAACAACGTGCTGGCCACCGGCCTGTTCGTGGAGCACTTCAAGAAGTACGACGTGGAGTGGCACGGCCAGAACGGCAGGACGATCTTCTTCCAGAACGAGAAGGCGTACGACGCCCCGAACCAGGCGGCGGTACAGAACGGCAGTATCCGGGGCTTCGCCGCGTACAAGGTGGACGACAACGTCACCACGCACGAGGGCTGGGGCCTGGGCAGCTACTGCAACTACACCGCGGACCCGACGATCATCCAGGACCACGGGTTCGAGGCACCGGCCACGTCGGGGATCAAGTTCCACGACCTCTTGGTGGTCTCGCTCGGCGGAATGGGCCAATACGCCCATGTGATCAACAACATCGGTCCGGGAACGTCCGGCACCGGCACCACGCCGTCGACTGTGACGTCGTACCCGTAAGCGGCCCGGCCGGGCGACTGACGGCCGATCCGACACGGTGACCCGACGGGCCGCCGCCCTGTCCCAGGGCGGCGGCCCTCCGTCTTTCGCGCCGCCCCCGTCACACCGCCGTCTTGCGGGCCTCGACCAGCATGCGGGTGGAACGGGTGACGAACGGGCCCTCGGCCGTGATGCGGTCGTGCAGCTCGCGCAGCCGGTCGCGGTAGCGGTCGACGGTGAAGTCGGGCACCATCCAGATCACCTTGCGCAGGAAGTAGACGACCGCGCCGATGTCGTGGAATTCCATCCGCAGTGTCTCGGGCCGCAGTCGCACCAGCTCAAGGCCGGCTGACCGTACGCCCTCCGCGACCCGGTCCGGGTGGCGCGGCCCGCCGCGCGCGCCGGGCTGCGGGCCGAGGAAGAACTCGACCAGCTCGACACCGCTGGCCGGGCCGACCTGCTGGGAGAAGTACGTGCCGCCGGGCCGCAGCACCCGGGCGATCTCGTGCCACCACACGGTGACCGGGTGCCGGCTGACGACCAGGTCGAAGGCCGCGTCGCCGAAGGGCAGCGGCGGCTCGTCGTCGTCGGCTACCACGACGGCGCCGAGCGGGTGCAGCAGCGCGGTGGCCTTGGCCAGATTCGGCGGCCAGGACTCGGTCGCGGCCATCAGCGGCGGCAGCCGCGGCACCCCGGCGAGCACCTCGCCGCCGCCGGTCTGGATGTCCAGCCCGGCCGTGGCACGGGCCAGCCGCTCCCCCATCAGCCGCTGATACCCCCAGGAGGGGCGCTGCTCGGTGGCCCGTCCGTCGAGCCAGGAGAAGTCCCAGCCGTCCACGGACACCGTGTCGGCCTCGGCCACCAGATCGTCGAAATCACGCGCCATGATCACATCATGGCCGCAGGCCCGCGCCTGGGGCCAGCGCATTCTCCGGACGGCAGGCTGGTGGGGAGTGCTGCGGGCCGCCGGCCTCAGCCCGGGAAGGACCGGGCCAGGCGGGCGCTTTCGAGGGGGGACAGCTCGCGGTCGATCGCCGGGGCCAGGTCGCGCTGCTCGTGGCCGACGTACTGGTCGATGTCGGCCAGCGCGCCACTCGCCGTCAGGGGGTAGGTCTCCTCCGGCAGCTTGCCGGCTATCAGGTACGACAGCGTCTGGAGCAGCCGCTCGCCCTCGGCGCGGTCCTCCCGCACGGCATCGGCCGCCGCGGGGTGGCGCTCCAGCGCCCGGCGGGCGGTGACCTCGGTGCCCTCGCAGTGCTTGGCCAGCGCGTCGGCAAGCAGCCGCAGGTCGGCGCGGCTCGGTGTGCCGCGGTGCCGCAGCCGCTCCAGCAGCTCGTGCACACCCTCGCCCGACGCGATCACCCGGGCCGACAGCCCGTCGTGGTGGGTGCGGGCCGCCTGTACGGCGTCCGCGTCGGCGCGGGCGCGGGCGTCGAAATACTCGGCCTGGCTGCGGACGTTCGCCGGCCCGCTGATGCGTGCGTGACCGGCGGGCACACCGGGGGTGTCCTGGGGCTTCATCAGTTCGCTCATGCCACCGACTCCTTGCCTTCGCTGCGTCGCTTCCGCGCGCCCGGCCCGGCCTTCACCACCGGGCAGGACGGCCTCGCGGTCACTCCTCGTCGTCCTCCTCCATCGGCCAGTCCGTGTCCTCCACGACATGCACGGCCGCTTCCTCAGCCGATGCCGCGCCGCCGTCGATGCCGACGTCCTCGCCGACCATGCCGTCCAGGCGGGCGTGCGACCCCTCGTCGGGGGCGACCAGCCGGCCGGAGCGCAGCTCGCCCGCCTCCACGTCGACCAGCTCGCCATCGGTGTCGCTCGCGTCGCCCAGGCCGTCGTCCGGGCTCGGCTCGACGTCGGGGCGCTCGCGCGGCAACCGCTCGTCCAGGCTCTCGCCCGCCTGCTGCTCCGCCGCCGTCGTACCGACGTCGTCCACGCCCAAGGGACGCTCGGGAGGTGAATACCCCTCGTCGAGCACCTCGGCGATCCCCCGGTCGTCCAGGGTGTCCTCGGGTTCCAGGGGCCCGGTGTCCTCCTGGATCTCGCTGCTGTCGTCCGGCTGATACACGTCGTCGCCCATGGTGCCGTCGATCCGCTCGGTCATGTCGCCGCACCTGCTTCACCCGGCGGCCTGAGGTCTGCGCCGGACGCCGCCCGCAGGACGGCGGCCGGACATGCTGAGAGGGATGCGGTTCGCACGGATCACCACGTCCTTCCTGCTCGGGGTGGTACGCCTGCGCCGCCGCGCCGGCCCGTCCACCCGCCCGCCTGCCCACCCGCAAGCGGCGGAAACCGGCCGGGTCCGCCGCCCGGCTGATACTCCGGACGGCCCCCTTCCATCATGCGCGCCCACCCGCGCCCCGCACCTGCGGACACATCCCGCCCTGGCCGCCCCGGACGGAACCGGCCCGCGGGGTGGGCGTCAGGCCACGCCGCGGGGGCGGAACTGGACGCTGATCCGGCCGCCGACCGCCGAGCGGGTCTTGGGTATCGCGTGGTCCCACGTGCGCTGGCAACTGCCGCCCATCACGATCAGGTCGCCGTGGCCCAGCGGCACCTTGGAGGCGGGGGCGCCGCCGCCGCGCGGGCGCAGCAGCAGCGGCCGGGGCTCGCCGAGCGAGAGGATCGCGACCATCGTGTCGCGCGTGGCACCGCGCCCGAAACGGTCGCCGTGCCAGGCGACGCTGTCCCGGCCGTCCCGGTAGAAGCACAGGCCCGCGCTGACGAAGGACTCCCCCAGCTCCGCCGCATAGTGCCCGCTCAGCCGGTCGCGGGCCTCGGTGAGCACCGGGTCCGGCAGCCGCTCGCCCTCGCCGTAGTGGGCGAGCAGGCGCGGCACAGCCACCACGCTGTCGTACATGGCGCGGCGCTCCTCGCGCCACGGGACCCGGTCGGCCAGCTCGGCGAAGAGGTCGTCGGCACCGCTCAGCCAGCCCGGCAGCACGTCTATCCACGCGCCGCGCCCGAGCGCGGTGCGCCGCGCCCGGTCCAGGCTGCCGAGGGCCGGTGCGCCGGTGGCGAAGAGTGACGTCTGCTGATGGCTCATGCCCTCACCATAACCCCTGTTCGCACACCTTTTCGATTACCCGTTCGAGTGAACCCGCGCACTTCGCCCCGGGCCGTCGCAGGATGGACACATGCTCTTCGCCGAGGTCGCCCGGGTCTCGCGGGAGGTCGCGGACACGTCGTCGCGATCCCGCAAGACCGAACTCCTCGCCGGCTTCTTCCGGGACGTCGGACCGCAGGACGCCCCCATCGCCATCGCCTACCTCGCGGGCCGGCTCCCGCAGGGCCGGCTCGGCGTCGGCTGGGCCGCGCTCCGGGACCGGGCGGCGCCCGCGCCCGGCGCCGCGCTGACCGTCGCCGAGGTGGACGCGGCGCTCACCGCGGTCGCCGCCGTTTCCGGCCAGGGCGCGCAGGCAGGGCGGCGCGGCCTGCTCCAGGACCTGCTGGGCGCGGCCACCGCCGTCGAGCAGGAGTACCTGATCGGCCTGATCACCGGCGAGGTCCGGCAGGGCGCGCTCGACGCCGCCGCGGCGGAGGGCCTGGCGGCGGCCACCGGGGCGTCACCCGCCGACGTGAGGCGGGCGGTCATGCTGGCCGGCGCCCTCGAACCGGTCGCCCAGGCGCTGCTCGCCCAGGGCCCGGCCGCGCTCGCCGACTTCCGGCTCGCCGTGGGCCGCCCGCTGCTGCCCATGCTCGCGGCCTCCGCCAAGTCCGTGCCGGAGGCCGTCGCCAAGATCGGCGGGCCGTGCGCGGTCGAGGAGAAGCTCGACGGCATCCGCATCCAGGCGCATCGCGACGGCGACGACGTCCGGCTCTTCACCCGCACGCTCGACGACGTCACCGACCGCCTGCCGGAGATCGTCACGACCGTACGCGCCCTGGCCGGCCTGCGGTTCGTCCTCGACGGGGAGGTGCTGGCCTTCGACGCCGAGGGGCGGCCGCGGCCCTTCCAGGAGACCGCGGGCCGCGTCGGCTCCCGGGTCGACGTCGCCGCGGCCGCCCGCGCCATGCCCGTGCACGCGGTCTTCTTCGACGTGCTCTACGCGGACGACCGCGATCTGCTCGGCCTGCCGTACGTCGAGCGCCGCGCGGAGCTCGACGCGCTCGTACCCGAGCGGGCCCGGGTACGGCGGGCCGTCGTCGCCGACCCCGCGGACCCCGCGGCGCTGCGTGCGGCCGAGGACTTCATGGCGGCCACGTTGGAGCGCGGGCACGAAGGGGTCGTCGTCAAGGGTGACGACGCTCCCTACGCGGCCGGGCGCCGCGGGGCCTCCTGGATCAAGGTCAAGCCGGTCCACACACTGGACCTCGTGGTGCTCGCCGCCGAGTGGGGGCACGGGCGGCGCACCGGCAAGCTGTCCAACCTGCACCTGGGGGCGCGGGGCGAGGACGGGTCCTTCGTCATGCTCGGCAAGACCTTCAAGGGGCTCACCGACGCGGTGCTCTCCTGGCAGACGGATCGCCTCCTCGACCTCGCCGTCAGCGACGACGGCCACGTCGTGGCCGTCCGCCCGGAGCTTGTCGTCGAGATCGCCTACGACGGTGTCCAGGTCTCCTCCCGCTACCCGGCGGGCCTCACCCTCCGCTTCGCCCGCGTCGTCCGCTACCGCCCGGACAAGCCGGCCTCCGAGGCCGACACGATCGCCGCCGTGCGCGCAGCGCACGCGCCGCCCTGACCTTCCCGGGGGCAGCCCCGTCCTGTCGCACTCACAGTCCCGCCGCGTCGTGGCGTGTGGCGCAGTTCCCCGCGCCCCTCGGTGGGTGCCACGTCCTGTCGCGTTCACAGTGCCGCTGTGTCGTGGCGTGTCGCGCAGTTCCCCGCGCCCCTGGGGTGATTGCCCCTTGCGGTGCGGTGCTTGTCCGCGCGTGCATCGTGAGGGGGCGCGCCGTTCCCCGCGCCCCTTTGGGCCTGCGTCCTCCTGCGTCCGGGCGTTTGGGAGGGGCTGGGCTCTGCGCAGGGGGATGACCGTTTTTCAGGGGCGCGGGGAACGGCGCGCCCCGCCGAAGAGGCGGGAAAGAAAGCGACGCCACGGCAAGTGGCAACCACCTGGGGGCGCGGGGAACGGCGCGGCCAGCCCCCACCGGCGGTGGGGAGCGGCGTCACCGCAGGAGGCAGGGTCATCGAGCCACCCCGCAGGGGAGATGCGTATGTCTCGTATGCCCGGGTAAGGACTCGGCATGGGAGAGGGCGAGCGCGTCGAGAGGGTACTGGCGGCGTACGGCCAGACGTACGCCGCCGAGGCCGGGATCGCGCTCCGCGACACACCGCAGCCGCTGTACCGGCTGCTCGTCCTGACCGTGCTGCTGAGCGCACGCATCCGCAGCGGTACGGCCGTGGCGACGGCACGCGCCCTCGCGGAAGCGGGACTGCGGGACCCGCGGCGGATGGCCGCAGCGACCTGGCAGGAGCGGGTGGACGCGCTGGGGCGCGGCGGCTATCGGCGCTATGACGAGAGCACCGCGACTCAGCTCGGCAAGGGCGCGGCGCTGGCGACCGAGCGCTACGGCGGGGATCTGCGGAGGCTGCACGAGGAGGCCGGCGCCGATCTGGGCGCGCTGCGCGCGGCACTGCGGGAGTTCCCGGGGATCGGGCCGGCCGGGGCGGACATCTTCCTGCGGGAGGTCCAGCTGGTGTGGCCGGACATCGCACCCTTCTTCGACAGCAAGGCCTTGCAGGGCGCGGCTGAGGCAGGCCTGCCCGACCGGCCCGCGCCGCTGCGGCGGGCCGCGGGCGACGCGGAGCCGGCGGTGCTGGCCGCGGCGCTCGTCAGGGTCGCCCTGGACAAGTGACCGGCGGTGCTCGCCGCAGCATGCTGAAGGTCGCCCCGAAGAGCTGGTCAGCGGTTTTCCAGGCGGAAGCCCACTTCCTCCTCCTGGTCGCCGGAGGCCGTGCCGACGACCGTGACGGCGAAGGATTCGGCGAGGCCCTCGCGGAGGCGGTCGACCGCGTGGTAGCCGCCTTGGGCGGTGAGGGTGACGGGGTCGGCGAGTCGGGCGGGGCTGCCCGGTACGGCGAGCGTGCGGGCCACGTCGAAGGTGGCGGTCCAGACGATGGGGCCGCCGCCGGGCGCCTCGCGGGGCGGGTCCTCGGTGCCGCGGTCGCCCGCGAAGCTGGTGTGCAGCGCGTCGAGCACGGTCCTGGCGTCCTCCTTGGCGCAGCTGTCGAGGGTGACGGTGACCTGGGCCGAGGGTTCTGCGTGCTGCTGGGGTGCCGTACTCACGGTGGTGTCCTTCCGTCGCGCGGGACCGCGGGACCGCTGCCCCGTCAGCGCATTTCCGCTCAGCCGCGGACGAAACACCCGTTGCTGCGAATGGCGCAGCGATCGTCCGCGACAATCGGAGCATGTCCGCGCCACGCAAGCCCGCCCCCTGCCCCTGCGGCCTGGCCGCCGCATATGCCGACTGCTGCGGCGCGCTGCACGCGGGTCGTACCGCGGCTGCGACAGCCGAGCAGCTGATGAGGTCGCGCTACAGCGCCTTCGCCGTGGGCGACGCCGCCTATCTGCTGCGCAGCTGGCACTCCTCGACCAGGCCGCGCGAGCTGGCCCTGGACCGGGACGTGCGCTGGACCGGCCTGGAGATCCTCGGCAGCACGGGGGGCAGCGCCTTCCACTCGGAAGGGACGGTGGAATTCCGGGCGCGCTACCGCGCCGGCGGCGCGTCGGGCGAGCAGCACGAGGACAGCCGCTTCGTGCGGGAGGGCGGCGCGTGGGTCTACGTCGGCGAGGCCGGGCGGTGACCTCGGGGCGGGGCGCGGACTTGGATCCCTCGGTACGGGCCGCGCTCGCCGGAGAGCTGCTGGCCGCGCTGCGCGCCGCCTGCCCCGGTTCGACGGCGGAGCCGCGCGGGTCGCCGGCGGCGGGCACCGCAGAGCGACCGACCCTCCTGACGGCCGCGGCGGCAGCGGCCGGCCCGTGACAGCACCACCTCGCGGCCATTGCAGCCGCCCTGCTCCACGGCTGGTTCCTGCGACCACGCAGGTTCACGGCGTCCGGCGCGGTACGTCGCAGGGCGGATGAGTCGCCCTCACAACACCCGGACGACTGCGACAACGCAGAGCAGTCCCCCTGCCTTCGGTGGGAGGTCCCCCAGCGCCAGGCGTCGCGCAGTGTCAGCGCCCCGCCGGGTACGGCGCCCCGGCGCCCGCCCGCGGTCGCAGGCGACTGCCCGCGTCCCGGCCGGCGCACGCGCCGGGCGACCGGCGTTTCAGGCGACCGGTCGCCGGGAGTCGTAGGAGAGGAAGCCGCGCTGGAAAAGCGCGGTCAGCGTGATCGCGGCGATGCACGCGAGGCCGCCGCCGACGACGGCGGTCGTCGGGGAGAAGAGGTCGGCGGTGGTGCCGGCGAGGAAGTCGCCGAGGCGGGGGCCGCCGACGACCACGACGAGGAAGACGCCCTGGAGGCGGCCGCGCATGTCGTCGGGGGCGGCGGACTGGAGCATGGTGTTGCGGAAGACCATGCTGACGGTGTCGGCGCAGCCCGCGAGGGCGAGGAAGCACAGGCCGAGCCAGAGGTTGCGGGTCAGGCCGAAGACGGCGACCGCGGCGCCCCAGGAGGCCACCGCGGCCAGGACGGCGAAGCCCTGGCGGCGTACGCGGCCGTACCAGCCGGAGAAGACGCTGCCCAGCAGGGCGCCCACCGCGGGTGCGGCGGCCAGCAGGCCGACCGTGCGGGTGTCGCCGCCGAACCACAGGCCCGCGACCGCGGGGAAGAGGACGCGCGGCTGGGCCAGCACCATGGCCGCGAGGTCGGAGACGAAGGTGGTGCGCAGGTTGGGCCGGGCGGCCAGGTAGCGCAGGCCCTCGACGACCGAGGGGCGGCGGCGGACGGCCCCGTCGCCGTCGCCCGGGAGCATCGCGGGCAGCCGCCACATCGCGTAGAGGGAGGCGGTGAAGGCGGCGGCGTCGATCAGGTAGGCGGCCTGGTAGCCCCACAGGCCGACGAAGACGCCGCCGAGCATGGGTCCTGCCATCTGCCCGACGCCGCCGGCCAGCGACGCGAGCGCGTTGGCCGCGGGCAGCTGCTCGGGGGGCAGCAGGCGGGGGATCATCGAGGAGCGGGCCGGGGAGTTCATGGCGAAGCAGACCGCCTGGAGGGCGACGATCGCGTAGAGCACCGCGATGGACCGCACATGGAGTATCGCCACGGCGGCGAGCGCCGCGGACAGGACCGTGAGGCCGGTCGAGGTCACCAGGCCGAGCCTGCGGCGGTCCACGGCGTCGGCGACGGCGCCGCCGTAGAGCCCGAAGACGACCAGCGGCACCAGGGAGCACAGGCCGACCAGGCCGACGTAGAAGCTGGAGCCGGTGATCGCGTAGACCTGGAGCGCGACGGCCATCGCCGTCATCTGCTGGCCGATGTAGGACACGGTGTTGCCGAACCACAGACGGCGGAAGTCGGCGTGCTCGCGCAGCGGGCCGATATCCGCGAGCAGCCGGTTTTTGCGCCCGGTGGGCGCCGGGCCGGGTATCTCGGACCCGGATGGCCCAGTCGGGTTTTTACGGTACTTCTCGCTCTTGAGCACGGGAAACGGTAGCAACCGTGCCCAGTGCTGCGGCGGCCGGGTCCGGGTCCGGCCGGTTGTACGGGTGGCGCCCCGGAGCTGAACACGAGGCAAAACCGGCTGGTGGCGGCGGGGCCGGACAGAATACGCTGTGCTGGACGAGCAGGTTCCAGGGGATGTACCGGCCCCTTGGACCCGTCCCGGAGCGAGTCGCCACCTCGGCCACGATTCCGGCTACCGCAAGGCGCCACCGCGTCCGCACCGCCCGAAATTGGAATCCATCCGGGCGTCCGACGCAGGGCCATGGCCGCGTAGGGCGCATCCGGTCGACGCGACGCTAAGGAGTGCGCGGTGTCACGAGATCAGCTCAAGCGCAAAGAGACAGCGGCGGAGCACAAAGGCGAGTCCGCGGCGCTCATGGACGACGAGGGCCCCCTGGACACCTGGTCCCGGTGCGCCCCGATCCGTCTGGCGGGATATGAGGACGACCTGAGCGAGACGCACATCCTGCGCAGTATCGACTAAGGCGAGAGTCGGGCAAGGGGCGGCGGTCAGGCCGTATCGATCGGTCGACTCGTCGCTCCGTCGGCGAAAAGCGCCGGGCTCCACGGGCCGGGCGGGGGACATCCATCCAGGTCCCCCGCCCGGTCCTCTTCCGTGCGGGGGCAGTTGGGGGGCGCGGGCGGCGGCGCGGCGGGCCCGTGCGCCGATGAGACGTGCGCGACATTGCGCGTGTATCCCGCATGCGCCTCGTGGGGAGCGGGCATACGGGGGGCGACTTCACCGATCACCGAGGAGTACGAAGATGCTGATGGCCCACCCGACGGTCCTGCGGAACCTGGTGGAACGCTACGAGGCACTTTCCGACGCCGACAGCACGGACCCGCGCATCGCGCAGCAACTCCGGGACACCGCGTACACGTTGTGCGTGACCACCGGTACCCGGGAGATCGTCCCTGCGCTGGCGGCGGCCCGAGCGCGTATCGAGGACGAGGAAGCGGCGGCGGCCTGACGGGCCGCCATGTCGTCACCGCTTTCTCCGGTGTGAATATCCGGCTGTCACAACTCGGTGGCGAAAACCCACCCGTTGGGATGAAATCAGCCGCCGGCATGACGTGATTGGCCCTCTGCGACGTTGTCACGGTGCGGGCATGCGGCCCGTGTTGATGTCCGGAAGGCAGGAATCGTATGAACAGGCTCGCCCGAAAGGGACTTGTCACCGCGATGGTCGCCGGCGGCGTGCTGGCCTCCGCGGGATATGCGCAGGCTGATGCGGCCGCCGAAGGGGATGCCTCGGGTTCACCGGGAGTCCTGTCGGGCAATTCGGCGCAGGTTCCCGTGCATGTGCCGGTGAATGCCTGCGGAAATACGATCAGTGTGGTCGGCCTGCTGAACTCGGTGTCGGGCAACGCGTGTGCGAACGTGTCGTCGGGGTCGTCCTCGTCGGCCGCGGCACCCGGCAGGAGCGGTTCGGCCCGCCCGGCCCGCCATGCGGGTTCCGCGGCCGACGAGTCGGTGGCCTCGGGTATCGCGCGCGGCCGCTCGGGCGGCGCGCACGCGGCGGGTGACACGCACGGCTCGGCGGGTGTGCTGGCGGGCAACGGGCTGCTGCTGCCGCTCGACCTGCCGCTGAACCTGTCGGGCAACGGTGTGAGCGCGGTCGGCGTCGGCAACCCGTCCGGCGGCAACACGGCGGTGAACGGCGAGACCCCGCCGCCGCCGGTCCACGCCCCGATCCCGGCACCGCCCGGCAGTGTGCCCGAGCAGGTGTCGCCCGCAGAGACGGCGCCCGACGCCCCGACGCTGGCGCACACCGGGGCCGGCGGTGTCGGCACGGCGGCCGCGGGCAGCCTGGCGCTGCTGCTCGGCGGCGCGGTGCTCTACCGCCGGGCCAGGGGAGCGGCCCGCCGCTGACCGGCGGGCGGGACCGTGCGGCAGGCGGGCGGCGCGGGCCGCCTGCTGGGGCGCCACCCGGTCGGACCCTGCCGCATACTGCCGCGGGCCCTCCTCCGACCCCTAGGGTCAGCGGTGGACGTCGGCGAAGGAGGGCTCAGCCATGGCACAGGAAGTCCGCGGGGTGGTGGCACCCGGCAAGGGCGAGCGGGTACGGATCGAGACGGTGACGGTGCCCGACCCGGGTCCCGGCGAGGTGGTGGTGCGGGTCCAGGCGTGCGGGGTCTGCCACACCGATCTGCACTACCGGCAGGGCGGTATCGGCGACGACTTCCCGTATCTGCTCGGGCACGAGGCCGCGGGTCTGGTCGAGGAGGTCGGGGAGGGCGTCACCGAGGTGGTGCCCGGCGACTTCGTGATCCTCAACTGGCGTGCGGTGTGCGGCCGGTGCCGGGCGTGCCTGCGCGGGCGGCCCTGGTATTGCTTCGACACCCACAATGCCCGGCAGAAGATGACCACGGCCGCGGGCACGGCGCTCTCCCCCGCCCTGGGCATCGGCGCCTTCGCCGAGAAGACCCTGGTGGCGGCCGGGCAGTGCACGAAGGTCGACCCTTCGGTGTCGCCGTCGGTGGCCGGGCTGCTCGGCTGCGGTGTGATGGCCGGGATCGGCGCCGCGGTCAACACCGGCGCGGTCGGCCGTGGCGACTCGGTCGCGGTGATCGGCTGCGGCGGGGTGGGCAATGCGGCGGTCGCCGGGGCGCGGCTGGCCGGCGCCGCCCGGATCATCGCGGTGGACCTCGACGACCGCAAGCTCGCCACCGCCTCCGCGCTGGGCGCCACCCACACCGTCAACTCCCGGGTCCAGGACCCCGTCAAAGCGATCCGCGAGCTGACCGGCGGGCACGGCGCCGACGTGGTGATCGACGCGGTCGGCCGCCCGGAGACGTACGAACAGGCCTTCTACGCCCGGGATCTGGCGGGCACCGTCGTCCTGGTCGGGGTGCCCACCCCGGAGATGCGGCTGGAGCTCCCGCTGCTCGACGTCTTCGGCCGCGGCGGCGCGCTCAAGTCGTCCTGGTACGGCGACTGCCTGCCGTCGCGCGACTTCCCGATGCTGATCGACCTGCACCTCCAAGGGCGCCTCGACCTGGGCGCCTTCGTGAGCGAGACCATCGCGCTGGACGAGATCGAGGACGCCTTCACCCGCATGCAGGCCGGTGACGTCCTGCGGTCCGTGGTGGTGATGTAAGGGGCGGTGTGACAAGGTGATCAGGGACGTCGAGGCGATCGAGACCGCCGCGCAGCAGACGTACTTCTCCGGCCTCACCGGCTCGGTCACCACGCTGCTGACCCTGACGCCGCAGATCGGCAAGGGCCTGGAGTCGGCCCGCTCGATCGGCGAGGTGCTGCAGGCGCCCGACCTGGAGCAGAACGACGGCAAGGCGGCGGTGTCCGGGGGGCGGCTGTCCGGCGGGCAGAAGCAGCGCCTCGCCATCGCCAGGGCGCTGATCCGCGACCCCCGGGTGCTGATCCTGGACGAGGCCACCTCGGCGCTGGACTCGCGCTCCGAGGCCCTCGTGCAGCAGGCGCTCACCCGGCTGGTGCGCGGCCGTACGGTCTTCGTGGTGGCGCACCGGCTGTCGACCGTCAGGAACGCCGACCGGATCGTGGTGATGGACGAGGGCCGGATCGCGGAGGTCGGCTCGCACGCGGAACTGCTGCGCGGCGGCGCCTAAGCCGGCCCCCAGGCAGCCCAGCCGGCCTGAGCCGTCCCCGCGCCGGGGGTCCCGGCCTCCTTGGGCCCCCCGGCCGCGGCGCGCGGGCTCAGCCGCCCAGTGCGGCGCCGACGATCGCCTGCGCCTCCTGCTGCACCTCGGCGAGGTGGTCGGCGCCGTGGAAGGACTCGGCGTAGATCTTGTAGACGTCCTCGGTGCCCGAAGGGCGGGCGGCGAACCAGGCGTTGTCGGTGCACACCTTGATGCCGCCGAGCGCCGCGCCGTTGCCGGGCGCCTCGGTGAGCACCGCGGTGACCGGCTCGCCCGCCAGCTCCCTGGCCGGGACCTGGTCGGCCGACAGCTTCGCCAGGACGGCCTTCTGCCGGCGGTCGGCGGGCGCGTCGATCCTGGCGTAGGCGGGCGACCCGAACCGCCCGGTCAGGTCGGCGTAGTGCTCGGAGGGGGTGCGCCCGGTGACCGCGGTGATCTCGGCGGCGAGCAGCGCCAGCAGGATGCCGTCCTTGTCGGTGGTCCAGGCGCCGCCGTCGCGCCGCAGGAAGGACGCGCCGGCCGACTCCTCGCCGCCGAAGGCCAGGGTGCCGCCGCGCAGCCCGTCCACGAACCACTTGAAGCCGACCGGCACTTCGGTGAGCGGCCTGCCGAGGTCGGCGACGACCTTGTCGATCATCGAGGACGACACCAGGGTCTTGCCGATGGCCAGGTCGGGACCCCACTGCTCGCGGTGCCCCGACAGGTAGGAGATGGCCACCGCGAGGTAGTGGTTGGGGTTCATCAGCCCGCCGTCGGGGGTGACGATGCCGTGCCGGTCGGCGTCGGCGTCATTGCCGGTCGCGATGGCGTAGTCGTCCTTGCGGGCGATCAGCGAGGCCATCGCGTACGGCGACGAGCAGTCCATCCGGATCTTGCCGTCCCAGTCCAGCGTCATGAAGCGCCAGGTGGGGTCGGCCTGCGGGTTGACCACCGTCAGGTCAAGGCCGTGCCATTCGGCGATCCGGCCCCAGTATTCGACGGAGGCGCCGCCGAGCGGGTCGGCGCCGATCGTGACGCCGGCCCGGCGCACCGCCACCAGGTCGAGCACGGACGGCAGGTCGTCCACGTAGCGGCCGAGGAAGTCGTAGCGGGAGGTGGTGTCGGCGGCCAGCGCCCGCGCGTAGCCGATGCGCTGGACGCCCTTGAGGCCGTCGGTGATCAGCTGGTTGGCCCGGTCCTGGATCCAGGTGGTCGCGTCGGAGGCGGCGGGGCCGCCGCTGGGCGGGTTGTACTTGAAGCCGCCGTCGGCCGGCGGGTTGTGCGACGGGGTGACGACGACGCCGTCCGCAAGGTGGGCGGTGCGGCCGCTGTTGAAGGTCAGGATGGCGTGCGAGACCGCCGGGGTCGGCGTCCAGCCGTCGCGCTCGTCGAGCAGCACGGTCACGCCGTTGGCGGCGAAGACCTCCAGCGCGGTGACCCTGGCGGGCTCCGACAGCGCGTGGGTGTCGGCGCCGAGGAAGAGCGGGCCGGTGGTGCCCTGCCCGCCGCGGTAGTCGCAGATCGCCTGGCTGGTCGCCGCGATGTGGTCCTCGTTGAACGCGGTGTCGAGCGACGAGCCGCGGTGCCCCGACGTCCCGAACGCCACCCGCTGCCCAGGGTCCTCCGGGTCGGGGTGCAGCGCGTAATACGCCGTGATCAGGCGGGGTACGTCGACCAGGTCCTCCGGCCGGGCCGGTGTCCCGGCACGCTGGTGCGGCATCCACGTCTCCTTAGCTACGGCTTGCGTCGGGCCCGACCATTGTTATCCGTCGCCCGCCCGCACCGCAGCACCGCCCCGCTCGCGCGAGCCATGACCGCGTCGCCCCCCGGCCGCGGCGGCGACACCATAAGGTGGCCGTATGACACCGGAGCAGCCCGCAGTGGGTGTACCGCTGGCGTCGGCGACGGGTCGCTGGGTGCTGGCGTGCTCGGTGCTCGGGTCGGGGATGGCGCTGCTCGACGGCACCATCGTCAATATCGCGCTCCCGCGCATCGGCGAGGACCTGGGCGCGACCCTCGCCGACCTCCAGTGGACCGTGAACGGCTACCTGCTGACGCTGGCCGGGCTGATCCTGCTCGGCGGCGGCCTCGGCGACCGCTACGGGCGGCGCAAGGTCTTCGTCATCGGCGTGGTGTGGTTCGCGCTGGCCTCGGCGGCGTGCGGGGCCGCGCCGGGCACCGGGGTGCTGATCGCCGCCCGCGCCCTGCAGGGGGTGGGCGGCGCGCTGCTGACGCCGGGTTCGCTGGCGCTGGTGCAGTCGTCCTTCCGGCCGGAGGACCGGGCCAAGGCGGTCGGCGCCTGGTCGGGGCTCGGCGGGGTGGCCGGCGCGGTCGGGCCCTTCCTCGGCGGGTACCTGGTGGACGGCCCCGGCTGGCGGTGGATCTTCCTGGTCAACCTGCCGCTGGCCGCGGTGGTGGTGGCGATCGCGGTCCGCCATGTGCCCGAGAGCCGCGACCGTACGGCGTCCGGCAGTTTCGACGTGCGGGGCGCCGCGCTGGCCGCGCTGTGCCTGGCCGGCATCACCTACGCGCTGATCACCGCAGCCGGCCATCCGCCGTGGCCGTCGATCGTGGTGCCCGCGGCGGCGGGGGTGGCCTGCGGGGTCGCCTTCGTGCGGACCGAGCGCCGGCGGGAGCACCCGATGCTGCCGCTGTCGGTCTTCTCCTCCCGGCTCTTCACCTCGATGAACGTGGTGACGCTGTGTCTGTACGCGGCGATCGGCGGGGTGTTCTTCGTGCTGCCCGTGCAACTGCAGATCGCCGCCGGCTACAGCGCGCTGCGGGCCGGGCTCGCGACGCTGCCGGTGACCGTGCTGTTGCTGCTGCTGTCGGCGCCCGCGGGTGCGATGGCCCAGCGGATCGGGCCGCGGCTGCCGCTGACGGTGGGCCCGCTGGTGACCGCGGCCGGGCTGCTGCTGCTCACCCGGCTCGGCCCCGGCTCGTCGTCGTACGTGCTCGACGTGCTGCCCGCGGTGGTGGTGCAGGGGCTGGGGATGAGCATTTTCGTGGCACCGCTGACGGCCACCGTGCTGGCCTCGGTGGCCGTCGACCACGCCGGCATCGCCAGCGGCGTGAACAACGCGGCGGCCCGGGTCGCGCAACTGCTGATCGTGGCCGCGCTGCCGCTGCTGGTGGGCCTGTCGAACCAGGCCTACCGCTCGCCGCACAGGGTGGACGCGGCTTTCGGCTCGTCGATGTACATCTGCGCGGGCCTGTGCGGGCTGGCGGCGCTGCTGGCCTTCACCCTGGTGCCGGCGGGGGCGCTGCGGGAGGACGGGGCCCCTCCGCCGCCGCAGCCGGAGTGCCGGGCGCACTGCGGCTTCTCCGCGCCGCCGCTGGAGCCGGGCGCGGGCGGCTCGACCCGGGTGTGACGGCGGGCCGGACCCGGTCGTGACGGCGGTTCAGCCCCCGCCGGTCCCGGCCGGGGGCTCGGGCTCCGGCTCGGTCAGCAGCTGCTCCAGGACGGGCAGCGCCGCCAGCAGGGTGTCGAGCCGGCCGGGGTCGAGCCGGGCCATCCTGCGGGCCAGCAGCTCGGAGCGCTCGCGGCGGATGCGGCCGAGCAGGTCGGCGCCCTCGGAGGTGGTGCTGACCAGCCAGGAGCGGCCGTCTGAGGGGTCGGGCTGCTTGGCGACCAGGCCCGCGGCGATCAGCGGCGCCATCGTCCGGGTCAGTGAGGGGGCCGCGACCTGCTCGTGGGCGGCCAGCTCACCGATCCGCAGCGGGCCGTGCTCCAGGGTCCTGGCCAGCGCGGACAGCTGGGCGTAGGTGAGGTTGAGGTCGTCGCCCGAGGCCTGCGCGAGCTGGCGGTAGAGCCGGGCGATGACCAGCCGCAGCCGGGAGACGGCGGAGGAGGAGGGCGCCCCGCGCCCGTCGGTGTCGGTCATGGCGGGGCGCCTCCTGGGTCCTGCCGCGGTCAGCTGTCCGTGCTGGTGCGGCGACTGCGGATCAGCGACGCGCCTGCTGCGACCAAGGACATCACGATCGCCAGGGCGAACACCACGACCAGGCCGTCGTGGAAGGGACCCGAGATCAGGTGCGGGAAGAACTCCCGCCCGGTCAGGGTGTGCGCGTCGGCCGCGGGGAGCTTGCCGAGCAGGTCGGAGCCGAGCAACTGCTGGATCGGGTTGTAGCCGAGGAAGGCGGCGAAGAGGGTGCCGACCGGGGGCAGGTTCGCCACCTCGTGGGCGTTGGCCGCGGGCACGCCCTGGCCCATGAGGCCGGTGCTGAGGGTGTGCGGCAGCGAGCGGGCGAGGCCGGCGACCATCAGCGAGAAGAAGACGCCGATGGACAGCACCATGCCGGCGTTCTGGAAGGTGGCGCGCATGCCGGAGGCGGCGCCGCGGGACTCCGCGGGCACGCTGGCCATGATGATCGAGGTGTTGGGCGCGGCGAACAGGCCGCCGCCGAGGCCGTTGAGGAAGACCACCAGCGCGAAGACCCAGTAGCTGAAGTCGGTGGGGATCAGCAGCAGTCCGGCGAAGGAGCCGGCCATCACCACGAAGCCGGAGGCGGCGAACAGCCGGGCGCCGTAGCGGTCGGACAGCGCGCCCGCGACGGGTCCCGCGGCCAGGAAGCCGACGGTGAGCGGCAGCAGGTAGATGCCGGCCCACAGCGGCGTGTCGGCGTAGTTGTAGCCGTGCAGCGGCAGCCAGATGCCCTGCAGCCAGATGATCAGCATGAACTGCAGGCCGCCGCGGGCGATGGAGCCCAGCAGGGTGGCCGCGTTGCCGCCGGCGAAGGCCGCGTTGCGGAACAGCGCGAGCGGGAACATCGGCTCGGCGACGGCGTTCTCGATCAGGCAGAAGGCCACCAGCGTCGCGACGCCGCCGATGAGTCCGGCGAGCACCCAGGGGTTGGTCCAGCCCATGGTGTGGCCGCCGTAGGGCTGGATGCCGTAGGTGATGCCGGCCAGCAGCGCGGTCAGGCCGGCGGCGAAGGAGATGTTGCCCCACCAGTCCATCCTGGCCGGGCGGCGCACCCCGGTCTCGTGCAGCGAGCGGTAGGCCCACACGGTGCCGATCAGGCCGATCGGCACGTTGACCCAGAAGATGGAGCGCCAGTTCCACTCGGCGAGCAGGCCGCCGAGGACCAGGCCGATGAAGGAGCCGGCGATGCCGGCCACCATGTTCACGCCGAGGGCCATGCCGCGCTGGCGGGCCGGGAAGGCGTCGGTGATGATCGCCGCCGAGTTGGCCATCAGCATGGATCCGCCGACCGCCTGGGCGACCCGCCAGCCGATCAGCCACAGCGCTCCGCCGCCGCCGTGCATCGGGTCGACGGAGAGGATCACCGAGGTGACGGTGAAGATGAGGAAGCCGGCGTTGTAGATCTTGACCCGGCCGAGGATGTCGCCGAGGCGGCCGAGCGTGACCACCAGGACGGCGGTGACGAGCATGTAGCCCATCAGCATCCACAGCAGGTAGCTGACGTTCCCGGGCTGGAGCGGGTCGAGCCTGATGCCGTTGAAGATCGCGGGCAGCGAGATCAGCACGATCGAGGAGTTGATCGTGGCGATGAGCATGCCGAGGGTGGTGTTGGACAGCGCCACCCACTTGTAGTTCGGATGGTCGGCTGCGATACGCGGTGGCCGCCGCTGTATTCGCTTGGTCGCGTCTTCGGTCGCCATCAGGCCGTTCACACCCCGCCCGGGTCAGTTACTTAACTTAGGTTAAGTAATTCTAGCATCGGGCTGCCCCCGCGGCCCCTGCGCCGCTCAGCCGCGGCGGCGCAGCAGGATGCCGCGCAGGAAGGCGGCCTGGCCGGCGTGCTGGAGGTCGTCGGAGACCACGCTGACCAGCCGCACCCCGAGGGTCACCGGCGGGCTCCAGCGGCGGTCCACCACCGTGTCGAGGTCGGCGTCGTCGAGCGTGCGCAGGTAGCGGAGGGTCTGCTCGTGCACCGCGTCGTAGTAGCCGGTGAGCAGTTGGGCGGAGCCGACCTTCACCTCGGCGACCTGGTCCGGGTTGTGGCCGTAGCCGATGTCGGCGGCGTCGAAGGGCAGGCCGAAGCGCTCGTCCCAGCCGTCCTCGGTCCAGGTCTGCGGGCGGCCGGCGACGGCGGCGACATGGTCGTCGTGGACCCGGGTGAGGTGCCAGACCAGCCAGCCGACGGAATTCGCCGCCGGGTCGACGCGGTCGGCCAGTTCGTCGGCGGTCAGTCCCTCGACGGCGTCGTGGACGACCTCCTTGATGCGGCCGTAGGCGTCGGCCAGCAGTTCAGCGGTGTTCATCGGGGCTCCTCGCGAGGGCGGGGCGGCGCCGCCGCGGCGGTCCCGCGGCGGCCTGATGATCCGATACTCGCCGATCACCGCCGCGGGGGCGCGCGATTTGCGGCGGCCCCGGGCGGGTCGTGCGACCCGCCCAGGGCCGGGCGTGCGCGGGGCGCTGCTCCTTCCGGCCGTAAAGTGCCGCCTTCCGGTCAGCTCCCGCCGTACTGCCGTCCGGTCAGGACGACAGCGTCCACTGCTGGTTGGTGCCGCCCGCGCAGGTCCAGATCTGCAGCCGGGTGCCGTTGGCGGAGCTGCGGCCGGTGGCGTCCAGGCACTTGCCGGACTGGGGGTTCACCAGCGTGTTGCCGGTGCCCTTCTGCCAGACCTGGGAGCCGGTGCCGTTGCAGTCGTAGATCTGCACCTTGGTGCCGTTGGCGGTGCCGGCCGCCGCGACGTCCATGCACTTGCCGAGCGCCTGCAGGGTGCCGCCGGAGCCGACGGTCCAGTTCTGCGCGGTGGTGCCGTTGCAGTCGTAGAGCTGGACCGCGGTGCCGTTGGCGGTCGCGGCCGCCGCGATGTCGACGCACTTGTCGGCGTAGCCGGAGTGGATCGGGCCGCCGCCGGTCGGCGGCGGGGTGGTGGCGCCGCCGGTGACGGCGTTGAAGATGCTGGAGAACTGCCAGGCGGACTGCGAGGTGCCGCTGCAGCCGCTCTGGGCGGAGCCGCCGTTGGAGGCGCAGGCCTTGTCGCGGCCGAGCGCCCAGAAGGACAGCTCCTGGATGCCGTTGGACTTGGCGAAGTTCTCCACGTCCTGGGCGTCGGAGGTGGAGAAGACCTCGCTGGAGGTGTCGTTGACCCCGATCATCGGGGTGTTGCCCTCCATCGCCCACAGCTGGGCGGAGGACTTGGTGTTCCATATCTGGCCGAGCTGGGTGTGCAGGCCCTGCGCCGCGCTGATGGCGGCGTTGCCCATGTCCATCGCGGACCCGTAGTCCATCGTCATGATGTTGACGAGGTTGACGGTCAGGTTGTGGCTCTTGGCGTTGTTCAGCAGGCTCAGGGAGTTGGACTCCAGGCCGCTGGGGTCGACCGGCAGGGTGTACTGCACGTCCAGGCGCTTGCCCTGGACGGCGTACTGCTGCTGGAGGTCGGCGAGCGCGGTGTTGCGCCGGTCGTTGGCGGCGGTGTTGTTGAGCGCGCTGCCCTCGATGTCGAAGTCGACCCGGGTCAGGTTGAGCCCGTCGATGACCCGCTTGTACTGCGTCTCCAGCGCGGAGACCGACGTACAGGCGAGGGCCTCCTCGGTGCCGGAGGCGCCGCCGAAGGACGCGATGACGTCGCCCCCGGAGGACCGCAGGCTGTTGACGGCCGAGGTCCAGCTCGCGTCGGTGATGGAGGTGTCGCCGTTGAAGGTGGCGTTGCAGCCGCCGCCGTCGATGACGAAGGCGAGGGTGAAGTACTTGATGCCGGTGGCGTTCTTGGCGTTGGTCAACGCCGACGGCGAATTCCACACCTCGGCGTAGGGCGCGGCATATTGCGCCGGGAAGCCGGGGCCCGGGTTGGCCGCGGCGTGTGCGGGGGCGCCGGTGGCGAGCAGCAGGCCGGCGGCCAGTGCGGGCACTGCGGTGAGGGCGCCGAGCGTCTTCAGCGCGATGCGCGGTCTTTGCATGGGGGGGAGGCCTTCCGATAGCGGACAGCCCGGTCCGTTGATTCAGATGAATGAACGGTGGACGCCGACCTGACTGTCGGCGCATCGGTGACCGTAGGACTAGACCAATGCGGCGTCAAGCCCCCACGTTCATCACCTGAATACAATCCGGCCGCGCTTACGCTCCGTCACGGACGCGGCGCGGTGCCTGCGTTCAGGTTTCGAACGCGGGCACCGCCTCCGGCCTGCGGCCCTAGCCGGTTGCGTTGATGGTGAAGGTGGTGGTGGTGTTCTGGATGTCCACCGCGTTGTCGCTCTCGTGCAGCCCGTTGATCGTCACGGAGCCGACCGCCGGGCCCTGCCCGGACTCGGGCTGCGGGTTGGCCCACAGTCCGAAGCCCGACTTGGCGTCGAAGGCGTCACCGCTCTTGTGGGCGCCGGTCACCGACAGGTTGGTGAAGACCGTGTCGCTGATCGGGTTGAGCGAGGTGCTGCCGTTCCACTTGGTCTGGAACATCACACCGGCGTACGTCGGGTCGGTGATGTCGATGTTGTTGAACCGCAGACCCTGGAGCTTGAACTCGGCCGAGAAGATCCACAGCGCGGGGAAGGCCTGCTGTCCCCAGAAGTGACCGCCGTCTCTCGCCAGCGAGATGTTGGAGAAGGTGGTCTGCGGCGAGGACTCGAAGCCGAGCGCCGGGATGCCGCCGAACTGCAGCGAACCGACGGTGATGCCCGGGTAGGTGAGGCTGTCGGCGATGTAGAGGTTGCTGAAGGTGTTGCCACCGCCGCCGTAGACCGCCAGGCCCGCCGCCCGCCAGACGTTCTTCACCGTCAGGTTCTGGAAGGTGTTGTTGACCTCCTGCTCGTTGGTGTGGTCGATCGCCGGGAAGAGCGCGAAGCTGTCGTCACCGGTGGACCTGGCCTCGATGTTGCTGACCGTGTTGCCGCTGGACCCGTTGGTCAGGTTGACGCCGTCGGCGAAGGTGTCGCGGATCCGCAGGTTGGTGATGGTCGAGTTGTCGACGTTGGTGCCCCAGACACCGACGATGGTGTGCTCGATCCACACGTTGTCGATCGTCATACCGGTCACACCGGTGAGGTCCCACGGCTTGCCGGGGCCGTCGATGCGGCTGGTGTAGTTGCCGAAGAAGCCGAAGCCGCTGAACTTCGTGCCGCTGGCGGAGGCCAGGAAGCCGGCGTCGGTGTTCTCCTGCCCGGTGGGCGTGTAGAAGCGGGTGAACCAGGGACCGGCGCCGAGCACGTTGATGGCGCGGCCGTAGACGTTGAACTTGCTGGACGTCTGGTAGTCGCCGGCAGGCAGGTAGACACCGAGCTTGGTGGTGTCCTGCCGTGCGGCGTCCAGCGCGTTCTGCACGTCCTGCTGGGTGAAGCCGGCCGGCACGACGTACTTCGTCGTGTCCGGGTTGGCGATCGCGGTCGCCTGCTCCAGGTCGACGGAGTCGATGTTGTAGTAGGCCGCGGAGTTCGCCGCGTCCTTCTGCAGCCGGATCTTGTGGCCTGCCGGGACGGTGGTCCCGAGCAGCACGTTGGCCTCGTCGTAGATGTGCCGCGGGGCGCCGGAGCCGGCCGAGTTGCCGGGGCTGGCCTCGTCGCCGTACAGCCACTCGTACTTCGAGGTCAGGCTGATGGTCTTCAGGAAGGTGCCGTCGACGTAGATGTCGAGCGTGGTCGAGTCGGTGCCGTCCGGGATGTTGAAGCGGGTCACCAGCGTGTTGGTGCTGTTCAGCGTGGTGAACTCGACCGAGGCGCCGTTGCTCGCCAGGTGCACGGCCTTGCGGCCGGACGCCTCGCCCGCGGGGTCGCCGATGGTGCGGTTCGGTCCGAGCACCGTCGCGCCGCCGGCCAGGACGCCGGACTCGGCCTCGTAGGCGTCGTACGGCATGTTGGCGCCGCGGCCCACGAACAGCGACTGGCTGCTGGTGTTGTTGGCCTGCTTGATCGACAGCTCGTTCGCGTCGGCGGCGATCACGGTCTTGACCGTGTACTTGCCGTTGACCGCGGTCCAGCCGCCCAGGCTGACCGGGCTGGTGGTGGCCCCGGCCGCGATCGCGCCGCTGTAGGAGCCGGTGAGCGTCTTGACGACGCTGCCGGTGGTGGCGTCCGCGACGGTCAGGGTGATGTTGTGCGCGCCGGAAGCGGAAGCGACGGTGCCCTGGTTCTTGACGGCGACCGAGAAGGCGACGTTGTTGCCCGCCGACGGGTTGCCCGGCGACCAGGCCACCGGGGAGGCGACCAGGTCGGAGGTGTCGACCGGCTTGACCACCAGGGCGGTCGGGTTGGTGTAGGAGTTGTTGGTCTCGTTCTGCTCGACGACCGTGTTGGCCTCGTCCACCTTGGCGGTCAGCTGGTAACTGGCCGCGTCCTTGGCGCCGATGCTCGCCGTCACGACGGTGCTCGCGCCGGCCGTCAGGGCGCCGACGTTCGCGGTGCCGACCTTGACGGTGCCGAGGTAGAAGTTGACGTTGCTGGCCGGCGAGGAGTTGGTGCCGGCGTTCTTCACGGTCGCGCTGAGCGTGATCGGGTCGGTCTCCACCGGGGCGGAGGGCGACGCGGTCAGCCCGGTCACGGTGAGGTCCGGGTTCGGGCCCGGGACGCCGATGACCTGGAATTCGGCGGCCTGGCCGCCGCCCGCGCCGGAGTTGCCGCTGAAGACCAACCGGACGTCGGCGACCCGCGAGGTGACCGGGATGGTCACCGAGTTGCCGGAGCCCGGGTCGAAGGAGTAGCTCTTGGGCGCGACCAGCTGGGTGAAGCCGCCGGCGCTCTGCTCACGTCCCTGGACCTCGATGGTCTGGGTGCGCGCGCCCCAGGCGCCGCTGGGGTTGAGCTTGACCACGACCGAGCCGGTGTCGACGTTGGAACCCAGCGAGACGGTCAGCGAGCTGGTGCCGCTGCCCTCCCAGTAGGTGTTCAGGTCGTCGTCGTCG